>NC_009523.1:3034090-3337500 GCF_000016665.1 Roseiflexus sp. RS-1
TGGGCGCTGATGTTCTACGATCCGGCGTTTACCGTGCCGGAGTGGGCGAAGAACGCCGTGATCTACCAGATCTTCCCGGATCGCTTCCGCAATGGCGACCCGCGCAACGACCCGCGCACCGGCGACAGCCGGTATGACGATCCGGTCATCGCGCTGCCGTGGGGGGAGTTGCCTGAGGGATACTGCCGCAACTACAGCGACGCCGCCACCAACTGCCCGTGGCGCTTCGACGACACGCCGCCGTCATGGAGTCCAACGAAGGAGAGTCCACGTGGACGCGACTACTATGGCGGTGATCTGCGCGGTGTGATCGGCCGGCTCGATTACCTGAAGAATCTCGGCGTGACGGTGATCTATTTCAACCCGATCTTCCACGCGAAGTCGAACCACCGCTACGATACCTACGACTACTTCCGCATCGATCCGGCGCTCGGCACACTCGCCGACTTCCGGCGTCTGGTGCGCGAGGCGGAACGGCGCGGCATCCGCGTGATCGTCGATAGCGTCTTCAACCACATGTCATCGGATAGTCCGCAGTTCGACCGCTACGGGTACTACGCCACCCTCGGCGCGTGTGAGTCGGCTGCATCGCCCTACCGCGACTGGTTCCGTTTCCGCCGACCCGGACCGGGCGAACCGTCACCCTGTGCGCCATCGACTCCAGGCGGCGACGATACCTACTACGTCGGCTGGTTTGGCTTCGACAGCATTCCGGAGATACGGAAAGAAAATCCGGCGGTGCTGAACTATTTCGTGATCGGACCGAACAGCGTGTCGCGCTACTGGTTGCGCCAGGGAGCGAGCGGATGGCGCCTCGATGTGATGGGTGATTCGTCCTTCCCGCCGGACTACTGGACCACCTTCCGCACGGTGGTGCGCGAAACGCGCCACGATGCGCTGATCATCGGCGAGTTGTGGCAGAAAGATAGCACGCTGCTCCGACATCTGCGCGGCGATACTGCCGACACAACGATGAACTACCGTCTGCGCGATGCGATCATCGGCTTGCTGACGCCAGGACCTTTCGACTCGAAAGGGTTCGCCGACAGCGGACGCCAGATCACGCCGTCGGAGTTCGCCAACCGTATCAGTTCCATTCGTGAAGACTACCCCGACGCTGCCTATCTGACGCTGATGAACCTGGTCGGCAGCCACGACACCGAGCGCATCCTGTGGACGTTGACGCCGGGCGCCGAGACCCGCGCCGATAAGGAGTTCAACGCCGCCAATCTGGCGAACGGCAAACAACGCCTGCGGATCGCTTCGCTCATTCAGTTCACCATGCCCGGCGCTCCGACGATCTACTACGGCGATGAGGTTGGCGTCACCGGCGATGACGATCCCGATGACCGGCGCACCTATCCGTGGGTGGAGACCGGCGGGAATCCCGATCGATCGCTGCTGCGTCACTACAGCGACCTGGCGCGCATCCGCCATCACTACCGCTCGCTGCACGCCGGCAATCTCCGCTTCCTGATGGCAGACGATGCTGCCGGAACGGTTGCCTATGCGCGCATCAGCGGCGATGACGCGGCAATTGTGGCGATCAATCGCAGTTCGCAATCGCGCACGGTTGATATTCCGGTCGCTGGCGTTGTTCCCGACGGTACGGCTTTCTTCCCTTCGTACTGCGTTGCCAATGACCAGTTGAAGGACTGGCTGAATGTTCAGAACGGCACAGTGCGGGTGACGCTCAACCCGATGAGCGCCGTGCTGCTGACCAGTTACCTTGCCGATCTGACGCCGCCGCCGGTTCCGACCAGCCTGCGGGTGACGGGTGAGGGCGACGGGCAGGTAAGCCTGGCGTGGAACAGCGTCCCCGGTGCAGCCGGATACAACCTCTACCGCAGTCCGTTGAGCGGCGGCGGTTTCGTGAAGGTCAACAATGCGCCGCTGAGCGCAACCGCCTACACCGACGCCGGGCTGCGCAATGCGCGCGACTACTTCTACGTCGTCACATCCCTGGACGAGAAAGGGAACGAAAGCGCATTCTCGAACGAAGTCCAGGCGATGCCTCGCCTCCAGATCGGATGGGCGAACCTGCAATGGCCCCCATCGATTACCCACACCATCAGCGCAATCAACCGCACCCCGCTGATCTTCGGTCAGGTCTGGATCGATGGCGTTACCAACCGTCCGGGAGCGACGGAAGGATTGCGCGCGCAACTCGGGTATGGTCCACGCGACAGCGACCCGGCAGGCAACCCCGCATGGATCTGGATCGAGGCTGAGTTCAACGTCGATGCTGGCAACAACGACGAGTTCAAAGCCAGTCTGCTGCCTGATCAAACCGGAGATTTCGACTACGCTTATCGCTACAGCACGACCAATGGACGCGAATGGACCTATGCCGACCTGGACGGCATCGGCAACGGCTACAGCCCATCACAGGCGGGCAAACTCACGGTCGTCGCCAGCAGCGACACCACGCCGCCAGCGACGCCAACCGGTCTGACTGTCGTCACCGCTTCGCCAGCAGGCATTACCCTGCGCTGGAACGCGGTGACTGGCGATCCGACCCTCTACGGCTACGAAGTGCGTCGCAGCAGCGTGGCAGGCGGACCGTACACCACGATTGCGACGGTCACCGGCGTCGAGTACACCGACACGTCCATCACCCAGGGCGCAACCTACTACTACGTCGTTCGCGCGGTGGATACGTCGTTCAACCGCTCCGCCAATTCCGCCGAAGTCGCGGCGACCGCCGAACTGCGGACGGTGAGCGTCACATTTACCGTGACTATACCACCCACGACCCCGGCAGGCAGTACAGTCTACATCGCCGGGTTCCTCGACCGTCTCGACGGCAACCTGCCGCAGTGGAATCCCGGCGGCGTGGCGCTGACCCAGACCGGTCCGAACCAGTGGTCGATCACACTCACCGGTAAGGAGACAACCCAGATCGAGTACAAGTACACCCTTGGTTCGTGGGATTACGTCGAGAAGGGTGCGGCGTGCGACGAGATCGCCAACCGCCAGTTGACTCTCACCTATGGTGTGAGCGGTGTGCAGATCGTGAACGATAGCGTACCAAACTGGCGCAATGTTGCGCCGTGCGGCAACTGAAAACCAATCCGGGGGCGATCCATCGGCGTGGCGGAGGCGGTGCACTGAACCGCCTCCGCCGCATTTTGAGCGGATATAGTATTCCTGACAGATGGAGCGTTTTCTGGCGCCTCCTGGTCCCGGCGGAAATCTCTTTGCACCGCGTATGCGCTGTGATACAATTCTCTCTCATAACGGACTGCGCATCCGGTGCCCCTGACACGGAGATCAAGCTATGAAAAACATCCATCTCTCTCCTGAATGTATTGCAGCATTCTGCCGGAAGCACGGCATCCGGCAGCTGGCGGTCTTCGGTTCAGCGTTACGGGACGACTTCAGGCCGGATAGTGATGTGGATATTCTGGTCGAGTTCGAGCCAGACCGCATTCCTACCCTCTTTGATATTGCTGGCATGGAACAGGAACTCTCAATGCTGTTGGGAGGACGAACGGTTGACCTGCGCACGCCGGAGGATCTCAGTCCGTATTTCCGAAGTCAAGTCATCGCTGAAGCAGAAGTACAGTATGCAGCCGGATGATCTGATCCGACTTCAGCACATGCTGGATGCCGCTCGCGAGGCCGTAGGATTTATTCGCCACCGTAACCGGGGTGATCTGGATCACGATCGCCAGCTTACGTGGGCATTGGTCAAAGCTGATGTGCTGGTCTATTCCGAGGCGGAATGCCAGCGACGCAGCCGGACGCAGGGCGCTGCGCTGTACCGGACGCGCAAGGAAGAAAGACTCCTCTATGAATCTGCATTTTGAAGAGGTCTGGCGGTCGCTGCGCCTGGTAGCCCCTTGACATTGATCACGTGTTGATATATAGTCTTATATGACAACAGGTTGCGCAACAAAACAGGAAGTGAGCGACTGCTATGAGCAATGAGCAAAATCAGTTTCTTGAATCAATCCTGCAGGAACTCAAAAACATAACGGCGGAGCTGCAACTTTTGAGAAGTGAGTTGAGATTATCGCCTTATGCAAGATCTGAAAAGACTGTTTTATCCAGTTCACCCAGACAAGTGGTGGACTCCCTCGAAAAGACTGAAGGAGAAAGGTCTGATGAGACTGTTTTAGCTGGTTCACCCGGACAGGTTGTGGATTCCCCTGACGAGACTGAAGAAGAAAAGGCTTTAGCTGTCTATGATTGGCTCACCGCCAGGGGAATTACTGTCAAAAATTACCGCGAACAAAGTGCGGTGGATGCGGTATTTGATCAGCTAGCGATGTTCCTGGGGGAAAGATTCAAAAATCTGTCACGCATCTATGAATCCATCAAGCGCAGTCTATCACAGGGTGGCAGTGTTACACTAAATTTATCCTCTAGCAGTCAATCAGAGATAGCAGACTCTACCCAGTTTTGCACAATGCTGTATTCATACGCATTTTTGTCATCCTACCACTATAACAAGCCTACAAAGACGATATACGCAGCTCCACAAAGAGTCGGAAAAGTCATTAATTTCTTCACTGGAGGATGGTTCGAGCGATATATCTACCTGAAGATCTTCTCCTTTCTCGTCCAAAACAGACTGGAGTTTACCTGCCTGCTCAATCCACAAATCACCTTCCCAAATGGTGACGATTTTGAGCTTGACGTGCTTTTTTTAGTGAATAACCAGCCTTTATGGCTGGAGTGTAAGACCGGAGAATATCAGACTCACGTAGCCAAGTACTCAAATGCGAGAAAGGTGTTAGGAATACCAAAGCAAAGAGCAGTTCTTGTTGTTCTAGACATTTCTGAAGATATCAGTGAAAACCTCACCAGTTTGTACGATATAACCGTAGCGAACGAGAACAACTTCACCAAGGCAGTACTCGCGGCTGTCGGACTTTCGCAAGATCAAGAATCCGTTGCGCCATCTTATCCCACCATTACCGCAACTCCAGGCGGTCTTTCTACACTGCTTAACAAAGCCAGTCTGCGTCCTGTTCCAGAATATCGACAGCAAGTAATAAATGAGTTGATTACACTGGTAAGTTCACTTAATCAACCTGTCTCAATAACTGAAGTAAAATCTGTTCTGGCTGAAAAGGTACAGGCATCAAAAAGTCAATTGCAGGACATACTCAACGCAATAGTACGAGGTGGATGCTTATTGGACGATAATGGACTGACAGTCTCGTCCTTCACTTCTCCCTTCTCAAAACTGGTATCTCATGACCCGGCGGTCATAGAGAGCAAGTGCATCGAAAGCTATGTTCGAGCAGTGTTACTCACTGAACCAACCTACTTCGAGAACCCAAGCAACATCGATGAATTTCAACGAGTCGTTGGTGGCACGGCGCCAGATATGACGACGATCAGCAAATTGAGAGAACAGCTATTTAGACCAGACGCTGCACCCGATCATAGTTAGAGGAATGCCCGGCCTGCTGTCCACTCGATGCACGGTTGAAGTCAGCTTCAACGCCCCTGACCGACTGACAGCGCAGCACAACTATATCAAGCCCATGATCCCGTTTGCGCCTGTTCTCATCCTTCATCAAGACTGCTAGCCTGCATTGTCTGGAAATGGTGCTACTTGCACTCATCCCATAACGCAGACATATACCCAGGCGCAATTCTTGTGCTGCCATCAAGAGCGAGGAAAGCGCAACAAGTAGATTTGATTCATCAGCACGCGCAACCTTCCGCCGCATGCACTCGTCACACATTGCAGGAACAGAAGAACGGAAAGGAAGGTTCCTCAATGAGCGGACAATTGGCGCGCAGCAAAAGTGATCGGATGATCGCTGGCGTATGTGGCGGGCTGGCAAACTACTTCAATATCGATCCGGTGATCGTGCGGCTGGTGTTTGTGGTAGCAGTGCTCTTCGGTGGAATCAGCCCGCTGGTCTACATCATTCTGTGGATCGTCATGCCGGAGGAGAGCGCAATCCGGGCGCAGCCGACACTTCCGCAGCACCCACGCCCGGTTGAGGAGTGGAAATACGATCCGTACACCGGTGAGCCGATCCGTCGCGAACCGTAACCATACGAAGGGGGAGACGGGACAGTGTTCCGTCTCCCCCTTCCGTCACTGCATCGTCATTCCGAATACATATGAGACATACTGCATCCTTCGATAGGACGTGATGACTGTGCTTTGTCGAACATGAATGGGCACGGCATGCCGTGCCCATCCTCTGTCTCATTCGTTATCGAAACGACTTGCATCACGAAGCCGATTCGATGCCGTGCTCTTTCGCCACGATAGCATCATAGAGCACGTGGAACTCTCGCTCGAACGCCTCAGTTATGGTCTGCGGGTCGGGAACCAGCCCTGTGTCGGTGATCACCCCAAGCGTCACCTGTCCGCAGTAACTCATAATGCTGATCCCCATGCCGAGTCGCCCGGATTGCGGCACCCAGAACATGATGTTCTTGATCCGATTGCCGGCCAGATACAGTTGCTCCGTCGGACCGCGCACATTGGTCATTACGGCAGTCGCCTTGCTGCCGAAGAGATTGACCGCCTGCTCCTCCACCTGCGCTGGCGTGCGCCCGAAGAAATTGAGCAGACCGTAGAAGACATACGCTTCGGGTGAGCGTTTGAGCGCCTCCATCCGCTGCTTGACCTCGGCGAGCCGCATGACCGGACCGGGCGTTCCCAGCGGCAGTGACAGGAAGACCAGTCCGAACTCATTCCCCAGATCGTGAGCGCGCGACGGCGGTCGTAGATCGACCGGAATCACCGCGCGGATCTCCAGTCCGTCCACCTTGAAATTGCGCCCGATCAGATAGGCGCGCAGCGCCCCTGCTACGGCTGCCAGCAGCACGTCATTCACTTTTGCGCCAGCAACCTTCCCGATCTGCTTCACCTGATCCAGGGGTACAGGCGCCGACCAGGCGACGCGCTTTTGCACGCCGAGCGGTCCCTTGAACGGCGTCTTTGTTTCGGGCGACAGCAGCAACACCCGACTCAGCGCCAGCGCCCCGCTGGCTGCCTGAGCCGGTAGATCGAGCAGATGTTCGGGATGACGGAGGAACTCCATCCCTTCGTGAACCAGATCGTCCGCCAGTTTGATCGTTCCTTCAATCGTCGAGACAAGCGGCTCCAGCAACGGACCGAGTGTGTGGTCATGATTGGAGTGCGGCGTCGGGCGCTCGATCGGCGCATCAGGCGTGGTATCCATCAACCGGTGCATCACCGTGTTCATGGCAGTGCCGTCGCCGATGCAATGATGGAAGCGCATCACAATCGCTGAGCCACCGAGGACATTCTCGACCAGATGCACCTGCCAGAGTGGTTTGGTGCGGTCGAGCGGCGTACTTGCCAGATCACCGAGGAATTCCTGAAGAGTGGTCATATCACCGGGCGATGGCAGCGCCACCCGGTGAATATGGGAGCGGAGCGAGAAATAAGGATCAGGTTCCCACCGGGGAGCGTTCAACGCATCACGGTGATCCGTCACCCGCATGCGAAAGCGATCAAAAGACAACAAACGCGACTCAAACGTCTTGTAGCAGCGTTCGACATCAATCGGTCCATCGAGCAGCGCAACTCCGGTAACCATCATCAGATTGGTCGGATCGTCCATATGCAACCAGGCGCTGTCGACGGCGCTGAGAGGATGGGAAGCCTGAGCCATCGTATGCCCTCCGTGAGCGACCAGAACCACTGCGGTGGGTTCATCGTACACGACAGGCGGTAGCAGCAGAGGTGAGAAGTTGCCACAGAGCGATAAGGGTTGACCATTGTCAAAAGGGCGGGTATGCTCAGTATACCGTTTGCTCTCCGCACTGATGCAACGGAAGCGCTAATGGATCGTACCTGTTATTGCTGCGAGGATTGCCGCCTCGAAGGAGCGTCTATGACCGCCCATGATCGCCTGTACCACATTGGTTTCGGTCGCCACGACCTGGGAGACAACCCGCCGCGCATCGCGCTGCTGAGCGGCGACCCGGAGCGCGCGCGTTTGATTGCACATACGGCATTAAGTAATGCGCGCACGCTTTCGGAACACCGCGGGCTGCACAGTTATGTTGGAACATTGCCCAACGGTGCGCCGCTCCTCTCCGCCACGAGCGGCATGGGCGCCCCTTCGCTCAGTATCGTCGTGAACGAACTGGTGCAGGTCGGCATCCGCACCATCATTCGTGTTGGCACCAGCGGTTCGATTCAAGCGCATATTCCGCCCGGCAGCATCGTTATTTCCAGTGCAGCGCTGTGTCGTCAGGGCGCAGCCGACGACATCGCGCCGCGTGAGTTCCCTGCCGCCGCCGATCCATTCGTGACTGTCGCACTTGCCGAAGCCGCGCGCGCCGCAGGGATCGAGCACTATGTCGGCGTGACAGCATCGGTGGACACCTTCTACGAAGGTCAGGAGCGCACCGAATCGGCGAACCCGCATCTGCTGCGCTGGTTGCGCGGCATCACCGATGAATACCGACGCCTGAACGTGTTGAACTACGAAATGGAAGCCGGAACGCTTTTCAAAATGGGACTGGTCTACGGATTTGCCGCCGGCTGCGTGTGTGGCATCGTTGCACAGCGTACTGCCGGTGAAGCGATCGTTCTCGAACAGAAAGCGGTCGCCGTCGAGCGCGCAATTGCAGTTGCAGTGCGCGCCGCGATGACCCTTGCCGTCGGAGTGCAATAGTACGCGATGAGGTTCTGCTATGCGAGGTTGTTCAGGGCGTGGTAACGCCATTGTTCTGCTTCTGGCCGGGATTTTCTTCATTATCGGCGGCATCAGCATCGGCATTGTTGGCGCACGCACGGCGCGAGAAGCGGCGGAGCGCGCCGAGCGCCTGCCGGTGATGACAGCAGGCGACATTGAGCGCGGCAGTGTCGGCACAGAGATGATCGTCGAAGGCTTCATCGATCCGCGCAACCCGACTCGCTTCCGCAACTTCGTGGCGTATATCCGCGAAGAGTATCGGGGACTCGACGCGAACGACAACCCAGATTGGAAGGAGGATGAGCGCTGGACGCCGCCGTTGCTTATTGCGACCGAAGATGGCGCAGTGCAGGTGGCAAACGACACCTATCGAGTGGAAGAACCGCCGGTAAAATGGCAGGAGTCGGACAATCTGAGCTGGAACAGTTTTAGCGGTGAGGGTACGAAACGGTACGCTGGCTTTGAGTCCGGCAGTCCTGCAATGGTGATCGGGCGAATCGTTGATGGAGTCGAAGGGCGCGCCATTGAGGCCGAACTCATGTTCGGCGGCACGCGCGCCGGGTATATTGCATTTCAGCGCACAACGGCGTCGATCTCACCAATTATTGGGTTGGTGCTCGGAGGGGTTGGTCTCCTTATCCTGCTCGGCGGCATCTGGTTGCTCTTCCGTGGCTGATCGACCCGCATCCGTGTATGAGAGACGGGAACGCCGATCTCCGATGATTGATGGTACAATACAGGCGCATACAGTGAGCAGGCATAAAGGGCGCAGCCGGTCACCTGTCCCCGTCTGCCTGCCCGGTTCGGCGGAGGGGCGTTCCGTCGTGAAACCTGAGGTCGATCCCTCCCGTTGCACCGATCGGAAGACTTCCATTTCGAGCGCTGAGACGGGGCTTTCAGACGACCGAAAAGAACGCGAACAGGCACGAGGCCGGCAGATAGCGCACATACGCCCGGAAGCGCTGCGGGAGCAGCAAGTTTGCACTCCCTGAGACAACACGCCCGCAGCAGCGAAGTGCAGAGCAGTTGACCGTCGGGATCGCGCATCGGGTGCGAATACTATCAAATCTATTGATAGGATGAATGTCTGCCGGAGCAATCTCTGGTCGTTCTGGAGTACTGCTGGAGTGTTGGGGCACGGCATGCCGTGCCCCAACGGCAGCACGCCTGGGTGCGCGACAGGTTTGGTTCAGTGACGGCGGGGCATTGCAGCGCGTCCCCGGCACGCCTGGGTGCGCGGGCGTCTCGCCCACATGCAGCGATGCGACTTGAAGTCAACCCGCTTATCGGAGGAGAGAGACACGGTGCGGGCGTCTCGCCCGCATGCAGCGATGCGACTTGAAGTCAACCCGCTTATCGGAGGAGAGAGACACGGTGCGGGCGTCTCGCCCGCATGCAGCGATGCGACTTGAAGTCAACCGGCTTATCGGAGGAGAGAGACACGGTGCGCAGGCGTCTCGCTCGCATGCAGCGATGCGACCCATCACGGGAGCGAGAGCATCACGCCCTCGACCGCCCCGCAAAGCAGGAATTTCTATCGGGATCAAAAGCATGTGCTTTTGAGCACGTAGAAAGCGACAGAAAACACATGGCAGAAAAACAGAAAACGGTGGTTGCAGCGGCGCTTGGCGAATGTGTCCATGTCGCAGGCGTGATGAACTTTCTGCGTCTGGCAGAGGAAGCTGGCTGGCGCACCGTATTTCTCGGTCCGGCGACGCCGGTCGAGCGGGTTCTCGAAGCGGCGCGACGCGAACAGGCTGACCTGGTTGGCGTATCGTACCGGTTGACGCCGGAAACCGGCGCGCATCTGCTGGGACGGTTCGCCGAGGCTGCCGATGATCTGCACGCTGCCGGAGTGCGCTTCGCCTTCGCCGGGACGCCGCCGCTGGCGGAAAAAGCGGCAACGCTTGGGTTTTTCGAGCAGGTGTTCGACGGAAGCGAACCTGCCGATCAGGTGCTGGCGTATCTCAGGGGGCAAAACCCGGCGACGGCAACCGAAGCGGATTTTCCGCAACGCACGGTTGACCGCATTCGCTGGAAGTCGCCATACCCTCTGCTGCGGCACCATTTTGGTTTGCCGACCATGCAGGCGACCATCGCAGGGATTGCAAAAATCGCCGAGTCGCGGCGCCTCGATGTCATTTCCCTCGGTACCGATCAGGACGCCCAGGAGAATTTCTTCCACCCCGAACGCCAGGACCCGGCGCGCACCGGAGCGGGCGGCGTCCCGGTGCGCAGCGCCGACGATTACCGCGCCCTCTACGCTGCCAGTCGGCGGGGGAACTACCCCTTGATGAGGACGTATTCCGGCACCGACGACTTCGTTCGCCTGGCGGAATTGTATGTCGAGACGATCAACATCGCCTGGTGCGCCATCCCGCTCTTCTGGTTCAACCGGATGGATGGACGTGGACCGTGGGATCTGGAGGGATCGATCCGTGAGCATCAGACGATCATGCGCTGGTACGGCGAGCGCGATATCCCGGTCGAACTCAACGAACCGCATCACTGGGGCATGCGCGACGCGCCTGATACGGTCTTCGTCGCCAGCGCCTACCTCTCGGCGTACAACGCCCGCGCCTTTGGCGTGCGCGATTACATTGCACAGTTGATGTTCAACAGCCCACCCGGTCTTTCCGACGCCATGGACCTGGCAAAAATGCTGGCGGTGATCGAGATCACCGCGCCGCTGGCGGGACCGGATTTCCGCATCTGGAAGCAGACCCGCACCGGGTTGCTGAGTTACCCGGTCGATCCGGCAGCATCGCGCGCACACCTCTCGGCGAGTATCTACCTCCAGATGGCGCTTCGTCCGCATATCGTGCATGTTGTGGGTCATACCGAAGCACACCACGCCGCAACCGCCGATGACGTGATCGAAGCCTGCGATATGGCGCGCCGCGCTATCGAAAATGCGCTACGCGGTCAACCCGATATGACGGCGGATCCGGCGGTGCGGGCGCGGGCAGCGCAACTGGTCGAAGAGACGCATCTGCTCCTCGATGCGATTGCGCAACTTGCACCGCCGGGCGTCACCGATCCGCTGTCCGATCCCGCCACCCTGACGAAAGCCGTTGCCGTCGGGTTGCTCGATGCACCCCAGTTGCGCAACAATCCCTTTGCACCCGGTCGCGTCGTTACGCGCTTTATCAACGGCATGTGCGTGGCGGTCGATGATCAGGGTCGTCCGCTCGACGAAAAGCAACGCATCCGGCAGATTCTGGATCATCATACGACGCTTGTAACGACTTGACATAAAAGGAGAACCATGTATGGCACCCTCAACCCGCTACACCGTCATCGGCGCCGGGAATGGCGGGAAGGCGATGGCAGCGCATCTGGCGCTGATGGGCTTCGAGACAACCCTTTACAATCGCACTCCCGCCCATATCGAAGCTATCCGGCAGCGCCGCGGCATTGAGCTGGAGTCCGGTGAAACCGGGCCGCGCGGTTTTGGCCAGCTTGCGCTGGTAACATCGGATATGAAAGAGGCGCTTGATCATTGCGATGTGGCAATGGTGGTCGTTCCTTCGTCGGCGCACGCCGAAGTGGCGCGATCTATGGCGCCGCATCTGCGCGATGGGCAGATTATTATTCTGCATCCCGGTCGCACCTGCGGCGCTATCGAGGTTGCTAAAGTGCTGCGTGATGAACGTTGCCGGGCGGATGTGACCGTTGCCGAAGCGGAGACATTCATCTACGCCAGCCGGTCGGATGGTCCGGCGCAGGCGCGTATTTTCCGCATCAAGGAAGCGGTGCCGCTGGCGGCGCTCCCTGCGTATCGCACCAGCGATGTGCTTGGTGTGATCCACGACGCATTCCCGCAGTATATCGACGGCGGCAATGTATTGCGCACCGGTTTGAACAACATGGGCGCTATTTTTCACCCGGCACTAACGTTGTTGAACGCCGGACGCATCGAGTCGACCCGTGGCGATTTTCAATTCTATATCGATGGCGTTACACCTTCGGTAGCCCGCGTGCTCGAAGTGATCGACCGGGAGCGGGTGACGGTTGCGGCTGCGCTCGGTATTCGCGCCCGCACGGCGCAGGAGTGGCTGGCGCTGGCGTACAATGCAACTGGCGACTCACTCTATGAAGCCATTCAGAACCAACCGGGCTACTACGGCATCAAAGCCCCGCCGACGCTCAACCATCGCTACATTTTCGAGGATGTGCCGATGAGCCTGGTGCCGATTGCAGCGCTCGGTCAACGCTACGGCGTTGCCGTCGCTGGCATCGACAGCATTATTCGTCTGGCATGTATCATTCACCGTACCGACTACTGGCGTCGTGGACGCACGCTGGATCGACTGGGCATCGCCAATTTGAGCGTGAGTGAATTGACCCGCTACGTCGAGGAGGGAACACTGGAGTAGCAGTTGAATATAAAAGGAGGATAGACAATGTGCGGTATTGCAGGCGCGTATCGAACCACAGACACTGTGCGCATCGAGCAGATGCTTGACCGGCTAACCCACCGAGGACCTGATGGACAGGGCGTGGTAGCCACCGATACAGGCGTTCTGGGGCATACACGCCTGGCAATCATCGATCTGGAAGGCGGTCGGCAACCGATGGAGCACGATGGCGCGCTGATCTGTTTCAACGGCGAGATCTACAACTACCGCATCTTGCGTGATCGCTATCTCCGTGATCAGACACTCGAAACCGATAGCGACACCGAGGTGCTGTTGCGCCTGTACCGCACACTCGGTCCCGGCTTTGTCAACCTGCTCGAAGGGATGTTTGCGTTTGCCATTCTCGATGGCGACGATCTCTTTCTCGCGCGCGACCCGATCGGCATCAAGCCGCTTTATCTGGCACAGCGCGACCACACGTTGCTGTTTGCTTCGGAAATCAAAGCGCTCGCGCTGCAAGCCGATCAGGTGACGACGTTTCCGCCAGGGACATGGTATCACTCGCGCTTCGGCAGCCATGCCTATTACGAGTTTGCTCAGGGTTGGCCCCGAAACGGCGTCTTCGAGACTGTCGAACAGGCGAAGAACGCTATTCGCGCGGTACTGCGCTCAGCCGTTCATAAGCGTTTGCTGGCGGATGTTCCGGTGGGGGTCAGTCTCAGCGGCGGACTCGATAGCAGCATTATCGCGCTCCTGGCATGCGCAGAACTCGATCATATCGAAACGTTCGCCGTTGGGATGGAGGGCAGCGAGGATCTGGAAGCGGCGCGTCGGATGGCGCAGTATCTGGGAACACGTCATTACGAGTATGTGTATACACGCGCCGAAATGGAAGCTGTGCTGCCCGACGTGATCTACTATCTCGAATCGGCCGATCCGGCGCTGGTGCGTAGCGCTGTACCGAACTACTTCCTGGCGCGACTGGCTTCCGAGCGGGTGAAAGTGATTCTCACCGGCGAGGGCGCCGATGAACTGTACGCCGGGTACGACTACATGCGTGCGCTGACAACGCCGGAAGATCTTCATCGTGAGCTTGAAATAGCGATCCGCGAACTGCATCGCACCAATCTTCAACGCGCTGATCGCATGTTCATGGCGTTCGGCGTCGAAGGGCGCGTGCCGTTCCTGGACGTGGAGTCGATTGCGCTGGCGCTCAGTCTGCCGCCGGAATGGAAACTGGCAGCGCCCGGCGAACCGACGAAAATGCTGCTCCGCGAGGCGTTCGCCAGCGATCTGCCCGAGTCGATTGTGCAGCGCCCCAAGCAGAAGTTCTCTGCCGGCGCCGGCTCAATGTACGAACTTGCCAGAGTTGCTGAAGAACGGTTTGATGACCAGACGTTTGCGCGGGAGCGCCAGCGCCTGATGCAGCGCTGGAACTATCGCCTTCCAAACAAAGAAGCGCTCTACTATCTCGATACCCTGCGCGCCGTGCTTCCAGAGCGCCTGATCATGCCGGAGATGGGGATGAGTCGGAGCCTCTGAGAACAGGCGCTTAATGTGCTGCTCTATGAGTCATCGCTCTCAGCATGGGTGTCAGCCCCATTATGCGCCCGGTCGTTTGTGATCAATCCTGCTCGGCGCCACGGCAGGAGCGAAAGATGGACTATGTTCTGACGGAACACGCACGCGACGCGCTCAAGAAGCGGCATATTCAGATCGCCTGGATGGAACGTGCATTGACCCGTCCAGAGGTGACTGAGACCGACCCAGTGGACGCGGATCTGGAACACCGTCTCGCGCGGATCCCTGAATTTGGGCATCGCGTGTTACGGGTCATTGTAACACCAGGAGAACACCGCCACATATTGTAACGGTATTCTTTGATAGGAGGAGAACCATTCCATGAAGTTAAAAGTAGACCGACAAGCCGACGCGCTTTACCTGACGTTGAGTGAGGCGCCTGCGAGTCGTTCAGAGGAAGTCTCGCCCGGCATCATCGTGGATTATGACGATCAAGACCGCGTCGTCGGCATTGAGATGCTGTATTTGTCCAGACGGGCGCCGGATGCCAATGTGCAGCAACTGTTGTTCGAGACCGTCCCGGAAGTCGCCTGAACGGGTCTGGCTATTGCAATGCGCTGCATCACGATCACCTGTCCGATCACCAACCCGTCCTCCGAGGGGCTGCAGCGCTACCAGTGCTATGCCCGCCGGCGCGCGCCGTTCCTGGAGACGGCGTCGATGGCGCCAGCGCCCGGTCTGCCGTCAGAATGGAAAATGGCGGAAGATCGTAACCCTGGATGAATAATGTTTCTCTTGCGCAGGCGGCGGGGAGCATGTTATCTTTGTTCCTGCTATCACGAGAAAGGTCTTCTATGGAACTGACAACAATCACCCAGATTGCTCATGGCCGACTGATCGGTGTTGCGCCAGACGGCGACCTGCGTCTGGTGTGGGATCACGCGATCATTCGCCTGCCGATCTTTGACCTGCCACACCTGGCGTCGCTTCTCGATCTGTGGTTGCTGGAAGAAGAGCCTGCGCTGCTGCGGCGTGGCTACTATCGCCTGACCCATAGCCCGGAGGGCGGGTGTCACTTGTGGGTGCACACCGCCGGTCTCTGGTTGAGTCGCCAGGACGTGCAGATGCTGATGAGTCTGGTGAATGCGGTGGTCGAGGAACTCTGTCGTCCGTTGTGCCGCCAGCCGAAAGCGCCCTTCGGCATTGGCTACCGCAAGTTTATCGCGTCGCCGCGCAGAGGACACCACCGGAACTGATACGCGCGTCGGGTTTGCGCCCGGCGACGCGTACCAGAGCATGAGAGGCGTGCGGGAGAGGGCTTTTCTGGCTAGCCTCAGGGCGAGTTGTTCCTTATGACCGACAGGATGACCGGATTCCTTCTCTATGAGCGTTCGCATTTCTCCTGGCCTGGAAGCGAGAGCATCTTGCCCTCGTAGACGCGATGAGAACGGGGCGCCCTCGCTCCCAGGCGCGTGTGTTACCAGGGGTGCACAGGTACCCTCCTCTCAGAAGGGCGCCCAGGAAGATGCGTTATCGTCTGCGTCATATTTCTCATGATGGGCAGCCGGGCTTCCGTATCACACACCTCCCCTGATCAATTCATCTCTGCTTCTCCTGGCATGAACCGGTCGTCGTCTGTCGGCCACTGCCCCTGGTCACCGGCAAGATGAATGTCGTGTGGCGCCTTGATATCGGGAGGAAGCAGCGCCGCCTCCGTCTCTTCGTCATCGAGCAGCGCCGACGTCCGCTCTGCAAGATCGGCGAGTATCCGCTGCAACGCCGGAGGATCGAACAGTTCCCGCCCCTCGACCTGCTGTGGGAGGATGTGACAGTAATCTCGCACCACACTGGCGATCATATGCTCGATCTCGCTCCAGGACCAGAACGAAGGAACGAGGATGTCCTCGCGGGCATACGTGATTGCATCGTCACGGATTGTCACGGTCATCTCGTAGAACACCCACGTATGCCGGTATTCCCTCTGGAGCGCCACAAGACGGGCGAGATGCTGAAGATAGAGTTCGCGGGCGTATGCCTCGTTCTTCCCCCGCCAGCGCGCCTGAATGACACAACGCCGGTAGATGGCATCGAGGGGCGTTGCGGGTACGAACCACTGAGCGCCATAGCGCACGCTGTTCTCTTCAGGCGTCTCGATAAAGGCGCCGGTGTACTGCTCGACCCATGCGGGTCCCCGGTCGAATGGTTGCAACGGCAACACCACTTCGACATACGGGTGATGATCGAACACTATCGGATACTGCATCGTCCACACCGGTATGCCACTCCGCTGGATGCGGTACTCCCAGCGTTCCAGAGGCGCTGAATGGTCGCCGGTTTCATTGATCAGCGCCACCAGCCGCTGCACCGCCTCACTGCGGCTGACTTCCACTGTTCCATTGCAACTGAAAAAGGTCACCCGGGCCATTGCCAGCGCAGCCGCGAACGCCCTGGGAAGTCGGACACGTTCTTTTCCTTCGTGGAGCGCCAGATATCCCAGCGCCTCTACCGCTGATTGAATGCGTTTGTCTTTCATATATCCTCCTATTGAGATTTCTCTCAACATTTCCTCCCGGAACCGGATAGGGAGAAACGCCCCGGTGCATCAGCGCACCGGATGGTTACCGCAAATACGGATGACGTCAGAGCGACGCGCGGCATTGTTGAACCGCGCGCGTGCCCGGTGCACGGGCGTTATGCGCGCCCAATGTGTGCATTCCCGGCGGTCAACTGTTCTGCGCTTCGCTGTAGCAAAGGACAGGCAGGTCTACGTGACAACGACGTGCGGTATCTGGAAGGAACGGGCAGGTCGACGGGACGAGAACGCCGTGCGGTATCTGGAAGGAACGGGCAGGTCTATACGTGACGACAACGACGTGCGGTATCTGGAAGGAACGGGCAGGTCGACGGGACGACAACGACGTAACAGGATCAGACAGGTCTACATAACGATGACACTTCGCAATGTCTGGCAAGGCGTCTGACTTTACGTAACGATGGAAGCAACGTTGCAGCGACTGATTACACAACGGCGCATCTGGTCGCACACTGCGATCTTTGCGTGTCGATATCGTGACTCTGAAGGCGTACTTCTGGTCTACGACGTTATCGGGTTGCCGATCTCTGCGCTGGTATTGTCGAGCTAGAATAGATATGTATCACTTGTCGTGACATGTTATCTATTGGTTTTAGTTATACTACATCTCAGACGCTCGTACAAGACCCGGTTTAAGAAAGCGCCTTTTTTGAAACGTCCGGTAAGGCTTAGTTCGGAGGGCAGACGTACCCTCCGAACCGCAATCCCCGTTCACCGGTCACATATGAGCGATCTAGCTCTGGCTGCGCTCCTCGATATGCGCGCGCAGCAGCCATGCCATCTTCTCGTGCTTTTCCATGAGCGTCGTAAGGAAATCGCTCGTCCCCATATCGTCATACTGCTCATCACAGGCGCGCAGGTCCTGGCGCAGGTGGCGGATGATCGCCTCGTGATCGGCGACGAGTTGCTCGATCATGCCGCGCGCATCGGGGAGATCGCCGGGTTTCTCGGCAAGCGTCGCCAGCTGGAGGAACTCCGTCATGGTGCCGGGCGCTGCCGGTCCCAGCATACGAATCCGCTCGGCAATATCGTCGATCTCATCGGCGAGCGCTTCATACTGCTGCTGGAACAGCGCGTGCAGCGAACCGAACCCCATGCCGACCAGATTCCAGTGGTAGTTGCGCAGCCGGGTGTAGAGCACGTGTTCATCTGCCAGCAGGCGGCTCAGAATGGCAGTGACGCCCTGAACGCTCGTTTCACTCAAGCCAATGTCGGGCCTGGGGGTTGTTGCTATGCGTCCGGTTCCGATTTCGGCGCTCATCGGATTTCCTTTCTCCTGTATTCATACCCAGAGATGTTGTACTGTGGTGGTATGTATAACGGTACCAGAAATTGAGACGAAAAGCAAGCAAAAGCTTTTGTATCTGATCTATCCGTAATTGCGCTTTTCTTCAACCGGTTCCTTTCGTGGCGGCGCCTGCGCGCGGAGTTGCTCGTTCTCCTTTTCGAGTTGCGCAATCCGCCGCTCCAGGTCCGCCTGCAACCTGCTCAGGCGTCGCTCGCGCAACGAGTGGCGGATGCCGCTGTATCCAGTGAAGAGACCAACGAGCGTGGCGCCGGCGATAACCGCCAGGATCATGACCAGCGAAAGTGAAATCGGTCCAGAGGTGAAGGTAAGGAATCGCACCTCGACCGGCTGCGGGTTCTGTACGCCAAACAGTACCAGCATTACCGAGAGTACGGTCATCAGGATGAACATGAACACCCGCATGGGTTGCCTCATTCAGTGTCTCTATCAATCAGGGGCAATCTTATCATAGGAAATTGCAGGCAAGACAGCTGCGCTCCAACGCCCTTCTCAAAGGTGTGATTTACGTCGCCGGTGCGCTGCCGGGCTGCTGGAGCTGCCTGCTCGACGATTGCCGATACCGCGAGCGCAGTCGCCCGACCGCCTGCGCAGGTCTTGGTAATGAGTTGGTCCCACTGTTAGTCGAACCACGAAGGCGCCACCTCAGGCGCTCAGCGCGCCTGGAAGGTGATCACATACAGGTAGGTATAATTACCAGTGTCAACGGTATACCCTGTGAATTTGAGCTTGCCGTCCTCTCGGTAGGCCTCGAAGGCTGTGGAGCCAGCGCCTAGGCTGAAATAGCCTGGCTCATTCACTACCCCGTCCTGATCGTAGTCAATGTCAATCAGCGCATACTGGAAGGGCGAATAGATTGGCTGAGTTCCCTGCGCGGTAATCATTACTCCCTGGAACTGCTGCACCCCGGGAAAGAAGGGACACGGGAAGAGTGTGTAAGCGGGCTGGTTCACCAGCGAGCAATCGGCGTTGACCACCAAGGTCATCGTGCCTTGCTGCAATTCGATAGTCCCACCACCTGAAGTGCGCACCTTGATGGTTTCCCCCGTCCCGGAGGTCAGTGGGCGGCACTGGTTCGCATTGATGTCACAGGTGTAGCCACCGGTCCGAATCAGCGTGAAACTGCTTCCTGCTGCTTCACCCAACGGTCCCCCTGCTTCCCCGCTGCCGACCCCGTTACCCGGTTCGCTGCCTGGCACGTCGCCAGGAAGACCCGGCGTGCCCACAGGCTGGACAGCGGGAGTTTTGAGTTGCACCGGTTGCAGGGCTTGATCGGGGAGACCCGGCGTGCCCGCAGGCTGGACAGCGGGAGTTTTGAGTTGCACCGGTTGCGGGGCTTGATCGGGGAGACCCGGCGTGCCCGCAGGCTGGACAGCGGGAGTTTTGAGTTGCACCGATTGCGGGGCTTGATTATTGCGTCTAAGCATAATGGTTCCCACCACACACATCGCCAGGGCAACCAGGGCTAAACTGAGCAGCAGCAGCCCGGCACATCCTCCGCCCACCAGCCATGGAAGCTGGCTCCCCGATGATCTAGGTGGTCCTACGTTCGCCATCCCAACCTCCTGAACGCTGTAGCACGACGCACTAATTGGCCGAGTACTCTAACGGCATACGCTTTAGAGGGCGATCAGAAATCCGGATTTGTGGTGTTATGATACCAACCGTGCCGATAGCCGCGCTCACCGCCTGCTTCGGTGGTTGTGACGGATGGGGAGTCCAGGACGCTGATGGACGGCTCTGGTCGCGATTCAGCGCTTGTCGCGCCGGTTTGCGCAGCGTATCATTGATGGTGATACAAGGTTCCATCGCGATTCCATGGGTCACAAAAGAGGATCGAACCGAATGCATTGGCGGAACATCGTTCGGACGCATGCGCTATTGGCAGCCCGTGCGATGTTCATACGGCAGTGCGTTGACGATCGCGCGGCGATCGATGTCGGTCGGACGCCCGCCGTTGGACGACGGGGTGACGACCAATTCTCATCGGTCAGATCGATCGCATCCTTGGTTGGATAGGATCGACGCGCACGGTGCGGCATGACACATTGCTCCTCACCAGGACGGCATGGTCACTATTATAATACAACAAATCCGGTTTTCTGATCGTCCTCCAACAGCACACAGGGATAGAGGCCTTCCTCTATCCCTGTGCGTTGGAAGAATGTCGTAGCAGGTTATGCCAGGCGGCGGCGCAGCACCAGACCAGCGCCGATCAGCGTAGCCGCTGCGACCAGCGCGATCAGCGCAATGCTCGACTCACCGCCGGTGCGTGGCAGGGCTGCCGGAGCTGCCGGAGGAGTCGTCACAGCTGTTTCGACCTTAATACTTGCCAGCTCGCCGACGGCGAACACATCATAAATCTTGCCTGCTTCCAGGCGAACGCCCTTCAGATCGAGCACGACTGCGGTGCCGCCAGCCGGAGTGACCTGCAGATCGTAGCTGCCAGCATCGACCGGCAGGTAGTTGCTTGCCTGCGGGAATGCCAGGTTGGAGATCAGCGTCGGACCACCCGCAACCTTGATGTCCACTGCCGGTGCGTCGGGTGAGAAGTGGATCACGCGCACATGCGCCTTGCCTGCCGCCGGCGCCGACAGATTATCGATCAGAATCGTCGGCTTGATCTCAGCCAGTTTGCCCGTTGCAGCAATGGTGTACGCCTTGCCAGCTTCGATCCGCACTCCCTTGGCGTCAATCACGACCGGAGAAGTGGCGCCCGCCGGCACAACCTGGATGTCGTAGCTGCCTGCTGGCAGATCAAGGTAGGCGCTGGCGGCGAAAAACGGAACGTTGGTAAGCGCCTTGTTTCCATTGACAATCACGTCAACCGCTGGTGCGTCGGGTGAGGCGTGAACGACACGTACTTTTGCCGTGCCAGCCTGGGCAAACGCTGCCGGGGCGATGGTCAGCGCGAGCAGCGCGCCGAGCAGGAAAAGGATCCACGACTTGCTTCGCATGATAGACCTGTCCTCCTTCAATAACCGTGCTGCCAGTCCATATCTGTGCAGCTGCTTTTCACACTCATAACAGGTAACGAAGGAGGTGCGAAATCGGATCTGTTTCCCGGCAGAATCTCATCGATGGTTAAGGTTCCGTTTTAGCGCAACAGGCGATCATAGAGTTCCAGAAAACCGCGCCCCAGTTGCTCAAGCCCGAAGTTGCGCACAACTTTTTCGCGTCCGTGCTCGCCGAAACGTCGTCGTAACGCTTCATCCTCACCTAACCGGCGTACCGCCTCTGCATAGGCGTCCACATCATCACGCGGGCAGAGGAAGCCAGACTGATCGTGATCGACGACTTCGGGCAGCGCTGAGATGCGTGTTGTCACGACCGGACGTCCGCATGCCAGCGCCTCTGCCTGAGCGATGCCAAATCCTTCCAGACGCGATGGCGCCAGCAGCATGTCGCACGACTGATATGCCGCCACTAATCCATCGCGGTCTGGTGCGCCGATCGGAACCATGCGCGGGTGCGGCGGTCCTTCATCGATCCCCTGAAAGCCGCTGGTATAGTACAGCACATACGCTTCCGGCAGGCGATCAAGGATGCCCGGCAACAGGTCAAACCCTTTACGGCGCGTCCGATTGCCGACGAAGAGCAGTCGGATTCGCCCGCCCCTATCGGGTAGACCATCGTCACGCCGTTTCAGATCCGGGGGTGGAACGAACACATCAGTGTCGATCCCGTCGTAGATGATGGTGGTGTTGGTGTACCCGTAGGTTCGGGCGACCTGTTGCTGCGTGTAGCGCGAGACACACACCACGGCGTCGGCGGATCTGATCGACCACCAATCGTAGCGTGACTCGACCAGGCGGTAGAAGAGACGCTGTGCGAGCGTGCTGTAGGGTTGCAGATCGGGATCGGTCGTCAGGTGATGAACGGTTGTCACCAGCGGGCGTCCCGGAGCGCGCAGCGCAAACGCAACCCGCGAACGTCCCTGAATAAGGTCGAACCCCTTCCACCATCCGCGGGGCAGACCGCGCGGAATCAGGGCGGGAATGAAATTGTAGATTTCCGGCAGGCGTAGCAACTCGGCGCGCGGCGCTCCATAGCGTCGCACGGCGTGCGTAATGTTCTGAATGCCGAAATCGACGCCGCCACGACCCACCGGCGAGATGTAGAGGGGACGAATCATCGTCAAAACCAGTCCGACGCATACGGCGCCAGCCCTGCAAACAGACGTTCGAGCAGCGCCAGCGCCGGGCGTGTATGGATATCGAGCAAACCAAATGCCGCCGCAGTCCGTGGACGGATGGCGCGACTGTAGATGTGCGTCAATGTTCGTATATCGCAGCGCACATCGGCATTGATCCCATCATTCAGACGGGTCGTTCGCGCCACGCCTCCTTCGATCTCCAACTGAAAAACCGCGTTGTTGTGTTCCAGCCAGTCATCGGCGATGCGCAGCGTCACCCGACCGGCGACATCGCGTGGGAAGGCGTATGCTTCCAGCGCCTGCGCGACATCCACGATCCGCAGCATACTGCCCGGCTCCATGGTACATTCCAGCGGATCGGGCATCAGCATCTGCACCGGAGCATCGGCGGGTGCATGGAAAACTACCTCGGCGCACTGATCGGCAAATGCCGCGAAGAACGCGAAGATCTGCGCACGCGCCTGCGGGTCGAGCGCCACCGTTTCGCGGCAACGCACTACTCGCCCTTGCTCACCGCGTTCGACGGAAAAGATGACGTAGGATCGTCCGTGACCGGCGTCGTCACGCCAGACATAGATCCAGCGTGGGGAAGCGTCTCCCGAACGGAATACGCGCGTTTGCCACCAGAGGGCATCGCGTTCGAGCGGACCGAAGCGCCCACGCAGCGCGCCGCGATAGATTGCGTCCAGTTCCGTAGCCGCCGCCACACTATCGTCGAGGCGCACCCATTCCCCTGATCGATGCGCGCAAAACGGAGCAAACCGATCCGGCGGTCCACTCAACCGCCGTGCCTCATAAAAGGTCGCCCATCCGTAGCGCCGGTAGAATGACTCCTTAAACGCAGCCAGCATACTCAGCGGCACGTTCTGGCTGCGCAGTTCGTCGCACACCGCGCGGAGCAGACGTTCCACATACCCGCGTCGTCGCTCTTCGGGCGGCGTGGCAACCGCTCCAATGCCGCCTGCTGCGATCATCCCGCCTGCGCCGTTTGCCAGGCGCAGTGGATACAGAATACACTGCGTCACCAGGCGATCATTGCGGTACAATCCGCGATGATCGCCGGGCGCATGAGCCCGCAGATTGCGCCGCGCCTCGTCGAGCGATATGTTATATGCCAGCGCTGCATTGAAGGCGAACTGATCGTCATCAACCGCAACGGCGCGATACTGGAGATCGACCGTGGTCATCGCTCTTTCCTCTCCGCCCTTCCCGGCTTCTCGACCACCACAAAGTAACTGCCGGAGCGCAAACGACCAAATAGCCAGAGATCGAGTTCCATGAGCAACGTTACTGCCAGCAATGCATAGTAGACCAGTCCACGGCGCTGGAGATGAGCGCGCATCCGCCGCCGCGCCCGTATCTCGCGCGCCGTGCCCTCGCCGACCGGCGCAGCGAGGTCGGAGGACGCCTCGCCTGCGTGGTTAGCGCCTTTTTTCCGACCACGTCCCACGAATGCCTCACCCAGTTTCATCAGCACATGTTCGACAAAACTGGTAAATACGCTGTTCCAGAACACTACCCGCACCGGGCGCAACCCGGCGCGTTGCACGGCATCCAGCACATCCTCCCAGGTTGCCAGCGCCTTCACGTGATCCGACTTGCGTCGCGCCTCGCGCTCGAAATCGTACACACCGGCGCGAACAAACTGTCGCCCAAGCCAGCGACTGGCATCGACAAGCGGTTGCAGGCGTGACGGTTCGCGCGTGTTCGAAAAGACGAGGAAGCGCCCGCCGGGACGGAGCACGCGCGCGGTCTCAGCCAGATACGCATCGATAACGTCGCGCGGAAAATGTTCGAGCACATCGATGGAAAACGCCTTATCGAACGTGCAGTCGGCAAAGGGCAGGCGGCGCGCATCCCCTTGAATCAGCGCAACCGTCTTCACTGCATCGTCGGCGAACAATGTCGCCGGATCGACGCCAACCATCAGATGCACGCGGTCGGCGTTCCACGCGGCGAACTTTGCGTTACCGCAGCCGCTATCGAGCACGATATCTGTTGGTCGCAGGTCGAGCAGGCGTCGCAACGTCCGATTGCGCACCCCCGCAGCGAGCAACGGCGGCGCAAGGTCACGATAATCGAGTTCGTGCGCGAGTTCTTCCTCTTCGCTGACATACTTCGAAACATAATCGAACGCAAGACCGCGCGGCATAAAATCGATATACCCGTCATGGCGCGGGTAGTCGGCGCTGCACGCAGCGCATGCAACCCCGCCGTCTGTCACGATCAGATCGCGCGAACCGCACGTCGGGCACTGAAGCAAACGGTAGAGATCGTAAGGAACCATATGGACGTCGGCAGTTCACCCTTGCAAGGGAAGCAGGCGCTGCGGGCAACTGCCGCCCCGTGGCGACCGCATGCCCGAATAGCGCATAAAAATGACAAAAACGGCACTTGCGCTTCCCCCCTGTCTTCGGCTAGAATAAGAGGTGCGCAGGCGCGCCAGAGGATACCACCAGATCGGCGCCTGCGCAAATTGGTTTCGTGCGCCCTCTTGTTTTCTGCCCACGGCAGCGTTGTTCGTGGAGTGCGCAGCGGATCTGTGCAGCCATACTCTCTCCGCACTTGCGAGAGGGGCCCCAGTCTCGCGCGAGATGGGGTGCAGGGGCAAGGGGGATAGTAAGTGAGGGTGTATGTTACATACGTGGAGGGACGAAGGCGTCCGCGTCCGACCGCGTCAACGGCCGATCAAGGGATGTATCGGGATTCGTATCCGGCCGTTCCGGCGAACGGACGAAGAGTATGCGGCAGTCGCAGCGATCGTGGCCCGCGCGCCTGCCGGTGAATTGTGTGATTTCGAGTATGGCCACCCTGCCGATCTGCGCGCCTTCGATGAAGGGTTCGCCCCTGACGCTTTACCGCGTCGCTACGTTGCCGTCGCCCCTGACGGCGCCCTCGTTGGGTACGCGCATACCTTCCCCACAACCTGGATAGCCGAGCCTGGCGGTTTCTGGGCGGCAGTGCGCGTTGTGCCTGCCTACCGTCGCCGGACGATCGGGCGACAATTGCTTGCTCGCGCCCTTGGTGAAGCGCATGCGGCGGGCGGCGTGTTCGCACTGTCGCAGGTCCGTGAACAACTCGCGGATGCAACCGATTTCGCCGAGCAAACCGGCTTCGTGGAAATGTTGCGCAGCTGGGAAATGCGTCTCGATACGCGCACCGTCGATGTGGCGCCCCTCCGCCGCTACGTTGAACGCGTCGAGGCGTCGGGCATTCGCCTGACGACGCTCGATAGACTGCGCACCGTCGATCCCGACTGGCTGCCGAAGCTGCACGCCCTGCATCTTGTGCTCAATCGTGATGTGCCGCTCCCTGATGCGCCGAACATCACGCGCGAGTGGTTCGAGCGCTTCGCGCTCACCTGTCCGGAGGCGTTCTTTGTGGCGCTCGATGGTGATCGCTACATTGGCGAGAGTTTCATGCATCCGGATGACCGGCAACCGGGATTGCTCAATCAGCGGATGACCGGTATGTTGCGAGAGTATCGCGGGCGCGGCGTGGCGATGGCGCTCAAGGTGCTGACGATTGAATATGCTCAGCGCTGCGGCTTCACCCGGATCAGCACGTGGGTCGAATCAACGAATACCGGCATGCTGGCGATCAATGAACGTCTGGGATTTACCCGCCATCCCGGGCTGGTGGTTTATCGGCAGGACCTTACCTGACAGGGTGCGGCGGCGCGGATGTGGGTGCAGCGCGGGTAGGGGCGCAGCGACGCTGCATCCCCTACTTGCCGCTTGACAACACCGATGGTTCGTGCTATGCTCTCCGCGTGGGAAAAGTTCCCATCCTATTTCTGGTGAATACTGACCGGAAGAAAGGCGGCAAAAGCGATGACACTCAGCATGAGTAAGCTCATCATCATGAGCATGAGCAATCGGGTGCGCGGAACTATTGGGGTTTCGCCACGCGCTGCTGATGATCGCCATGCGCCCACATTCTGGAGGCTCAAGCGTTGAAACGCACAACAAGATGAGCAACCGGGCCGTGGGCGACAGAAACGAGGCGTCCACGGCTTTTTGATTCCTTCGATCAGGCCGCGGGCGTCCCGATGGAACCCGCGGTCTTTTTGCGCCCGTGCCCCGCCGTGGTTCCATCCAGCAGCACCGAGAACCAGAAGTGACCGTACATGTCGAACCTGTGTGCTATAACAGGGGGGGCAGCAGTCGAGTAAGGGAGAAAAGCGGTGTTGATCCAGGAACGTGATGGCACTATTGTGCGCCTGCTCGCGCCACCGGGTGACGATCGGTGCACGATTCAGGTGGAAGTTCCACTGGAGAATGTGGAAGAACAGGCAACATTGTTCGATCGGTTGATCGAGTACGCTTTCACAACGCTGGGAGCGCGCTTCCTGGAAGTGCGCGTCACGACAGGCGATGAAGAAGCAGGAGCAGGACTGTGATTGCAGAACAAACGGCATCGTCGCCGGATATTCAGCGTATGGCTGCGCAAACGACTGTCGCGCTCGAAGTTCGTGACGCTCTGAAACGCTTCGGGCGCGAAACGACGCAGGGACAGCCGTTCTGGAAACGCAGCGCCCGCAAGCCGCCAGAGATGACGGTGGCGGTAGACCATATTTCGCTCAGTGTGCGTCGCGGTGAGATTTTCGGTCTCCTCGGCGCAAATGGTTCCGGTAAATCGACCCTGATCCGGCTGATCTCGACGCTGCTCATTCCCGATAGCGGCGAGATCCGCGTCTTTGGGTACGATGTCCAGCGAGAGGAACGGACGGTGCGGCGGTTGATCAATCGGGTCAGCGTCGAAGCGTCGTTTTTCAAGAAGTTGTCGGCGCTGGAAAATCTGATGTACGCGGCGCGTCTCTACGACCTGCCCAGAGCGTATGCGCGCCAGCGTTCGATCACGATCCTGCGCAGCCTCGGCTTGAGCGAGAAACGACTCTACGAACCGCTCGAGCATATGTCGCGCGGGATGCAGCAGAAGGTCGCTATTGCGCGTGGGCTGCTGACATCGCCGGTGCTTTTGTTGCTCGACGAGCCGACAACCGGACTGGATCCACGCTCGAAGCACGATGTGCAGCGCTTCATTCTGCGGATGCGCGCGGAGCATGATACGACGGTGTTCCTCACAACACACGACATGGACGAGGCGGACCGTCTGTGCGACCGGATTGCGATCATCGACAATGGTCGGATCGTGGCGCTCGATACGCCGCAAGGCTTAAAGAGTTCGCTTGGCGCTGGCGGCAAGAACGGCAGCGCAACGATGGAGGACGTGTTTATGGCGCTGACCGGCGAGAGTCTCGACGACGATTTTGAGTCTTCGGACGATTTCGAGAGCAGCGATGGGAACGAAGCGACAATCACAGGCGATTGCAGTTGACCGCGATCACGACGGGCAGCCGGAGACCGGACGTCTGATCGGCAGGGTGCTGCGTGCACAGAGCGGCTTCTTCCGCGTCGAGACCGACCAGGGCATCCTGATGTGTACGCTGCGCGGTCGCCTGAAAAAGGAGCGACAGTCCACCGACATTGCGGTCATTGGCGATCTGGTCGAGGTTACCCCAACGATGCCGGGGCACGGCGTTATTGAGGCGGTGCTGCCGCGCCGCACAAAACTGGCGCGACGCGCACCGGCTTCGAAGGGGGTCTGGAAAGAAGATGTGCTGGCGGCGAACATCGAACAGGCACTGCTCGTCTTTTCGTGCGCCAGCCCTGAATTTTCTCCACGGATGCTCGATCGCTATCTGGTGCTGATCGAGACGAGTGATCTCGATGCAGTGATTGTCGCCAACAAGGTCGACCTGGTGGGCGAAGCAGAAGCGCATCGTCTGTTTGCGCCGTATGAACGCCTGGAATATCCGGTGATCTACACCAGCGCCGTGACCGGGTATGGCATCGACGCGCTGCGTGAGCGGCTCGAAGGACGGATCAGCGTAGTCACGGGGCGATCAGGGGTCGGGAAGAGCAGTCTCTTCAATGCCGTACAACCGGGTTTGGGTCTGGCAGTCGGCGCCATCAGCACTGCGCTGAACAAAGGGCGTCACACAACCCGCGTCGCTGAACTGATCCCGCTCGATCTGCCGGGCGGCGGATATCTGGCAGATACGCCGGGCATCCGTGAACTGGGGCTGTGGCGCTTCCCGAAGGACGAACTGGCGCGCTGTTTCCGCGAATTTCGTCCATACCTGGGGGATTGCTACTTTGCAGGATGTACGCACATCCACGAGCCGGACTGTGCTGTGCGCGCGGCGCTGGCGCGCGGCGAGATTACGCCGGAGCGCTACGACAGTTATGTGCGGTTGTTTGAAGGAGAATGAGCGATGTGCGCCGGTGAGGAGATGATGAATATGCCGGACGCCAACCAACGCAACGGCGCCTGGCGCCCCGAGGTTGTTCCCGGAGCGCGGATCTTCCTGAGTGTGCTGCAACGCGAGGATGTGCCGGTCTTTGCGCGCTGGTTCAGCGACCTGGAGCTGACCGCGTACCTCGGTCAGGGGGGAATGGCGTATACCCTGGAACAGGAGGAAGAGTGGTATGCGCGCGTGTCGCGCGATGCTGGCAGCAAGACATTCACGATCATGACGCGCGATGACCGGCGCATGATCGGAACGGTAAGCCTGATGAATATTGACCATCGCCGTCAGTGCGCCGAACTGGGGATCGCCATCGGCGATACATCTGCCTGGGGCAAAGGGTACGGCAGCGAAGCGGTGCGTTTGATGTGCGACTACGGATTCACCTTTCTGAACCTGTATGCCATCTATCTGTGGCACTCGGGTTTCAACCGGCGCGCGCATCAGGCGTACCTCAAAGCCGGCCTCCGCGAAGCGGGCCGACTGCGCTGCGGTCCGCTCTTCAACGGTCGGCGCTATGATCAGGTCTTGATGGAAATAACGCGTGATGAGTTTGGACCCTCAGGGGTGGCTCATCTTGTTCAGCAGATAGAGAGTGATGTATGACGACCATATCAGAGCGACGCGGCGGCGTCCTTGGACGTGAATTGCGCGGCGCTTATGCGTTCATCGAGCGCAACGCCAATCTGATCAAACGGTACTGGGCCTGGGAATTGGTCTGGCTGGCGTACTCGATTGTCAATGCCCTGTCGATCACCTTTATCGGGCGTGCGTCGGGCGAGATTACCGGCGTGGCTATCGCGCCGGAGCAGATCAATACGTTTATCCTGTTTCTGCTGGTCGGAACGCTGGTGTGGCACTACCTCTCGGTGGTGTTCGACCTGATCAGTGAGTCGATCCAGTGGGAACGCTGGGAAGGAACGATCGAGTATACCTTTATGGCGCCAATCTCGCGTCTGACTCACCTGTTCGGTCAGGCGGCATTTGCGGTGCTGTTCGCCGTTGTGCATACGGCGATCATTCTGGCGGTCGTGTCGGCGTTCTTTCGTATCGATCTGAGTCGGGCGGATTTTGGCGCGATGCTGGTCGTGCTGATCGCTGGCAGCACAAGTTTCATCGGTCTGGGCATGTTTGCCGCCATTCTGCCGCTCCTTTCGCCAGAAAAGGGGTTGCAGATGACGAATATCATCAAGGCGATGGTGTTGCTCGTCAGCGGCGTCTACTATCCGGTTAGCGTTCTACCGGAATGGCTGCAACCGCTGGCATATATTTCACCAGCAACCTACATGCTCGACGGCATTCGCGCGGCGCTTCTTGAAGGCGCGAGCGTCGGAACGCTCTGGTCGGGGCGGGTGTTACCGCTGCTGCTGACCGGGTTGCTGACGATCCCAACCGGGCTGCTGGCGTTCATGCGCGCTGAGCGTTACGCCAAGGCGACCGGCAGACTCAAACGGAACGGATAATATGGTCTTTGAAGAAATATTCCGCTCCAGCCCGCGCAGGCGGGCTTCGCCTTGGATAGCCGAGGGCTTATGGTCTTTGAAAAAATAATCCGGTATAGCCCGCGCAGGCGGGCTTCGCCTCGCCTAGCCGAGGGCTTCAGCCCCACGGCTAGCGCGGTATACCGGATTTATTTCTCAATCTCCATCAGCCCGACGGCAAGAGGCGCATACCGGATTAAGTTCTCCAATCTCCATTGAACCTCTCCAACGTGACAGGGGGTATCGCAGGCGAACAGGCGCCTGCGATACTCATCCATGAACTACAAGGAGGCACCATGCCTGTCCAGTCAACAATTGATCGCGGCGATGGCCTGGTCGTACGCTGGTCAACCGCCGCCGATCAGGAGCGTATCGCCGATCTGTTTTCCCACGTCTTTCGTCGCTCTGCCGATGATCCGCCAAATGCGCGTATGATCGCGTATGTGCAGCATCAGATGAGTGGGTGCCATCCATTGATCGGACCAAACGACATCGCGCTGGTCGAGGATGCGCAACGCGGGATCGTGGTTGCGGCAACGTCGGTGATGCGGCAGCGCTGGGAGTATGCTGGCGTCCCGTTTACGCTCAGCCGCGCCGAGCCGGTCGCTGCACACGAAGAGTACCGCAACCGCGGTCTGGTGCGCGCCACGTTCGATCTGATGCACGCCCGCAGCGCCGAACGCGGCGACCTGGCGCAGTGCATTACCGGAATCCCTTATTTCTACCGGCAGTTCGGCTATGAGTACGCGGTCGATCTAGGCGGCTCACGCAGTGTGGCGCTGACCATGATCCCCGACGCAAAAGAAGGGCAGCCCGAACCGTTCACGCTGCGCGACGCCACTATCGATGACCTGCCGCAGATCCGGATGCTGTACGAACGGGAGCGGTCGCGCAATGTCAATGGATTGCCCATCCTCGTCTCGACCCCGTTCGATCACGACCACTGGCGCTGGACGCTGAGCGGGCAAACGGTTGATGCGGGTGAAGGATGGAATACCCGGATGATTGTCCGCCCCGATGGGCAACCCGTCGGGTATGTGCTGACCGGGCGCGTGCGCTGGAGTCCGGATCAGGTGCGGGTTGTGGGGATGATGGTCGAACCGGGCATACCACTGACCGCTGTGATGCCGCCGGTGCTGCGTGCGCTGCGTACGATTGCGCCGACGGTGCCGAATGCTCCGCCGAAGACCGGCGAACCGCGCCGACTGGTCTTCAGCCTGGGCGCAGCGCACCCGGTGTACGAGGCGCTGGGGCGCGATCTGATCATGCGGACGGAGCAGCCGTATGGGTGGTATGTGCGCGTGCCGGATGTGCCGCTGTTCTTGCGCCACATTCGCGCTGTACTGGAGCGACGTCTGGCGGGATCGTTCCTGGCAGGATACACCGGTGAACTGAACATTGATTTCTACAAAAGCGGTCTGCGCCTGGTTTTCGACCAGGGTCGGATAGCCTTCATCGAGCCGTGGCGACCGCCGGTGTACGGTGATGAAGCCAGCGCTGGCTTTCCGCCGCTGGTGTTCTTGCAACTGATGTTTGGACGGCGCAGTCTGGAGGAGTTGTGCGCCTGGCATGACGATGTGTGGGCGGATGACGAACCGGCGATGGTGTTGAATACCCTCTTCCCGAAACAGCCATCGTGGGTGCTACCGTTGGATTGAACCTGTACGGGCGCAGCGGCGCTGCCGCAGCGCTGCTGCCTTGCCTCAATCCAATCGCTTTCTGAAGCGCAGTGATGCGATGGTCAGGAGCGCCGCGCCGAAGATTGTCAACGCTGCGATCTGCGGCAGCAACGCTTCGATGCCCACACCCTTGATGATGATGCCGCGCACAACGACCAGAAAGTAGGTCAGCGGGATGATCTTGCTGATCAGCTGGAGCGCAGCAGGCATGGCATCGATCGGGTAGATGAAGCCGGAAATGAACACCGACGGCAAGAGGGTCAGAAAGGACAACTGGAACGCTTCAAACTGGGTGTGCGCAATGGTCGAGATCAGCAGTCCGAGCGCCAGCGTCGAAACCAGGAACAGGCACGCGATAGCCACCAGCAGGATCAAACTGCCGCGGATTGGAACGCCAAACCAGAGCGTTCCTACCAGCAACACCTCGCCGACGACGAGCAGTTCGATCACGGCATACGGCAGGATTTTTCCCAGCATCAACTCGTAGGGGCGAATCGGGGTCACGATCAACTGTTCGATCGTGCCGCGTTCCCGTTCACGCACCACTGCCGACGCCGTCAGGAGGGTCGCCTGAAATTGCAGCACCAGTCCGATCAGCCCCGGCACCATGAAGACGGCGCTGTCCATGTCTGGGTTGTACCAGACACGCTCACGCACCTGCGGCACACCGGGCATGAGCGTGGTCGTCGCGCCGCGTCGCGCCAGCGTCTCTTCGCGCACCCTGGTTGCCAGCGCCACGCCGATCAGCCGTGCCGATGACAGCGCATTCGATGCAACCGATGGATCAGATCCGTCGAGCACAAAAACAACCCCAACGTCACGCCCGGCAGTGACGGTGCGCCCGTAATCCGGTGGAATGATCAGCCCGGCGCGCGCCTGACCGCTATCAATCTGCGCCGCCAGATCACGTTCTGACATGACATAACGATAGACTGTGAATTGCCCGGACTGCACGAAGGCGTCGATCAGCGCGCGGCTCTGGCGGGTGCGATCCTGATCAAGGACTGCCAGCGGCACATTGCGCACATCGGTCGTTGCAGCGTAGCCGAGGATGACCATCTGGATCACCGGCGTCAGGAAGGCGATCATCAGCGCGCGCCGGTCACGCAGAATGTGGATGAATTCCTTGCGAATGATCGGCAGGATGCGGTTCATAACGGCGATGACGCTAGTCCACAATTGCCTGGTATGCCAGCGCACGAAAGTCGCGCTGCGGTTCATCCAGTCCCTGGTATTGCGTCATGAAGACGCCAGCGAATGACTCGGCAGGATCGACCCAGTAGTAGGTCGTGGCAGCGCCAGCCCATCCGAATTCGCCTGCTGTTCCCGGCATGCCCGACAGCCCGACGTCCATCAAGACGCGCGATCCAAGACCAAACCCGTAGCCGGGGTATGCGATGCCGGCAATATCCCATGGCAGAAGCGCCGGCGGGATGTGGTTGGCGTGCATCAGTTCCAGCGTCTTGCGTCCCAGGATGCGCGTCCCGTCGAGCGTTCCGCCGTTGAGTAGCATCAATGCGAACCGCATGTAGTCCTGCACTGTCGAGAACAGTCCATGACCGCCGCGCGCAAAGGTCTCCGGCTGATCGACCGGATAGCTCTCCTGCGGATCGATCCGCTCCAGGATCCCCTGTTGCCAGTTGAAGAACATCTGCAGGATCGTCATACCCCGCGCCCCCAGATCGCCGACGCCGTACATGGCAGCCAGGCGGTGACGCTTCTCCGGCGGCACGTAGAAGTCGGTATCGACCATGCCGAGCGGATCGAAGATCCGTTCGCGGAGAAAATGACGCAGGGGTTGGTCGGCGATGATCTCGATCACGTGCGCTGCGACATCGATCGAGACGCTGTAGTGCCACTTCGTGCCGGGATGGTACGCCAGCGGCAGTCGGGCGAGCTCGTCGACGAACTGTTGCAGCGTGCGCTGTGCATTGTGCATCAGTTCGTGCTGACGGTACAACTCGCCGACCGGCGAGTCGATCAGGAAGTCATAGGTGAACCCGCCCAGGTGGGTCATCAGGTCGCCAATGGTGATCGGACGTTGCGGCGCGACTTCTTTATCCTGTTGCAATACTTTGACGTTTGCGAACGCCGGGATGAACGTCGCCAGCGGTGTGATCAACTGGAAACGCCCTTCCTCGTAGAGCGTCATCAGGGCGGTGCAGACGATCGGCTTGGTCATCGAGTAGATGCGAAAAATGGCATCACTCCGCAACGCCTCGTCGGTTTCCTTGCTCATCCGCCCAACCTGCTCGGCGTAGACGATCGTGCCACGCCGTGCGATCATCATACTTGCGCCAGCAATAGTTCCCCGGTCGATCCAGCGTTGCATCGCCGGACGAATGCGCGCCAGACGGTCAGAACTGATGCCGACGCTTTCGGGAGATGCGGCTGTGTCGCTCATAAGGCGTCCTCTCCTATCAAACACTCAACGCTCAACGCTCATCCACCAACCGTTCAACGTTCAACGCTCAACGCTCAACGCTCAACGCTCATCCACCAACCGTTCAACGTTCAACGCTCAACGTTCAACGTTCAACCTTCAACGTTCAACCTTCAACGTTCAACCTTCAACGCTCAACGTTCAACGCTCAACGTTCAACGTTCAACCTTCAACGTTCAACCTTCAACGCTCAACGCTCAACTCCCGCCAGAACTCCAGCACCGCGCCATCACCGGTCTGAGTGGACATGCGTTCGACCTCGTAGGTATGCACTCGTCCGCCGGCATCGGGCAACGCCACCTCGGCGCGCCCCTCGTCATCCTGGCTGATACGCTGCATGCCGTGCAGGCAGAGTCGCTGACGCAGTTCGGCATACGACCGGCCGACGAGTTCGCGCGGATGTACGCCGACGATGCGATCTGAGAAGAAACGGTTGACAGCGAGCACCATATCATCAGCGTCGAGCAGCAGCACGCCCTCTGGCAGGTGATCGAACACAACGCGCAGCAGATCGCGACTGTTCTGCACCTGACGGGCGCGTTCGGCAAGCAGGCTTTCGAGCAGGCGCGCATCGCGCCGCAGCGCTTCCGCCTGACGCATCCCGGCGCAGATTGCGCCCAGCGTCCCGGCATAGATCGTCAGGTTTGCCCACATATCCGCAGAAAGCGCCGGTTCCTCCAGCGCCGCGCGATACATGACCGCCACTCCTACATCCCGCCCCATGCGCGAGAGCGGCAGCGCAATGCACGCCGGGTAGGCGCCGCTTTCGCCAGGCGCGCTGATCATCGCCTCGGCATCGAGCGCCCGTCGAGCGATTTCGGCGATATGCTCGAGCGCTGACGGATCGGGTAACACAGCGTCCGATGGCACGACTGGAGTGAGCAGTCCGCTCTCGTCGAGCAGGAAGAGCGCACCGCCATCCATGCCGAAAACCTCGACGCTCTGCTGATGCACAAGCGTCGCCAGTTCTTCGTAGGAATGCTGCACCGTCAGAAACTGCCCGATGGCTTGCAATGCGCCAATCGCGCCGGCGGGCGCCGGACCCAGCGAATCCTGCAAGGCGACTGAAAGACGCGAGAGCGTGACGGCGCTGCCCTGGAGTTGTTCATTGGCCTGGTGCAGACGCGAGACGAGTTCGAGCGCATCGGCGCTGGAAAGTTTGCTCAGGTCGGCGAGGTCCATCCCGTGCCTCCTTGCATGCGTTGGATCCGAGAGACCGGCACATACTTGCATTGTAACATGGCTGAAGTGCAACAGGATGCAGATCACTTAACGTTTCTCTTACACTTTAGCGATTGACATAAACAAAACCCGGACGAAGACGCAATACCCCTCACCCCGCTTTCTCCACACCGGGTTGCATCCCTCTCTCCATATTAGATTTGTCACTGGTGTGGCGTATCCCTATAAGTAAGAGCGACCTTGCTGCGCTTCATTCCTCCTCCTGACCAGCAGGATGCATGGAGGAGGGGCTGGCGATTGAAATCGCGCCGTGGGGGCGTGCCGCCGGGCGGCCACCTTCGTGGACGCTGCTCCGTCCGCTGAAGGGCTGGCGATTGAAAATCGCGCCGTGGGGGCGTGCCGCTGAAGGGCTGGCGATTGAAAATCGCGCCGTGGGGGCGTGCCGCCGGGCGGCCACCTTCGTGGACGCTGCTCCGTCCGCTGAAGGGCTGGCGATTGAAATCGCGCCGCGCGGGCGTGCCGCCGGGCGTCCACCTTCGTGGACGTCGCCCTGTCCGCCGTGGACGTCGCCCCGTCCGCTGCGGCACATGGAGGACGCTATGCGACGCAACAAACTTGCTCTCTGTCTTTACCTGGTCTGGACGACGGATGAGCAGGACGCTTCCGCGCCCGCGCCGGCGGGCGCCCGGTCGGAGGCCCGCCAGGGGCGATGTCAATCGCTGGTGCGTGAGGCGGTGAAGGAGGACTCGCCCGCGCCGGCGGGCGCCCGGTCGGAGGCCCGCCAGGGGCGATGTCAATCGCTGGTGCGTGAGGCGGTGAAGGAGGACTCGCCCGCGCCGGCGGGCGCCCGGTCGGAGGCCCGCCAGGGGCGATGTCAATCGCTGGTGCGTGAGGCGGTGAAGGAGGACTCGCCCGCGCCGGCGGGCGCCCGGTCGGAGGCCCGCCAGGGGCGATGTCAATCGCTCCTGCTCCGCGATTCTGCCGAATGTAAAACAACATCACATCGCTTATGTTGTTTTATAAGTTGGACGGAGTTCCCGGCGCGGGCGCACACGTCGGTGCACCCCTTCACGTTGTCGTCCTACGTGCAACCCGCAACCTGCAACGGTCGTCCCACGTCCCACGTCCCACCCGCAACCTGCAACCTGCAACCTTCATCCCCTCTCGCCTCTCGCCTCTCGCCTCTCACCAGACAGTAGCAGGTTGTAAACCCTGCGTCGCCATTTGTTTCCGCCTTGGGATGCGTCGCCGTGCTACCCTGACGGAGAACGCGGTCGTCGGCGCCATCACGTCGGGCATGGCGCTGCAAGGAGGACAGACGGTATGAAGAAGATCCTTATCATTCATCTCGGCGAAGGCGAAATGCTCTTGCCGGTCACCTTTTTAGACCAGGATGTCGAGGTGCGGCGCGTCGGCTGCGGCGGCGACGTGGCGCGCGCCCGGGCGTTGATCGCCGAATATGACGGCGCTGTTGATGCGATTGGGCTGGAAGGCATGCCAGCGGTGTTGCGTCTGGGGAGCGCGCAGGTGCAGCATGCCATTGGCGCGGAACTGCCCGCCGTCGCACGGGTGACCCCAGTTGTGGATGGCAGCGGCGTGCGCCCCGAACTTGAACGCTGGGGCGTCATCCTTGCCGAGCGCGCGCATCCGCTGATCTTCAACCACAAACGTGTACTCTTTGCCCCAGGCGTTAATCACGAAGGGCTGGCTCAGGCGCTGACGCGGCGCAGTTCGGCAATACGCTTCGCCGATCCGCAGCTGTTCTTTGGTCTGCCCGATGCACCCGGAGTCGGCAGTGCGCAAACCCTCGACCAGGCAGCCGCACCGACTCTGGAGGCGCTCAAGGAGGCGTCGTTCGAGACGATTGCTGGCATCACCGGTGCGCCGCACCACCAGGGCAGTTTTGTCTGGGCGGACATTCTGGCGGGCAATATCGCCGCCATTCGCCGGTTCGCGCCTGAACGGTTGGACCGGAAAATGGTGATCGTCGAGTCGGCGAGCGACGAGGACATCGCCGACCTGCGCGCACGCGGCGTCGAAACCCTGATCACGCTGATGCCGTCACTTCAGGGCAAAGGGGAAATTGCGCGCTATCCGGCAGCCACGATCGAAGCGCTGCTCGTCGCGCTTCGCCCCGATCCGCAGGCGCCGCTCACCGAGGATACCTACCTCGACCTGCTGGCGGATCTCGACTGGGCGCCCGCCGTCGTGACCCTGCAACCAGAGGCGGCCGGCGTCAACAAGTTCGCCTTCGTCATCCACCCGTTGAGCGTCAGGTTCATCCACGACTATCCGCCGTTCTACTGGACGCGCTACGTTCCGGATACGATCGTCGAAGCGGCGGCGGCGTATGTGCCGCCGATCTATGTCGGGAAGATCACCGGCGGACGTTCGCCGACGACCGGGCAGCGCATCGAGGGGTATCTGATCTCGCTTGGCGCAACGCCGCGTCAGATGATGAAGCACAGCCCGCGTTTCACCTACAATCTGCTCAATCAGGCGGCGCACCTCGCCGAACGCCTCGGCGCACGCATCATGGGGCTGGGCGCCTTTACCAGCGTTGTCGGAGATGCGGGCATTACTGTTGCCAACGAAGCGGATATCGCCATCACCAGCGGCAACAGTCTGACCGTCGCCGCAACCCTGGAAACTGCCAAGATTGCAGCGCGCATGATGGGATATCGCGATCTGAGTCGTGGGCGGATCATGGTCATTGGCGCCACCGGTTCGATCGGTTCCGCCTGTGCGCGACTGGCGGCGCAGGCGACGAAGGATGTGGCGCTGGTCTCGATCGAGCCGGAGAAACTGATCGACCTGAAACGCCTGATCGAGCGCGAAACGCCAGGGGCGCGGGTGGTGATTGCGACCCATGCCAATGATCTGGCGGGCGAGTGCGACCTGATCATCACGGCGACCTCCGCCTTTGGTCAGCGCGTCCTTGATGTGACGGAGTGCAAGCCGGGCGCCATCATCTGCGATGTGGCGCGCCCGCCGGACATCAACCCGGCGGAAGCGGCGCTGCGCCCTGATGTGCTGGTGATCGAGAGCGGCGAGGTGCTGATCCCCGGTGACGTTGAAATCGGGTATGATATTGGCCTGCCGCCCAAGACGGTCTACGCCTGTCTGGCGGAAACGTCGCTGCTGGCGATGGAAGGGCGTTTCGAGGATTACACGCTGGGGCGCAATATCTCGCCCGAGCGGGTGAAAGAGATCTACCGGCTCTTCCGCAAGCATGGCTACCGCCTGGCGCCGCTGCGTTCGTTCGAGGAATATATCACCGAAGAGCAGATCATGCACAAGCGCAGACTGGCGGAGGAGTTGCGCGCCGATCCCGAATTGTTCGCGCGGCGCAAAGCGGAAGCGAAGGAACGCCTGAAATCGATCCCGGAGATGGCGAAGGGCGTGCGCGCTGCACGACGCAGCAAACATTCCGCAGCGTGGGGCTGGGCGGGAGTCGGCGCAGTCGCGCTGAGCCTGATCGCGCTGCGACGCCAGGCACGGATGCAGTAGTGGTATGCAACCATTAATGCGCATGGCAATTGGTGTGGCGCTGGTGCTTGGGGCGCTCCTGCTGGCGGCAAATACGCTCGGCAATCGCTCCGGTCCGCCTGCAAGCGGACCGGTTGCCGGCGACCCTGAGCGCGGGCGGATCGTCTTTGAGCGCGCCGGATGCAGCGCCTGCCACGCACCCACGACCGAATTTCGCGTCGGGACCGGCATGGCGGGCGTGTTGCAACCGGAAGGTCCGGTCTATCCGCCGGGAGTGGACTACCGCGGCGCGCTCCCCAACGGCGCGCCGCGCACCGAGGAGAACGTCGCCGCCTTTATCCGCACGACCAATCAGGGGCAGATCGGACTGATGCCAGGGCGCGCCCTGAACGATCAGCAGATGGCCGATCTTCTTGCGTATTTGCGAACGCTGAGAAGGTAAGGGTTACAATGTTATGTCAACCAGCACGCCCCTGGTGATCATTCGAGCAGGAATGATCGCAGCGCTGCGTGGTACGCTTCCGGTTGTTCGATCATGGGAATATGCCCGCACTGATCGATCAGCGCCAGACGCGCCTGGCGCATGATCTGCGCCGCTGCCTGAAGCGAATCCGGCGGCATGATCTGGTCGCCGACGCCGCCGATCAGCAGCGCCGGTTGCGGTGCGCTCCGCAGCGCATCGAACACCTGCGGGTCGCCGACACTGGCGACCGCCATCAGATGCGCCCGCAGGTCCATCTTCGTCAGATCGACGATCCCCTCCTGGAGCATCCACTTTTCGCGCAGACCGTTTGCGATAAACCTGGCCGCCATCAACTGCGGCAGCGGCGGAATGCAGAGCAGCGCCGTTGCAAACGGTCGCCAGAGTTCGACCCACGGTGCGATCAGGTTGAGCCACGGGTACCCTACGCGGAGCGACAGATCGAGCGGCGCGCGCGCCAGCGCGAAGATCAGGCGCTCGATCTCATTTCCTATCGCCCCCAGGGATGTCATCACCAACCGTTTCACTCGGAGCGGTTGGGCGGCTGCCAGCGACGCTGCCACTGCTGCGCCATACGAGTGACCGTTAATGTCGAACGTCGTCAGCCCAAGCGCATCGGCGAACTCGGTCACGACCTGCGCCTGCCGTGCGACCGTCGCAGGTTCGGGAAGCGCAGGCGAGTCGCCGAACCCCGGCAGATCCGGCGCGTAGACCCGAAAATCCGACGACAGGTCAGCGAGCGTGGTGAGCCAGTAGCGTGACGATGCCGCCCAACCGTGCAACAGGACCAGCGGTGGACCGTGCCCGGCGGCGCGGTATGCCAGCGGACCGTGTGACAGTTCAACGACCTGGGGTGCGCCAAGCAATTCGCGCAAGAGCGTTGCGGGTTGCGGTGCAGATGCCTGGTCGTGGATCGAGAGGCGCAGCCCCTGACCACGCCGCAGTGTTGGGTCTCCTGATTCGGAGGTCGGTGCATCGTCGTGTGACGATGTGACCGAGAGGCGCAGCCCCTTGCCGCGCCGGATGGGAGTCGGGTTGTCTGAAGGAGATTCGGCGCTCATGGTCACCTCAGTGGGTCAATCGCGACTCAAGTTCGTCCGCCAGTGCGCGGTATGCCTGCGCGCCAGCGCTGCCGGGCGCATAGCGGTGGATCGGCATGCCCGCAGTTGGCGCTTCGGCAAGTTTGATATTCATCGGAATAACGGTGTGAAACACCAGTGACCCATACCGTTCGCGCACCTGACGTTCGATCTCGTGACTCAAACCGGTGCGGCGATCGGCAAGGGTGCAGAGAATGCCGCCGATGGCAAGGTCGGGGTTGATCTCGCGCACCAGGTCGATGGTTTGCTCGAGTTGCGGCATCGCCTTGAGCGCATAGGCGTGAAGTTGCAACGGCACCAGAACGCGGTGTGCAGCCGCAAGCGCATTCAGCGAGAACAATCCGAGTGAAGGCGGCGGGTCGATCAGAATGTAATCGTAGGTCTCGTGCGCGGTGCGCAGCGCCTTGCGTAGCAGCAGTTCCCGCCCGACCCGTCCCGCCAGTTCGAGTTCCGCGCCTGCCAGCAGCAGCGATGAGGGAATAAGATCGACCCCCTCATCGACGCGGATTGTTGCGAATGCGCTGCCCCGCTCCGGGTTGAGCAGCACTTCGTAGACGCTGTACTCCAGCTGCGACGGATCGACCCCGAACCCCTGCGTCAGGTTCGCCTGGGGATCGATGTCGATCAGCAAGACGCGCCTCCCGCGTGCGGCAAGCGCCGTTCCCAGACTCAACGCAGTGGTGGTTTTACCGACCCCACCCTTCTGCATTGCCAGTGCGATCACGTGGCTCATACATTTTTCCTGGGCGTGGGAGAACCCGATGCGGCGCCGGGCATTCCAACCGCCATTATACCAGGTTTATGGTGCACTGCGTCAGGCCCCTGGTCGTTCCAGGGTAAACACTTCGCCAAGGCGGGCATACTCATCGCCGCTCAGCCGCGCCACCGGTCGCAACCGCAGCGGATCGATCGTCCCATCCGGGCGCAACAGGTCACGGCGGATATGGAAACGCACCACCCGCCCGATGATCATGGTGTAACTGCTGCCCTCGACCGGCACAATCTGCGTGACTTTGACTTCCATCGCCACCGGCGCCGCTGCAACGCGCGGCGGGCGCACATCGACCGACGGCGCCGCCGCGAGACCGGCGCGCTCGAACTCATTATCGCCGTAGGACCAGTCGCCTGACGTGATATTCATCTGCGGCGCCAGGTCCTCATCAACAATGTTCAGCACCATTTCGCCGGTCTCGCTGGCGTTGCGCAGCGTGTCCTTGATCGCACCGGCACGGCGACTGACCGAGATCATCACGAACGGCATGGGACCGCCAACGGCATTGAAGAACGAAAAGGGCGCCAGATTGACCGAACCGTCGGCGCCAATCGTTGACGCCCAACCGATGGGGCGCGGCACGACGCTGCTGACCAGCAGGCGATAGGCGTCACGCGGCGCCATGGTTTCAGGAACGAACGAAACAAAATCCATAGCGTTGTCGGGTATCGATACTGTTGCTTCTCTTGCAGTGATTATACCAGGAACAGATCCGCTCGCTCTCGCTTTGCTCGCCTTGCTCTGCGACGCCGCCACGCGCCGCTGCATTGGCGCATATGATACAATCGTAGACGTGGGACGGCATCTCTGACACAGCGGTCGAACAGGAAACCCATGCAACCGCGGATCTATGTCGGACACACGCCGGACACGACGGATGAGCGGATTCTTCTGCGTGAACGGGCGCTGATGCTGGCGAATGCCGTTCGCCGTTCACCGACGGAAGGCATATGCGCCATCGCATTCAATATGACGGTCGGAACAGAGTCGCCGCTGACAGGGATTGACCTGATCGTCATGCGGACGACAGCGGTGATTGTCGGGGCGCTGCGTACCTTTGCCGGTCCTATCGACGCACCGCCAGGCGGAGTCTGGCGTGATCGCGCCAGCGGACAGCCGATCCTGGAAGCGGATGGGTCCCACCCGCTGCACCGCATCCGTGTGCAGCGCGACGCGGTGCAGCTAAGCCTCAACACTGCCGCAGCGCGCCTCGGTCTTGATTCCGCCGATCCACGTCCGTTCAGGCGCGTGATCGGCGCAATTGTCGGCGTGCCGGCGATACCCGCCGATTCGCGCATCTCACTCGATGTCGATGATCACCGTGATCATCTGAAGGTGTGCAGTTTCGAAGAACTGCCGGGCGTTGCGGCGCTGGCGCATAGTGGCTTGGTTATGTCAACTGAGATCATCCACACGATCCTCGCTGATCTGTTCGGCTGTCGGTTGTGGTACGACGATGGACGGTTGCTGTTCGAACTTGCGCCGCCACGGTTCCAACTCCGCATCACGGCGCCCGGTCGTGCGCCGGTGACGGCGCCGCTGTACGAAGGCGAAACGGTCGTGGGGCGACGACAATCGGCGCAGGGGATCGAACGACGCATCACGCTCTCCAACGATGAACTGGTGTCGAGTGATCATCTGCACATTGTGTGTCATGCTGATCCAGCAAGCGTGATGATCCGCGACACGAGCAAAAATGGCGTCTGGGTCACGCCGCCGGACGGACCAATCGAACACATTCGTCACGCAGAGCGCACCATTCCGGTCGGCACGCGCCTGCGATTGGGGATGACCGACATTATTCTGGAGCACGTATGAGCAAACGTTTCTGGTTGCTGAAAACCGAACCGGACTGCTACGCCTGGAGCGATCTGGAACGCGACGGTCGCACGGTATGGGACGGCGTAGCCAACAATGTGGCGCTCAAATACCTGCGGGAGATGCAACCGGGAGACGAGGCGCTGATCTATCATACCGGCGACGAGCGATGCGCCGTCGGGCGGGCTGAGGTGATCAGTGCACCCTACCCCGATCCGCAGCACAACGACCCGCGCATGGTGGTGGTTGATATTCGCCCGCTGGCGCCGCTGCCGCGCCCGGTTTCCCTGACGGCGATCAAAGCCGACCCGGCGTTCGCCGACTTTGCGCTCGTGCGTCAGTCACGTCTGTCGGTTGTGCCGGTGACCGAAGCGCACTGGCGGCGATTACTGGCGATGGCGGGGATGGAAAGCGATGCCGGTTGATCACCCCTGTTCCACAGACAGTCCTACCCGCCCGGCAAGCGAGGTAAACGTGGCGCGCGCCGCCTCCGACGTGAAACCCCAGGCGAGCAGAGTGAAGTAGTTCGACATCCAATCGCTGCCAAAGGTGGGATTCTGGATGTACAGTTCGTTATACCCGGTCCATCCCCAGAGCGTAATCAAAATAAGGAACTGCGCCAGGCGGAAACCGTAGAGGCGGATGCGCGCCCAGGGCAGGCGCCCCGACCACCCGGCAGCAACTTCACGGTGCGCCGCCTGTTCCGGCTGCGGCATTGTGAACGTTAGACGCGGGAACTGCGGCGCGCTCGCTTCGAACACCGCCGCAGCCATTGTCGCCTGACCCGCCTGCCCGCCGAGAAGCGCGGATTCCGGCGCACCTCTGGGCAGGTGCGCTTTCAAGCGCTGATTGAGATCGGACAGTGCCTGGTCAATCTCATTGTAGTTGGGGCGGTTATCCGCAGCCTCCGGCAACAGAGTTTCGATACGACGCGCCAACTGATCGATCTGCGCCTGGTAGGCGCTCTTCTCTGCTGGAATCAGCGCAGTCGCGTCCAGGATCGTTTGCAGGTTCTTGCAGCGCGTATCGAGGTTCAGAAAGTCGTTGATCTGCGCAATAACGCCGTTCAGGCTCTCCTGAATACTGTTCAGATCGGTCGTTGATGGCGCCGACTCCTCAATCTCGCGCAGACGACGGTGGATTGCGACAGCATAAGCGGGTCTGCCCTGCGCATCGGGTTGCAGCAGCGTGCGTGCACGATCAAGTTGCTCGTGCAGCAGACGCCACGGTTCCAGCCAGCCGAGCCAGCGGGTCAGCAGCTGTTCCGCCCGATTATACGCCTGAAGCGCATCGTCGAGTTTGCTGGCGCGCAGCCAGGCTTCTGCCAGGTTCAATTCCTGGCGCAGCGTGCGACGCACCGAATCGGGCAACCCGGACGTCGCCATGACTCGCGCCGCCAGACGCTCGATCCGTACCGCCAGATCGTCACGCTGCCGCCCACCTCCCAGATAGGTCGAAATCAACGCGGCGACCGCCACACCCGCAATCAGGGTCAGGAACGGAGTCCACGGCGGATCTTTGATTGTTACCGTCACCGGGATTTGCAGCGACGCCGGGATGCCGCCAGCATCATAGTTCACCCAGATCGTGCCGTTGTACGCCCCGCTGCGCGCCTGGGCAAACGAAATCGTCACCGTCAGCGTCAACGGCTTCCCTGCTTCGACCCGTTGCGGCGGCGGCGCAATGCTTAGCAGACCGGAGAGGGTTGCAGCATTGTCGGTGCGCACAAAATCGGAGACCAGCACCTCGACGCCTGAAACCGGGGTCGACGCACTGATGAACAGCACCCGCTCCTGCGGCGGATCGCCCAGCGTTCCGGCAACCGTCAGGGAGGGCGGATTGCTTGAAGCCGTCTGGGCAAGGGTATCAACCGGTGTGATGAACCCGAACGCCACGACGGCAATACCTATCAGGAGTGGCGCCATCGCAATCATGCGCGTCCATGGTGAGCGCTGAAAAGCAGTCATAGAGGCTGGTCTCCGGTGATCGGCGGCATATTCGTTCGCAGTATACACGAATTCGCCGGAGACGTGAGCAGAAGCGCTCTATCCTGCGACGGCGCGCTGAACGTCAGGACGAGGCGCGGCATCGTTCTGGCTCTCATCTCACCCGTGGATCGGTGTTGTCGAAGACGCTCCGACGCAGAGTTCGACAGATTATTTTGCAATTCGGAAGCGACCTGTTGCCAGCACGATTGCTCGATTGACAGTCTGGAGGCGGCAGGATGCAATTCAACCCGGAGACTGCCGCCAGCCTCAATGATAGGCTTCATGTTTTTATCTCTCCCGACGTTGCATACGCCTTGCGCGAAGCGATGCTCTCATTGACGGTCGAGCAGCGGGATCGTACAATTGACCCGGAAAGAGCACGTGAAGCGGAGGTACGGCGATCGCTACAACGTATGGGAAAGTATCATCCTGTGAAGCGGGAGGCGAGGTGTGATGAAATTAGACCGTATAACAATTAACCCGGCACGTATGAATGGTCAACCATCGATTCGCGATTTGCGACTGACAGTGCGCCGTGTTATTGAATTGCTGGCGCTTTACCCTGACCGTGATGACCTGCGCCGGGAATATCCTGAACTCGAAGACGAAGATATTCGACAAGCCCTGCTCTACGCTGCCGCCTGTCTTGATGATCGGATCGTCGAGTCGCCGGTAACGTATGAAGTAGATCCGTCGGCTTCCATTGCTGCACACTGATGCTTGACGTTGCTGCAACCCGGCGGTATACTGAGGCAGAGTTCACGCGATGAGGCTCGCAGAATGCCGCGCGTCGGCTGATAGCCTCTACGGAAAACGACCGTCACGGTCTGCCGTAGAGGTTTTTTGTTTGAAGAGGAGAAGCGCCTGTGAGGCTGGCGGGGAGACGTATCGTGGTGAACAGCGCTTTCATGAACATCATCGCCATTGCTGTGGGAGCAGCCATCGGCGCCAATCTGCGCTACAGTCTGTCGATCTGGGCGGCGCAGCGTTGGGGGGCGTCGTTTCCGTATGGTACACTGATCGTCAACGTTATTGGAAGTTTTGCCATCGGGTTTGTGCTGGTTCTGGCAACAACACGCCTGAGCCTGAGCGATACGGCGCGACTGCTGATCGTCACCGGATTGCTGGGCGGCTTCACCACGTTTTCCAGCCTGAGTTTCGAGACCTATACGCTGGTGACGAGCGGCAGCTGGATGGCAGCCGGCCTGTATGTGCTCAGCAGTTTCGGGTTAGGGATTGCAGGCGTTTTTCTGGGCGCGGGTGTCGCGCGGGTACTGCCGTAGGCAAGGAGGATCAACGTGGATCTGAGCGGCAATGCACAACAAGTCTGGATTTTTCTGGGGGAAAGCGATCAGTGGCATGGGCGCCCACTTTCGCTCGCGCTCCTCGAACTCCTCAAGCGCAACGGGATTGCCGGCGGCACCGTGTTGCGCGGCATCGCCGGGTATGGCGCACATAGTTTCATCCATACCGCATCGCTCGTCGAACTGAGCAGCGACCTGCCGATCGTGGTAACATTCGTGGATCGACCTGACCGTATCGCGCGGGTCATGCCCGACATCCTGGAGATGGTGCGTGAAGGGTTGATCACAACGACGCCGGTTGAGGTGATCAAATACACCTCGCGCGCGATCGGTCCGTTCCCGGCGCACCTCACCGTCGCCGATGTGATGACCCGTCAGGTCGTCAGTGTGCGTCCCGATACGCCAGTTGCCGAGATTGTCGCATTGTTGATCGACCGTGCGCTGCGCTCGGCGCCGGTTGTCGATGCGGAGAACCGCGTAATCGGCATTATTACCGACGGCGACCTGCTCACCCGCGGTGCAACCGAATTGCCGCTGGCATTGCAGCGCGAACTGTCGCTGGCGGAACGCGCAGCGACGATCGAAACCCTTGCCACGCACCGGCACACCGCCGCCGATCTGATGACCCCCAATCCGGTCACGTTACGGGAGACCACGCCGCTGGCGGAGGCGGCGGCGGTCATGGCGGATCGCGGCTTGAAACGCATTCCGGTCGTTGATGCGCAGCAACGTCTGGTCGGCATGGTCAGCCGTTCTGATCTCCTTGCCACCGTCGCAGAAGGGTTGCGCCAGCGTCCCGCCACACCCATCAGGCAGCCAGATGGCGCCCCCAAAACGGTTGGTGAGATCATGATCACCGATGTTCCGACTGTCCAACCCGACACTCCGCTCGCAGAGACGCTCGACCGCCTGCTGGAAACCGACAAGCGACGCGTGATCGTCGTTGATGGTGAGCGACGGGTCGTCGGCATTATCACTGATGGCGATGTCATGCGGCGCGCTGCAAAACGGGTGCGTCCTGGTGCATTGCGCGCTCTGGCGGCGTGGTTCGGTGGCGGCGCCCGCCCGCCCGGACTCGAAGTCGCTGCTGAGGGACGCACCGCCGCCGATGTGATGACCTCCCCGGTGGTGACGCTGCCGACCAATGCGCCGATTGCCGATGCTGTGCGCCTGATGATGGCGCATAAGATCAAGCGAATCCCGATCATCGATGCTGACGGGCGGTTGGTCGGGATGGTCGGGCGCGCAGGGGTGCTGGCGGCGTTGAGTCGGGGATAGGGGCTTCGATAACTCCCCACATCCCCTTAACCTGTGTTACTATTACACCGATTGTTCCACGCCAACCCTGCACCCACATATCACTCCTGCAATCGTACTTTATGTAAAGCGTGAGGTCGTACCGTGACCGACACCAAAATTATCTATTCCATGATTCGGGTCGGGAAGATTGTGCCGCCAAACCGGCAGGTGCTGAAGGATATTTCGCTCTCGTACTTCTACGGCGCCAAAATCGGCGTGATTGGACTCAACGGCGCTGGCAAATCGACCCTGTTGCGCATTATGGCGGGCGTTGACCGCGATTTCTTTGGTGAAACGGTCATCGCACCGGGGTACACCGTCGGTTTTCTGGAACAGGAACCGCGTCTCGACGACTCGCTCACCGTCCGGCAGACGGTCGAGCAGGGGGTGCAACCGATTGTCGATCTCTTGCGACGCTACGACGAGGTGAACGAACGGTTCGGCGATCCGGACGCCGACATGGACGCGCTGATTGCCGAGCAGGCAGCGTTGCAGGAACAACTGGATCATCTCGACGCCTGGGATCTCGACAGTCGGCTGGAACTGGCGATGGATGCCTTGCGCTGCCCGCCGGGTGACACGCCGGTTGCTGTGCTGTCGGGCGGGGAGCGCCGACGGGTGGCGCTCTGCCGTTTGTTGCTCCAGAAACCGGACATCCTGCTCCTCGACGAGCCGACCAACCATCTCGACGCCGAATCGGTCGCCTGGCTCGAACGTCACCTGCAAGCATACCCTGGCACGGTGATCTGCGTCACCCATGATCGCCGGTTTCTCAACAATGTGGCTGAATGGATCCTGGAACTGGACCGCGGCATGGGCATCCCCTGGCGCGGCAACTACTCATCGTGGCTGGTTCAGAAGCAGCAGCAGATCGCGGCTGCCGAGAAAGCCGAGAATCTGCGGCAGAAAACACTGGCGCGCGAACTGGAGTGGATCAATGCTTCACCCCGCGCACGTCAGGCAAAGAGCAAAGCGCGCATTGCCGCCTACGAACAACTCCTCAGTCAGAGCGCCGAGCGCGCCGAGCGCGACCTGGAAATCTATATCCCTCCCGGTCCGCGCCTCGGCGACCTTGTCATTCGCGCTGAGCATGTGACGAAGGCGTATGGCGACAAACTTCTGTACGATGACCTGACATTTGATGTGCCGCCTGGCGCGATCATCGGCATCATCGGTCCGAATGGCGCCGGCAAAACCACCCTGTTCCGCATGATCACCGGGCAGGAGCAGCCTGACAGCGGCGCCCTGATCGTTGGTCCGTCGGTGAAGTTAGGATATGTCGATCAGAGTCGCGACTCGCTGAACCCGGATCGCACGGTGTGGGAAGAGATCTCCGGCGGCGATGAGGTGATCATGCTTGGCAACCGCCAGGTCAACTCGCGTTCGTATGTGGCGCGCTTCAACTTCACCGGCGCCGATCAGCAGAAGAAGGTGGGAACCCTTTCCGGCGGCGAACGCAACCGGGTGCACCTGGCGAAAGTGCTTCGTTCTGGCGCGAACGTGCTATTACTCGACGAGCCAACCAACGATCTCGATGTCCACACCCTGCGCGCGCTCGAAGACGCCCTCATCAATTTCGCCGGATGCGCGCTGATCATTTCCCATGATCGCTGGTTCCTTGATCGGGTTGCGACCCATATCCTGGCATTCGAGAATGAATCGAGCGTTGTCTGGTTTCCCGGCACGTACAGCGAATACGAGGAGGACCGCCGACGTCGCCTTGGCAAGGCAGCCGATCAGCCGCACCGCACCGTGTACCGCCGTCTGACACGGGGATGAAACGGGGCATCGTTACTGTTCCTTCTCCATGTGTTGCTCAACTATTACTGCCCCGGTTCGCCGGTTAAGGTACAGTTGCGTCGAGCCGTATCGTGATGTGTTTCACGAGATGTCAAGAGGAGGTAGTTGCCCATGGAGACATCAGTCGTAGAGGCGCCAGCGTATGTGAAGAATGAAAAACTGATCCGCTGGGTCCAGGAGATGGTCGATCTGTGCAAACCGGATCGCGTTCACTGGTGTGACGGCTCAAAGGCGGAGTATGACGCGCTGTGTGAACAACTCGTCCAGGCAGGGACGTTCATTCGCTTGAATCAGGAGAAGTGGCCCGGCTGCTTCCTGGCGCGTTCTGATCCGAGCGACGTCGCGCGTGTCGAAGATCGCACCTTCATCTGTAGCGTCAGTCGTGGCGATGCCGGACCAACCAACAACTGGATGTCGCCCAGGGAGATGAAGGAGACGCTCATCCCGCTGTTCGACGGTTCGATGCGCGGACGCACGATGTATGTCATTCCCTTCTGCATGGGACCGATCGGGTCGCCGCTTGCCCAGATCGGCGTCCAGCTCACCGACTCGGCGTATGTTGTCGTGAATATGTGGATCATGACACGGATCGGGCAAAAGGTGATTGAGGCGCTGGGCGACAACGACTTTGTTCCGTGTCTGCACTCAGTTGGCGCGCCGCTTGAACCCGGACAGAAGGATGTTCCCTGGCCCTGCAATCCGACAGTCAAGTATATCGTCCACTTCCCGGAAGAGCGCATGATCTGGTCGTATGGCAGCGGCTATGGCGGCAACGCTCTCTTGGGCAAGAAATGCCTGGCACTGCGCATCGCATCGGTCATTGCCCGTGATGAAGGATGGCTTGCGGAGCACATGCTTATCCTGGGGGTCAAGGATCCAAAAGGGCGCAAGACCTACGTTGCAGCGGCCTTCCCCAGCGCCTGCGGCAAGACCAACTTTGCCATGCTCATCCCGCCCAAACCCTTCACAGAAGAGGGATGGGAAGTAACGACGGTTGGTGACGACATCGCCTGGATCAAACCCGGTCCTGATGGGCGATTGTACGCGATCAACCCGGAGAGCGGCTACTTCGGCGTCGCACCCGGCACGTCGTATGAAACGAACCCGAACGCAATGGCGGCGCTGTCGCGCAACACCATTTTCACCAATGTTGCGCTGACGCCCGATGGCGGCGTCTGGTGGGAAGGAATGACCAAAGAGCCGCCGCCGGAAGCGATCGACTGGCAGGGGAAGCACTGGACGCCCGATTCAGGCAGAAAAGCCGCGCACCCGAATGCACGCTTCACTGCTCCGGCGTCGCAGAACCCGGCGATCGATCCCGACTGGGAAAATCCAAATGGCGTTCCCATTCGCGCATTCATTTTTGGCGGTCGCCGCAGCACCGTCGTGCCACTGGTTTACCAGTCGTTCAACTGGACGTTTGGCGTCTACCTGGCTGCCACTATGGGATCGGAGATGACGGCTGCCGCCTTTGGCAAGATTGGTGAAGTGCGCCGCGATCCGATGGCGATGCTCCCATTCTGCGGCTATCACATGGGCGACTACTTCAATCACTGGTTGCAGTTCGGTCGTACCATTCCCAACCCGCCACGCATCTTCAGCGTCAACTGGTTCCGCAAAGATGCCGAGGGGAATTTCCTCTGGCCCGGCTTCGGCGAGAATATGCGTGTTCTCAAGTGGATCGTCGAGCGTGCCAATGGTCGCGCGGTCGGCATCGAAAGCCCGATTGGCTGGATGCCGCGCTACGACGATATCGACTGGCGCGGACTGGAAGATTTCAGCGAAGAGAAGTTCACCGAACTGATGGCGGTCGATCGCGAGCAGTGGACCCATGAAATCCTGCTGCACGAAGAGTTGTTCCTGAAACTCTATGATCGCCTGCCCAAGGAATTCCGCTCCGTTCGCGACCTGCTCCTCTCGGCGCTCTGGCGCTCACCCGAGCATTGGGATCTGCTCGACGGCGGGCACTGATGCCCTCTGAAGGCGCACCGTTCCTGCCCGGGTTGCTGAAGCCTGGCTTCAGCAACCCGATTACTCCTGGATCTCCCGTTGCTTTCCCGACACTTGCGCGCCATGGTACAATCGCGCTCAATCAATATTGTGCGGATCAATTGCCGGATATGAGGATACGATGCACGATACCATCGTTCGCTTCGGTATTGTCGGCGCGGGTAGCGTGTCGATACGCGGTTTGCTGCCCCACCTGAGCCAGCCGGATCTGCACGATCGGCTGCGCCTGGTGGCTGTGTGCGACCCGGCGCCTGGTCGTGCCGCTGCGGCTGCCGCCCGCTTCGGGTGCGAGTATGCTTTCACCGACTACAGCGACATGCTCGCCGCCGGTGTGGTTGATGCTCTTACGATTGCAACACCGATAGGGTTGCACTACGAGCAGGGCCGGATGGCGCTTGAAGCAGGCGTCCACGTCCATTTCAACAAGACAATGACCACGACGGTCGCAGAAGCTACCGACCTGATCGAGCGCGCCGCAGCACGTAACCTCAAGATAGTTGCATCACCGGGAGAGATGCTGCGCCCGCACAATCAGCGCATTAAACAGCTCATCGCCGAAGGCGCTATCGGCACGCTCTGCTGGGCAGCGTGCGGCGCAGCATTTGGACGGTATCATGAAGAAGAACCGGTGCGTCAGGGCGCCGATCCCCTCATGAACATCGATCCGACGTGGTATTACCGGAAACCCGGCGGCGGCCCACTGTACGACATGACCGTCTACAGCCTGCATGCTCTCACAGGCATTCTTGGTCCCGCCAGGCGCGTAACGGCAATGTCTGGCGTGCGGTTGCGTGAACGTGAGTTCGCTGGCGTCATGCATCCAGTCGAAGCAGACGATAATACGCTGATCCTGATCGACTTTGGCGATACTATCTTTGCGCTGGCATACGGTACACCGGCTGGGAGTTTGACCGAAGGGTTCGGAGGGAGTTATTTTGGCGTTTCCGGATCGATTACCGGACGAAAACTCAATGGGCAGCCGTTCGACTATCCGGGACGCAGTGATGCAGAAGCGCATCCCCACGGCGATCAAATTCTGTTGCCCCACGTAGTTGGTGTGCATCGTGAGATCGAAGAGCAGCACGTATGGGAGGATATCATGCAACTGATTGACTGGATACGCGACGGGACGCCAACCATTGTCACTGCCGAACATGCGCGACACGTCATTGATATTATCGAGTCTGCCTACCGCGCTGCTGCCACAGGATGTACCCAGGAGTTAACAACCACATTCTAACGAAGTAGTACTATAGGCAGTGTCGGGCATAGTACCTCTGTTCATGGCAGAAGGATACCTTTGCGTCATTGCGATTGCGATGTATGTCGAGTACACTAGAAGCGTAGTCGGTCATCAATGCTTGCAATCAACCCAACCGGCTACGACAGGACGCTCAGGCTCCCGAGATCACGCACCCGACGTCGCACTCCAACAACCCGGCACGTACGTCGCAGCAGGACAATCCAGTCAACATCGCAGCCCATCTCGTACAAACGCGCCAGCCCGCCTGACCAGGTACCAGTACGTTGCTACGCAGCGCAGGAGCCTGAGCACGAAGTCGGAGATCATCGCCCTGGCATCTGCCAGGGCGATGATTGTTAATGATACTATTCACGCCCTACGTCCGCTCACGAATCACCGGCAGACCGGGAACCCGCGTGCGAATGCGATAGAGCGAGGTGCGCGCCGTGATGTAGAGAGTCTGGCGATCGGCATCGCCCCAGGCACAGTTCGCCGGGCGCTCCGGCGTGGCGATCACCCCCAGCCACGTCCCATCCGGCTCGAAGACCCATACCCCGGTTGCGCCGGTGACATACAGGTTCCCTTCGACATCGACCTTCATTCCGTCCGGTGATCCGGGTTGCGGATGGTCCATATCGGCAAAGATACGTGCGTTTGCCAGCCGACCGTCGGGCAGGACATCGAACGCACGCACATGACGCCGCGGGGAATCATCGATATACAGGATCGTTTCATCAGGCGAAAATGCCAGTCCGTTGGGGCGATCAAAATCGTCGACCAGCAGTTCGACCATTCCGTCGGGCAAGATGCGATACACGCCGTTGCACGGCTGTTCGCGCTCTTCGGGCGCAATGCCGTAGGGTGGATCGGTAAAATAGATTGTGCCGTCCGATTTGACCACGACGTCATTCGGGCTGTTAAGGCGCTTCCCGCCATACGTATCCGCCAGCGTCACCGGTTCGGCGCCCGGCTCAGCGCGTGAGACGCGCCGACCACCGTGCTCGCACGCAATGATGCGTCCTTCGTGGTCCAGGGTGAGTCCGTTCGAGTGACCGCTCGGTTCGCGCCAGATGGATACGCCATGGACAGGATGCCAGCGGTACTGACGGTTGGCAGGAATGTCCGAAAAGATCAGAAAACCGTCTGGATGCCAGACCGGACCTTCAGTAAACTCAAAACCGCCAGCGATGCGTTCAGGATCGCCCGGTTCGATCAGCGCTTTCAGCTTCATGGCAGGCATATACTTTCATGCATGACGCGGTTCGCCGCTTATCGTAGCATGGATAGTCCGGACTGACAACGTTCGAGGCGTTTGCGCAAATCTGCTATAACCGTTAGACTCTGAAGATACAGTTGCGCGCCTGCATACCGAGACAGGAGCGACCCGCAATGCATAATGGCGCCCGCTGAGCGTATCAGGAACCAGTATCGTGACTCTACCTGTGAAAGACCAAATTGCCGAATTGCAACAGGAACTCGCAGCGCTGCGCATCGACCGGGAACGTAACCTTCGTGCGCTTGACATTATTCGCAACGTCAGCATCGCGTGCCTGGGACGAGTCAGCGCACGTGCGATTTTTGAAGCCATTCACCGTGAACTTTTGCCGGTGTTTCATTACGATGCCGCGTATTTTGCCGTTTGCGATCCTTCCAACCGCGAAACATTTCGGGCAGCGCTGCTCGTCGATGAAGAGAGCGTTGAGTATCTGGAGAATACGCCGTATGGACCGCTCACAGGTTTGATGGTGCGGGAGCGCAAGCCGTTACTGGTCCGGGATCTGGAGCGGGAGCGCGACTCGCTGGGTGTTGAGCCGGAGCGGTTTGGCAACCCGCAAAAGCGATCACGTTCCTGGATGGGAACGCCGCTGATCCTCGGCTACGAAACGGTTGGCGTCATCTCCGTTCAGAGTTACCGTCCAGGCATCTACGATCAGGATAGTCTTGATCTGTTGCAGCGCATCGGCAATCTGCTGGCGGTCGCGCTGGAAAATGCAGCGCTTGTCGAGCAGCAGCGTGCGTTGAGCGATGCGTTAACCGGACGCATTGCCGCCCGGACGCGCGAACTGGAGACACTGACGGCGCTTGCAGAAGAACTGGCGCTCCAGCGACCACTCGATGAGTTGCTCAATCGTGCGCTGGCGCTGCTCACGGAACACCTCAGCATGCGAGGCGGGGCAGTGCGATTGCTGAGCGCGGACTGCACCGAGCTGATCCTGGCTGCTGCTCAGGGCTTCCCGGAGGAGTACTCAGAACGCCTGGCGCGCCTGCCGGTTGCTGGCAGCCTGATGCACAGCGTCATCGAAGAGCGTCGTCCGCTCATTATCGATGATCTGGCGCATAGCAGCCACTGGGAGCGCATCGGTCTGAACTATCGCGCATTGATCGCCGTGCCGTTGCAGATCGGCGATCGGGTGTTGGGAACCCTGCTGCTGGTTGATGATCGCCAGCGCGTGATCCAGGATCAGGAAATCGAGTTTGTGCGCGCTGTCGGTCACCAGATTGCGATTGCGATTGAAAATGCCCGGTTGTTTGCTGAACGGGAACGTCAGGTCGCGGAACTCTCGGCGCTGAGCGACATCAGCCATGCTGCCAGCACAACGCTGGAACTGCGCACCCTGTTACGCCACATTGCGCGCGCGCTGGCGCGCTTCATGCGCGCCGATGTTTTCTCGGTGGTCGTGTACGACGCCGAACACGATGTCATCAGCGATGGTCTGTCCATCGATGAAGGTGAAGAGCACACGTTCTGGCAGCGCCAACCCCCGCCGCCCGATTCGTTGACCGCGTGGGTTTTACGGCACCGACGCGCGCTGCGCTTCGATAACCTGATCGAGGAGATTGAGCGTTTCCCGGAATTGAGCGTGCATATCATCGGCGCGGAGCGCACGGCATTATCGTGGCTCGGCATGCCACTCATCGGGCGTGAGGGGCAACCGATTGGCGTGCTGATGGTGCAGGCGTACTCACCTGCCGCTTTCGACGCGCGCGACGAGCAGTTTCTGGCGGCAGTGGCGCGCCAGGTGGCGCTGCATGTGCAGAATGTGATGCTGTTTGCAGCGGAACAGGAAGCGCGACGCACTGCCGATACCCTGCGGGAAGTGGCGCGCGTGCTGAGCGCCGCGTTCAGTTCAGGCGAGGTGTTAAAGGTCATTCTGCGTGAATTGAAGAAGGTCATTCCGTATGACAGCGCTTCGATCATGCTGCGCGAGGGTCGGATTCTGCGCGCTGCCGCCGTTGCGCCGGAAACGATAGCGACGCGGCTGGATACGATGAACCGCCCGTTAGACGAACCCGGCGCGGCGGTCTGGGTGGTGAAACACAAACAACCGCTGCTGATCGATGATGTCCGCACGTCGTCGATCTGGGCGCCTGAACCGCATATCAGTGAAATTCGCTCGTGGATCGGCGTCCCGCTCGTTGTCAGAGGCGATGTGCTTGGCGTACTGAATATCGACGCAAACGAACGAGCGCGCTTCACGAAGCGCGATGTCGCAGTTGCGCAGGTTTTTGCCGACAATGCTGCGATTGCCATTGAGAATGCGCGTCTGTACGCCGAGTCGATTGCGCGCCGCGAGCAGGAACTGGAGATTGCGCGTCGTATCCAGGCGAACCTGTTTCCGCGCGAACTCCCGCGCCGGCAGGGGATCGCGCTGGCGGCGCGCTGCCTTCCGGCGCGTGAAGTGGGCGGGGATTTCTTCGACTGCTTTGCCCTTGGCGAACGCAAGGCAGTCGCCGTCATGATCGGCGATGCGTCGGGCAAGAGTGTGGCGGGCGCATTGTTGATGGCGATGGCGCGCTCGGTCGGGCGCGCCGAAGCGATCGATCACGAAGAGCCGGCGCTGGTCTTGCGCGAAACCAACCGCAGTATGGCGCACGATGTGCCGCGTGGCACGTTTGTTGCTCTCTGTTACGCCACCATCGATCCTGCCGGACGCATGGCGGTGGCGAATGCCGGGCAATTGACACCGGTGCTGGTACGCGCTGATGGCGGCATCGAGTATCTCTATCCGCCAGGACCGACATTGCCCCTCGGCATTCAGCCCGATATGGGATATGAGACGCTGGCGGTCGATCTTGCACCGGGCGACACAGTGCTGTTCTTTACCGACGGTCTGGTCGAGGCGCACAACGCATCCGGCGAGTTGTTCGGCTTTGAGCGGCTCGATGCGATCCTGTCAACGTGCACCGCGCTTTCGCCGCATGCGTTGATCGATCGCATTATCGCCGAGGTGCAAGCCTTCATGGGGAATGTTCCGCAGCACGACGATATGACGCTGGTCGTGGTGCAGATCGGCAGCGATTGATCGGCGTGTTATCTAGCCGTTGTACACGATCCCGCCGCTGCGCAGATACCAGTCGAGCACGTCTGCCGCCTCGGTGCGGAGCACCTGGCGAACAACGGCGATGCCACGCCGCTCCAGGTACGCATACGACTCGGCAAACACCGGACCCTCATCAAACCCGATCCGCTCAGCATCATCACGGGTCGCGCCGCAGACCAGGCGCTGCACGCCGCTCCAGAGCGTGGCGCCCAGGCACATAGCGCACGGTTCGCACGATGTCACCAGTTCATACGGTGCACCGGCGCCGCGCAGCGAGTAGGACCCCACCCGCGCCTGGGCGAACATCAGCGCCACAACCTCGGCATGCAGCATCGCGTTGTTCAACCGTGTGACACTGTTGACCCCTGCAGCTACCAGCAGACCGTCGCCAGCACGAAAGACGGCGGCGGCGAACGGACCGCCCGTGCCGTGCGTGATATTCTCGCGCGCCAGGTCGATGACCAGGCGCATACGCGATTCGTCGTCATGGAGATGCACGGGCATCGCCAGACGCCGTTGCAGCCAGTCGGGGAGCGTGATGGTCAGGACGTGTGCGTTTGTGTTCATAGTGTGCGGTATTATACGCCCCCTTCTCGATGGGCGCCAGAAAGAAGAGGGACATCAAAGGCGGCGAGGATCAACGGTCAGGGAGTGCCAGCCTGAAGCGCCAGCAGCACAAACAAGACAATCAGTGCAGCCGCAGCGGCGACGCGCAGGGAGTCGGCGATACGGCGCAATCGTGCGGCGCGCATCGCCAGCGGACCGGTCTCGTCCCACAGACGCGCTGCATTCGCCTGCATGAACAGACGGGCATAGCCAGCGTGTCGCAGGCGATACTCGCGCCACTCCGGTTCGAAGCGACGCACATGCCGGTCGCTGAAATCGAAGGCGGCGGTAATCGATGTCGGCGGAAGCGTGGCGCCGGCGCGCAGCGCGTTGATCGCCTGAACCGTGAACCAACCGGCGAACACGGCGCAACCAACCGCAACCGACGCGGCAAAAGTCAGCGTTGGACGCCACCCGCCTGCGCTTGCGTTCCAGATAAAGAGCGCAAAGATCAGCGCAGCAACCAGTGCAACCCCGGCAACAATGCCATACATTGCTGCTGTTGTGCGTAATGGCGAAGGAACAGGTTCGGCGGACGCTCTTTCCGCCATATGACGAGCGGCGCAGGCAGTGCAGAACGGCACATTGATCGAAGCGACGTGGAAGGTTGTCACACCACGCGGCATATCAGTCGTAATCCCTCGACGGCGACGTTCACGGGCGAAGACGCGCTCGACGCGCAGCGTCACCCCGGCTGCCCCGCCACAGGAAGGGCAACGCGGCGGCAGCGTAATGTCACGCAACCGCCCGCGCACCCGGACAATCGTGACCTGTTCCGCCTCGGTCATACCGGTGCACGAATCAACCGCAGCCGACGCCGTACTTTCGACTGGCGATGGTAGCGGATTCCCAGTTCGTAGTACCCGATCAGTTGATCCATCGTCGCCTGCCAGCAACGGCTGCGCGCATGTTCGAGAGCGCCCTGACGCAACTGTGCCAGCAGCGCGGGTGAATCGCGGAGCTGTCGTACCCGTTCCCGGATCTGCAACGGATCGTCCGGATCGTAGACCAGCGCATTAACCCCATCTCGCAGCGTATCGACCAGCCCGCCGGTCAACGAGCCGACCACCGGCAGCCCGCACGCCATCGCTTCGAGCGGCGCCATGCCGAATGTTTCGCTGGTCGAAGGAAAGACCAGCACATCCGCCGACGCATATGCCCTGGCAACGTCATCGCCACGCAAATAACCGGTGAAGACCGTTCCTGTACCGGCGAAGTACGCCTGCATCTGTTCCAGTTCAGGTCCGCCACCGACGAGCGCCAGGCGCACCCCTTCCAGCCCGCAGATCGCATCGCGCAGCAGATGGACATTTTTCTCGCGCGTGATCCGCCCGACGTACACCGCCAGAAAATCATCGGGGTGACCGCCGCTGAGTCGCTCACGCATCGCAGCGCTGCGAAAGTCGGGGCGGAATCGCTCGGTATCAACACCGCGATGCCACCAGCGCACACGGCGGTACCCGCGTTCGCGCACCTTGTGCAGCATCGCACTGGAAGGAACCAGGTTCAGATCGGCAAAATTGTGTCCGGTACGGAAGAGCCACCAGGCGATAGGCACGCCCCACGCTCCCACATAATGGGTCGTGTAACTGGTAATATCCATATGCGCCGAAGCGACGAGCGGAAGGTCGAACCATTTCGCCAGCGCAATACCGGTGGGTCCGAGAAATGCCGGGTTGACGACATGCACAACGTTGGGCTGAAATGCGCGGAGTTCGCGCACGATTTTGCCGCTCGGCAGGTTGATCCGCAGTTCCGGGTAGAGCCAGAAGCGTGGTCCGCCGGTGCGCACCAGACGATGACCGGCGTAGGTTTCGGGCATGTCGGGCGGACCGAACAGAAGAACCTCGTGACCCTTATCGCGCAGATGTTGGAGCGCCAGGCATAGAACCGAGACCACGCCATCGATCTTGGGCAGAAAGGTCTCCGTGAAAATGGCAATCCGCATAGAAGCATTCCATCACAATGAGGCTTACACGGATTATACCATTGTTCACGGATGCAGCAGCAACGCATCCTGCGGCGAGCGACAGGTCATAATATCAGGAAGCGTCGCGTTCAGGGAGGCAAGCGTGGCGGCGACTGCTGGCGTCATCCCGCTGATGGCGACGCGGCACCCGATCAACCGCAACCCCTGCGCGACCTGAACCAGGCTCTGCGCGACTGATGTATCGACGTGCGTCACACCGGCAATATCGAGGATGACGAGGCGTGTCCGCCGATGCGCAACTGTTTCCAGCAGGCGTTTGTTCAGTGCCTGGGCACGGCGCGTATCGAGATTTCCCACCACCGGCGCAAGGAGGACGCCATCGGCAATCGCAATCGCGGGCGTTTCCAGTTCCGATACGAGCTGGAGCAACCGATTCTGTTCGGCATTGCGCTGTGCCAGTTCATCGGCGCGCTGTTGCGCCAGCGCCAGCGCTTCAACAGTGCGCAGTCGTTCTTCTTCGGCAAAGCGACGCGCTTCCTCCAGACGCTGTGCGTTGTCGACCGCCAGACGGCTCAGGATCATACCGCCCGCAAGCGCCCCGTAGGCAACCAGGTTGGGGATCGAGGTGTAGACGCCGCTCCACCCGCTCCGGACAAGCATAATCACGAGAAAGAGAATCGCATTCACCAACAGCCAGCGGGGACCGGTGAGCACCAGAGCCACCACCATTGGAACTGCGTGCAACAGATCCATCTGCTGCGAAACATACGGTTCACTGGTGAAGAATGCAACCGCCAGCATGATCGCAAGCGCCAGCGTATGGCGCGCATACTCCCATCCGCGCCGATACGCAATCAACAACCCTCCGGCGCAGAGAGCAGCGAAAGCGTACCCGATCCGCGTCATCTGAGGCGTGTCGCGGGTCAGCACGTCGATAAGCGCCACCAGGGCGCCTGTCAGGAGGAGGATAAACAGGAATGTGTTGATCTGGCGTTGCGTCCAGCCCATGGTTTGCTCACAGTCGTCTTTTGTCTGATGTCCTGTATCGATTATATACAAAATCTCGACACCCGGTCAGTGTTCGCATTTCTCCTGGGCGCGAGGGCATCGTGCCCTCGTAGACGCGACGAGGGCGAGACGCCCTCGCGCCCAGGCGCGTGTGTTCCCCAGGTGTGAACAGTGACACACCCGGCTTGCTACCAGGGATCACACGTTGGATGTCCTGCATACACACGGGGACCATAGCAGTTCCCATGGTACAATGATATGAGTTTCGCCATTTTATCCGGAGATCAATAGGTGTCAACGCAGCGCACGATCCTGATCACTGCCGGGCTGATGCTCAGCCTGTTTCTCGCATCGATGGAGTCGACGGTTGTCAGCACCGGCATGCCAACAATCGTCAGCCAGCTGGGAGGTCTCGAAAGTTACAGCTGGGTATTCACCGCTTTCATGCTCGCCTCAACAACGACCGTTCCGCTGTACGGCAAACTCTCCGATCTTTTCGGGCGACGACCAGTATTCGTCGCAGCTATGGCGATCTTTCTGATCGGATCGGCGCTCTGCGGTCTGGCGGCGACGATGCCGCAACTGATCGCCTTCCGCACTATTCAGGGGATCGGCGCTGGCGGGTTGCTGCCGCTGGTGTTCATCATCATCGGCGACCTGTTTTCACTGGAGCAGCGCGCCCGGTTGCAAGGGCTGTTTTCGGGAGTATGGGGCATATCGTCGATCACAGGACCGTTGCTGGGCGGCTTTATTGTCGATCAGGCGTCGTGGCAGTGGATTTTCTGGATCAACATCATTCCCGGTCTGGCGGCGACGGCGATTGTCTGGTTCGCCTGGATCGATCGCGCGCGCGCCCACGACGCGCCGCCACGTTCGATCGACTACGCCGGAGCATTGCTGCTGACTGCCGGAGCAGTTGCGTTGCTCATGAGCCTGACCGATCTGAGCGCGTCGTGGGCGCTGCCGACGCTGGCGGGGGCGCTGGCGCTGTTTGGGGCGCTGGTGTGGGTCGAGCGCCGCGCGAGCGATCCGGTGTTGCCGATTGGGCTGTTCCACGACCGGATGTTCCTGGTTGCCTGCGGTCACGGCATCCTCGCTGGCTGCGCCGTGTTTGGCGGTGCGACATTCGTGCCCCTGTATGTGCAGGGAGTGTTGGGCACAAGCGCAACCGAGGCAGGAGCGGCGCTTATGCCGATGCTGCTGGCGTGGGTCTTTTCGAGCATTCTCGGCACGCGGCTGTTACTTCGATTGGGATACCACACTATTGCACTTGCGGGCATGGTGGCGCTGGTTATCGGCGCTTTTCCGCTCATGTTCCTCGATACGCAAACCAACCGTCTACTGCTGATGACAAGTCTGGGGTTGATGGGATTCGGCATGGGCTTTTCGATCCCGGCGTTCCTGATCGCAGTTCAGAGCACCGTTGAACGCAGCAAGCTGGGGACAGCCACCTCGACCCTTCAGTTCAGTCGCAGCATCGGCGGCGCGTTCGGCATTGGCATCATGGGGGCAATTCTCAGCGCTATTGTGGTCGCACATCTGGTTGCTGCCGGTCTCGATGCCTCTACCTCGCTCAACAGTCTGATCGATTCGCCGGGAAGCGACTCCGCAGTGCAGGCGATGCTGCGCGACGCGTTGAGCGCCGGTATCCGCAGCGTGTTCATTGTAGGGTTCATTGCATCCGTGCTGGGATTGCTGGTGACGCTGCTTGCGCCACGCGGGCAGATCGCGCAGATGAGCGCTGAGCGTGAACGTCGTGAGGGTGTGGTACATCCGGCAGCAGAACACGGACGTTGATACCGTCGCCGAATGTATCAGGGGCGCCGGTGAACATCAGTTGCAACAACATAGCCCCAACGTGGAAATGACCGTCGCACGGGATGTCCCGCTCAATCGGCAAAGATATCTCTGACCGCCACGCTGAAGCCCGGTAGAACATCATCCCCCGGCAGATCATCGTCAATGGTAAACTCGCGGACATCGGTAAGCGAGCGATATGCAAACACGCTCCGCGAGGACGGATTGACGAGCCACACCAGACGCACCCCTATCGAAAAGTACTCACGCAGCTTTTGGATGGTCTCAGACCAGGTGTTGCCGGGTGAGAGAATCTCGACAATGAGATCGGGAGGAACGTCCAGAAACACGGTTTCTCCCCTCCGGTCATACCGATCCTGCGAGATGAAGAGCACATCAACGGCGCGAATGGTATCTGGATCCCGGCGCGTGTAGACGCCGACCTCGCCTGCGCGCACTTTTCCGAGACCGTGCGCGCGCACGAATGAGAGCAGGATGCTGGTAATATTCGCTGCGTACCCGCCATGTTCATCGCTCGTTGGTGTCATCGGCACAATGCTCCCGGCAACCAGTTCACATGGTCCCGTATCGTTCAGCGCCGCAAGTTCTTCGCCGGTCATCATCCGTTCTGTCTGCGGTGCGATCCGGGTTGTCATAGCCATTCTCCTTGTTCGCATACCTCCGCTCTGAACGTGCCGACTGCATTATTATACGCATTTCACTCCGGCAGGACAGCACAGACCCGCACCGGCATACGCCGGATGTGCTATGATGATGCGCGCTATTGGTGTTGATGCAGGGACGAAACGATAACCGGCTCTGCACGTACAGGTACGGCAATTTTCCGAAGCGGGATAGTACAGCGATCCCCGACCGATCAACTGGCACGTCCTGTTGCCACTCTGACGCTCCGCAGACACAAAGAAGGCAGGTATGACCGAACCGATTGCAACGATGACCGCTCAGGCTGAAGCGGTTGTCCGGCGCCATGCTGCGCGCAATTTCTGGCTCAATGTTCTCGACGGCGGCACGTTCTATCTGGGATTGAGCATGGTGTCGCGCTTCACCGTGCTGCCGCTCTTCGTCGAGCGCCTCTCGCCCGATCGCTGGTTGCAAGGGTTGATCCCGGCGATCAACTATACCGGATGGTTTCTGCCCGGTCTGTTCATTGTGCCGCTGATTGCAGCGATGCCGCGGCGCAAGCCGATCCTGTTAACGGCGACATTGTTCGAGCGCCTGCCGTTTCTGATCCTTGGGCTGGTGCTGCTCTTCTGGAGCGATCTGCCGGGCGCCAGCCTGCTGGCGATCTTTTTTGGCTGCTATGCCATGCATGCGGTTGCCGCCGGTTTCGCATCCATTCCCTGGCAGGATTTCATTGCGCGGGTCATTCCGGGCAAACGCTGGGGGATCTTCTTTGGGTTGCAGAGCGGGCTTGGCGGATTGCTCGGCATTGGCGGCGCGGCGGTTGCTGCATGGGTGTTGACGGCATTTCCGTTTCCGCAGAGTGTCGGTATCCTGTCGCTGATCTGTTTTGCTTCGATGGTTGTGTCGTTTATCTTCCTTGCGGCGACGGTCGAACCAGCCCTGCCGCCGCAACCAGCGCAGCCGTTGACGGCATTCCTGCGCGGCGTGCGTCCGCTGCTGGATCGCGATGTTCCTTTTCGGAACTACCTGATCGGGCGGGTCAGCATCGCACTCGCGCTGGTCGGGCACAACTTCATCACTGCGCTGGCGCTCGAACGCTTCAACCTGTCCGGCGCGGAGGTGGGCGGATTCACAGCGGCGCTGCTGGCAGCGCAGGCGATCAGTGATCCCATTCTCGGTGGGATGGCAGACCGCTGGGGACACAAACAGGTACTGGAACTTGCGACAGCAGTGGGGCTGGCGGCGATCCTGATGGCGCTGGTTGCGCCGGCACCGGTCTGGTTCCTCGTCATTTTTGTGCTGGTCGGCTTTTCGCAGGCGGGGTATATTCTCTCCGGGTTTACACTGGTCTTCAGTTTTGCTCCTTCCGCTCAACGACCCGCCTACATCGGCGTCTCGAACATTGTGATGGCGCCAGTCGCAGCCGCCGGACCACTACTCTCCGGGTGGCTCGCCGAAATCGCCGGGTACGAGACGTTGTTCGTTGTTCTGTTGTTGATCGGCATCGCCGGGCTGGGGTGGATGCGCCTGCGCGTGCCGCGCCCGACCGTGACGACATCGCTGGCAGAGGAGCGGGTGGGGTGAGGTGCGTTCTGATGCGTCTTTGCCCCCTCATCCCCCCTGCCCCCTTCTCCCACAAGGGGAGAAGGGGGAGATAGGGGCGTAGCACCGCTGCGCCCGTACAGGCAGCATGGGGATCAACTTCCCCCTACGCACCCACTTCCACCCCATCTCTGCCATCGTCGAGTCGCAGCCGTTCGCCGGTTTGCGGGTCGTAGACCCCGATGAGCAGGCGGTACGTCGCTCGCGGCGCGTCGGGCGGGACGAGCGCCGCTGCCCGACTGCGATGGGTTTCGTCGGGTTGCCACGCAGTTGTGGGAACTGGCGCCAGGGGACCGTCGTGTTGCGCGACGATCCGGTTATTCGGATCAAGCAGATGAACGAAGATCATCAGGTCACGTCCGGGTGGTGCAACCACGCGCCAGTGCAGTTCGATCCGCACGGCATCGCCGCCCGAAATCTTCAGCGACGAGACTGCGGCGCGTTCGAGCAGCAAGGCGTCGCCGAAACGCGCGTTCATCGCACGTAGCGGAGCGCCGACCGATCCGAGTTCATAGACAACCAGTTCGACGCCGCCGTACCAGCGGCTTTCGGCGCGAAAAGCGTGGTCGGCGAGCCAGGCGTTCACCACGCCATTCGGGTCGGCTTCGTAGGGAACATAGAAGACGCCGTATACCCGCCGGTGCTGCTGCGCCATCTGTTCGAGTTCGGCGATCGTGGAGGATGGATCGAGAGGTCGGAAGCGCGGCAGGAGATAGCGGGTCTGTGAACCGTGGAAGTAATAGTCGAACACATCGATCTGACCCGGACCGATCAGCAGGATAGCGTCGTCGGGGCGTGCAGTCGCCGCGATTGCCCGCGTCAGGCTGCGGTAGTCGTCGCGCTGGAAGGCGGGATCGAACCACTCGTTACGCAGTGGCGTCACAGCGGCGGCAATGAGCCAGATTGCGGTCAGCAGCGCGCCGGAATGCGCTGGCGCGCTGCGCGCCAGCGTTGATCCGCCAGCGCCGAGGAGCAGATGAAACGCCGGCAGCGCCGGGAGCAGGAAGCGCGCTTTGTAGTACGGCTGGTTCAGGGAAAGGATGATGATCGCTGCCAGCGGAACCACGAGCCAGGCGAGCGCCATGCCGGTCGCGCGCGGCGATGTGCGCCACGTCGTCAACGCCAGCGCCAGCAGCGCCACGAAGCCGATGAGCCAGAACCAGAACACTGGCGCCGCCGCCGGTCCAAGACTGAACACGCGCAGCGCATCAGACAGGATGAAGAGCGGGTCGGTCGGTTGTTTGGCGAATGTCCAGACTGCCAGACGCTCCCGACTTCCCCAGACAAGCAAAAGGAAGAACCCGGCGAGAGTCAGGTGCAGGGCAATCCACAGCAGCAACGCATTGCGTCGCAGAACCAGCGCACCCGCAAGCGCCGTCGCTGCCACAAATGCTACCATGAAGTAATGAGTCGCAAGGGCTGCCAGTGCCGTGAGACTGTAGAGTATCCACCACATCCAGCGTGATTGTCGCAGCGTGCGCGGTGTGTCCGGCGTTGACTGTTCGCGGATTGCAGCGTCAAACGCCAGCCAGAGACAGATTGCCAGCAGCATTGCCAGCGCGTACATGCGGGTTTCCTGGCTGTAATGAATGGCGAAAGGGGAGACTGTGGCGGCGATGCCGGCGAGCCATCCGGCGCTCTCGCCGAACCAGCGCCGTCCGAGGATCGTCGTCAGAACCACAGCGGCTGCACCGCACACTGCGCTGAACGCGCGCGCCGCCGCTTCGCCGGTCCCCATCAGCAGCACCCACCCGTGGAGCAACCAGTAATAGAGGGGCGGGTGCACATCAGCGGCGGCGGCGCGCGCGATGGCGTCGAGCGGCTGGACGGCAAGCGCAATCGTCAGCCCTTCGTCGTACCAGAAACTCTGGGCATCGATGCGGTAGAGGCGCAGCGCCAGCGCAATTGCGAAGAGCGCCGCGAGACCGGGGGCGGGAAATGTCAGATGTGGAGTGTGACCCATCTCATACTGATGAATGGCTAACGTTGAAGGTTGAACGTTGAAGGTTGAACGTTGAAGGTTGAACGTTGAAGGTTGAACGTTGAACGTTGAACGTTGTAATGTTGAAGGTTGAACGTTGAAGGTTGAACGTTGAACGTTGAAGGTTGAACGTTGAAGGTTGAACGTTGAACGTTGAACGGGCGACAACCACCTTCCACCTTCAACCTTTCCCACCTCTCGCCTCATCCCCTCTCGCCTCTCGCCTCATCCCCTCTCGCCTCTCGCCCCTCGCCTCATCCCCTCTCGCCTCTCGCCTCTCGCCTCTCGCCTCATCCCCTCTCGCCTCTCACCTCTCGCCTCTTGCCTCCCGCCTCACCCCTTGCGCCCCTTGCCTCGCGCCCCGCGCCTCACTATACACCCCACGCCTCGACCGGATCGCTGTCCAGAACGATCCGGTTGCGCCCGGTGGCTTTGGCAAGGTATAACGCCTGATCGGCGCGGTGCAGGAGTGATTCGGAGGTATCGCCGGGAAGATACGCTGCGATGCCAAAGCTTGCGGTGATAGCGTGCACATTGGGGAGAGCAATAGTGTGCAGCGCCAGACGCACCCGCTCCAGCGCCGTCTGCGCATCGTTGAGACGTGTTTGCGGCAGCAGGACGACGAACTCTTCGCCGCCCCAGCGCCCGAAGAGATCAGCAGCGCGCAGATGCAGCCGCGCCACCTGCGCCACTTCCTGCAACACCTGATCGCCGACCAGATGACCATGGGTGTCATTCAGGCGCTTGAAGTGGTCCAGATCGAACAGACAGACGCAGAACTCCTGCCCATACCGTTCCGCCAGTGCGATCAGGCGGTACACATCTTCGTACAGACGACGGCGGTTGGGCAGGCTGGTCAGGGTATCGGTATAGGCGAGATTCGCCATAACCTCGTATTCGGTGTGGAGACGCTCGATATGCGAACGGTACATCGCCAGGACGACCAGAAACACCAGCAATGCACCTCCCATCAGATAGGCTCTGAGGACATGTTCACTGTCCTCGCCGTCGATGCCGGGCATATTCCAGGACACGATCTGCACTACGACAATCGCAAAGGACAGACTATACACGATTCCGGCAATCAATGCGCCACGCCGCAGATCATAGAGGTGAACCGCCAGCACGCAGACGATCAGCAGAAACCAGATGTCGTCGCCAATCGTGTCAAGAAAGAGATTGTCGAGATGCTGGCGCAACAACGCCGGAACGATGCTGTTGAAGACAAGCGACTGGAAGATGAAAAAGAAGAGCATGAACCGTTCGACGCGCTCCAGCGGTATCTGTTGCTGTCCCAGCGTCCAGACAATTGCAAAGCAAACGCCGGCAAACGCAATATGGTTGATGGTGTAGATGATTTCGTACAGCGGGGACTCTTCGGTTCCGATGTAGATAATGTACTGCGTATACAGGATCGCCAGCATACCGAGCACTCCTGCAACGCGGTAGATGCGCCGACGCTGCTGCTCGAAGGAGCGGCGTTCCTGTTCGATCTGCTTCATCGTAGCTGGCTGGGGTGAAACTGGAATGTCCATTGCTGAAAAAGGCGAGGGATAGGGCAACCTGTGCGGCGCTGACGTATGACTTCGGGGATCATACCACATCCGACAAAGCATTGTAAAGGCGACTGGCGTAACAGGTTCGCTATGGATTCGCTTCAAATTCGAGTCCATTTTGTCGTTTGCGTTGTGCTACCATACGAGCGTGTCTGGTTCATTTTTGGTTGCGGGAGGCGTCCGATGTCGAACGAAGTGTTTACCGATCACTATGCTGTCGTGCTCAATCGCGCACCGTTCGAGTGGTCGGTCAACGAAGGGCGACTGCGGTTTTTTGGCATACCGTCTGCGCTCTTGTGGTTGAATCCCTCGTTGTTGAACATTCTGCGCCCGCTGGCAGATGAGATCGGCATTCCGCTCTTTCGCTTGCTGGTGGCGCATAGTGGAAGTTTCGGCACTGCCGAAGATTATCACGACGTGGTGAAAGCGCTGGGCGCCACATTCGAGGAAGGACTCCTCGCCTGGGGGGAGGTCATCAGTACGATTGGATGGGGGCGCCTGGAGTTGCCATTCTGTGATATGCAGCAACGACGGGCGATTGTGCGCATTCGCAACCCGTGGGAACTTGACATGCAGCGCGGGCAGGCGGTGAACTGGGGATGCCCGTTCCTCCAGGGCAAGATCATCGGTCTGTTCACGCATGCCTTCGGCGTCCCGTGCTGGGCTGACGAGAAGAATATGGTGACCGACGGGGATGAGACATCTGTTGAGTTCCACGTGTATGAATCGAACCGCACGATTGAGAGTGAGATTGCCATCCTGCGCGAGGCGCGCGAGCGTGAGCGCCAGCAACGCCTGCTCGACGAAATCGCCGCCAAGACGCTGGAACTTCAGAAGGCGAACGAAGAGCGCCTGCAACTTCAGGAGCAGATTATCGCAATGCAGGCGCGCACGCTGGCTGAACTTTCGACGCCGCTCATTCCGCTGAATAAGCGCGTCCTGCTGATGCCGCTGATCGGCGCCTTCGACTCGCAGCGCACGCAACTGACGGTTGATCGCCTGCTACACGGCGTTGCTGAATACCATGCGTCGGTGGTGATCCTCGATATTACAGGCGTGCCGATTGTGGATACGCACGTGGCAAGCGCGCTGATGCAGGCGGCGCAGGCGGTGCGATTGCTGGGAGCGGAAGTGGTGCTGACCGGTATCCGCCCCGAAGTCGCCCAGACGCTCGTCGGCATGGGGGTGAGTCTGCAGGGTATTGTCACACGCGGAACCCTTCAGAGCGGCATCGAGTATGCGAACAGCACCCAGTAGTCTCTTTTCGGTTATACTGGGCATATGCCCAAGCGCATTGTAATCTGCACGGCGCAGGTGCCGTTTGCGCGTGGCGGCGCTGAACTGCTGGTCGATGGATTGCGGGATGCCCTTCAGGCGCGCGGTCATCTGGTGGATGTGGTTGCGCTCCCCTATGCCTGGCAACCGCACGAACGCCTCATCCCATCGGCGCTGGCGTGGCGTCTCCTCGATCTCGAGCATGTCAACGGCGTGCCGGTCGATCAGATCATCTGCACCAAATTCCCATCGTATGCGGCGCGCCATCCGCGCAAGGTCGTCTGGCTGGTTCATCAGCATCGTCAGGCATACGACTGGTACGGCACACCGCTCTCCGATTTCGCCAATACTCCGGAAGACCGTGCAATCCGCGATCAACTGCTGCGAATGGACCGCACGACGCTGAGTGAGGCGCAGCGGCTGTTCGCCATTTCACGGAATGTCGCAACGCGCCTCAAGCGGTTCATTGGTCTGGACGCGCAACCGCTCTACCCGCCAAGCCGGTATGTCGGGCGTCTGCGATCTGGTCCGTATGGCGATTACCTCCTTTCCGATGCGCGTCTCGATGCTGCCAAACGCCTCGATCTGCTCCTCCGGGCGCTTGCCCGCACCAGGCTTCCCGTGCGCTGCGTGTTCATCGGCGCCGGTGAGGAGCGCGCACGGCTGGAACGCCTGGCATCCGACCTGCGCCTGGGTTCACGCGTCGAGTTTCGCGGTTTTGTGCCCGATGACGAATTGATCGACCTGTATGCCTCGGCGCGCGCCGTCTACTATGCGCCGTTCGATGAAGACTACGGGTTCACTGCGGTTCAGGCGCTGGCTGCCGCACGCCCGGTGATCACTGCCAGTGATGCAGGCGGCGTGCTGGAGTTTGTCGACCATGGCGTCACAGGGCTGGTCGCCCCGCCGGATCCCGATGCGCTTGCGGCGCATATCGATGCGCTGTTCGAGGATGTTGCACGTGCAGAACGCCTCGGCGCCGCCGGACCGGCGCGCGTGGCGGATATTTCATGGGATCGGGTTCTTCAGGCATTAGTGTTGTAAGGAGAAAACTATTGCGTTCCGCTATCATCAGCATTCTGATGCTCATAACGCTCACCGGTTTCTGCTCAGCGCCCGCCAGCACTTCCCCGTCGCTCCCTCCCGCTTCCGCCCGTGAACTGGTTCAATGGACCTATCTGGCGGATAGCGACGCTCCTCCGATGGCAGGTCCTCTTGAGCAAACGATGATGCTCTCGCTCGATATTGACCGCGATGGGCGCGATGATATTGTCGTCGGAGGGCGTGGCAGAGCGCCAGCGCTTGTCTGGTTGCGCTACACGGCAAGCGGATGGCAGCGTTCCCTGATTGAACCGGAAAGCCTGAGCATCGAAGCTGGCGGTGCATTTGCAGACATCGACGGCGACGGCGACCTGGACATTGTTGCCGGAGAGGATTACAGCAGCAACCGCGTTTTCTGGTGGGAAAATCCGTACCCGCACAACGACCCAAACACCGGCTGGACCAGGCGAACGATCAAAAGCGGCGGGCAGAATCGGCACCACGACCAGGTGTTCGGCGATTTTAACGGCGACGGACGAATGGAACTGGCGTTCTGGAATCAGGGAAATCGGAATCAGCCGTCGATTCTGTACATCGCTTCGATTCCACCCGATCCGCGTCAGGCGACCCTCTGGTCATCGACTGCGATCTTCACGTCCACCGTCTATGCCGAGGGTCTGACCGCCGCCGATATTGACGGGAATGGCGTGACCGATCTGGTCGGCGGCGGGTACTGGTTTCGTTTCGAGAACGGCAGGTACGTTGCTGAAGCGATCGACGCCGGACAGCGCGGTATTCGTGTTGTCGCCGGTCAGATCATCCCCGGCGGTCGTCTGGAAGTCGTCACGAGCACCAGTCACGGGCAGGGGACGATTACCCTGTATCGCTGGACAGGCGCCGGTTGGGAGCGTCGGGTGTTGATCGATCGCGTGGAGGATGCCCATAGCCTGGCGCTTGCCGATCTCAACAATGATGGCGCGCTGGATATTTTTTGCGGGGAAATGCGTCTCGATGGCAGCAACCCCGATTCGCGCATGATCCTGCTTTTCGGCGATGGCGCAGGCAATTTCCATCTCGCCGAAGGACCGCCGGGGGTCGATCACCACGAATCGCGATTGGGCGACATTGACGGTGATGGCGACCTGGATATTCTTGGCAAGCCGTACAACTTCGAGACGCCGAGGCTGGATATCTGGCTAAACGGAACAAATAACCCGACCAAACTCAGTCTGTCGCGCTGGCAGCGGCATGTTATCGACGATGCCCGACCGGATCGCGCGATTTTTGTGCTGCACGGCGATCTTGACGGCGATGGTTTCCCGGATGTGGTCAGTGGTGCGTGGCGGTATCGCAATCCGGGACGCGCCGATGGCGTGTGGGTGCGCTCAGCTATCGGCGAGCCACTGCGCAATGCCGCGCTTCTGGCGGACATGGATGGCGACGGCGACCTGGATATCTTCGGCACGCAGGGTCGCGGTTCAGAGCGAAACGGGCAGCTGGCGTGGGCGCGCAACGATAATGGCACATTTACGATTCTGACCAACCTGAATGCCGGTAGCGGCGACTTCTTGCAGGGAGCGGTCGGTGCGCATTTCACGCCTGAAGGTCCATTCGAAATCGCGCTTTCCTGGCACGAAGCCGGGCGCGGCATTCAGAAGATACACGTCCCGGACGACCCGGATCGCACGGTGTGGACACTGCGCACGATCTCATCACTATCGCAGGACGAAGACCTCAGTGCTGACGATATCGACCGGGACGGCGATCTCGACCTGCTCCAGGGCACGCGCTGGTTGCGCAACGATGGTAGTGCGTGGACATCGCTGGTGTTGAGTGATAGTTCCGGCAATCCAGATCGCAACCGTCTGGCGGATATCAACCGTGATGGACGGCTGGACGCGGTGGTGGGGTTCGAAGCGATCGGCGTTCCCGGCAAACTCGCCTGGTATGAGCAGGGGGACGACCCGGCGGCGCGATGGACGGAGCATATCATCGCCGTCGATGTTATCGGTCCCATGAGCCTGGATGTTGGCGACATCGACGGCGATGGCGATCTCGACATCGTGGTCGGCGAGCACGATCCGTACCGACCAGACCGTGCACGTCTGCTGATCTTCGAGAATGATGACGGGCACGGATCGAGATGGCGGCGCTGGGTGGTCTTTACCGGCGATGAGCACCACGACGGTGCGCTTCTGGTTGATATCGACCGCGATGGCGATCTCGACATCATTTCGATTGGGTGGTCGCACAATCGCGTCATGCTGTATGAAAACCTGGCGGCGCCGCTCTCGCCTGCTCCCACCCCATCGCCGCATCCGCCTGTCCCTACACCGGAATCACCCACCCCGCGCGATCAACATCGTGTGCATCTTCCGGCGATTATGACGCTGCCATAGACCGGGCGCGGGGTCCCGCTTGACAGCCTCCCGTCGGTGCGCTAGTATCGATGCATTGCAAAATCTTCAAAATAGAGAAGAAAATGAGTGTCTACCTCGGCATCGATCTGGGCGGCACCAAGATCGCCGCAGCCGCCGTTGATGTACGCACCGGCGAGCGCCTGCTGCAACTGATTGTCCCCACCGAAGCCCACGAGGGACCGGCGGCGGTCATCGAGCGCATGGCAGCGCTGGCGGCACAGGTTTGCACTCAAGCCAATGTTGCGCTCGAACATATTCCGGCGATTGGCATTGGCGTACCCGGCGTCATCGATCTGGAGCGCGGAGTTACAGTGTTGCTACCCAATCTGCCATCAGGCTGGCGGAATGTTCCGCTCGCCGCCAACATTACTCATCTTACCGGTCGCCCGACGGCAATTATCAATGATGCGCGCGCGTTTACCCTGGCGGAGGCGACCTTTGGCGCCGGGCGCGATGCGTCCAGCGTCGTCGGCATCACGCTGGGCACCGGCATTGGCGGCGGTATTGCGTTCAATGGGCGACTGCACCTGGGCATCGACGGCACTGCTGGCGAGGTCGGGCATATGACGATCGACCCGTACGGACCGCGCTGCGGCTGCGGCAACCGGGGCTGCCTGGAGACATTCGCCAGCGGTCCTTCGATCACGGCGATGGGGTTGCGCGCTGTTGCCCAGGGAATGACAACCCAGATCGGCGCGCTGGTGGACTATGATCTGAACAAGATCACGCCCGGCGTCATTGCGCGCGCCGCCGAGAATGGCGACACGGTTGCGCGCGAGATCCTTCAGCGCGCCGGGAGTTATCTCGGCATCGGCATCGCCAACCTGATCACGATCTTCAGCCCCGAACGTGTCGTGATCGGCGGCGGACTGTCGCGCCTGGGTGAGTGGCTTCTCGAACCGGCGCGCGCTGAGGTGACAGCGCGTTGCCATCTCACTCCGCTCGATCGCGTTCAGATTATGCTGGCGCAACTGGGCGGCGAGGCGGGCGTGATCGGCGCAGCAGTGTGGGCAGCGCAACGCTACCCTGCATGGTCAATGGACGTTCGGTGATGAACGGTGAGCAAAGGAGCACGTATGAAATCGCACACCATCACACTCCTCGGCACAGGACTGATCGGCATGTTCTACGCCATGACGCTCCACGGGCATCGTGGGCGTGATCGGATTGCGACGGTCTACTCACGCACGCCCGGGCGCGCTGAGGCGTTCGCTGCGCAGTGGGGCATTGCGAACGCCACCAGCGACCTCAAAGCAGCGATTGAAGACCCCGATACCGATACGGTCATCATCGGTTTGCCCAACGATCAGCATGTGCTTGCGACCGAAATGGCGGCGGCAGCCGGTAAAGCAGTGCTCTGCACCAAACCGCTGGGACGCACCGCAGCCGAAGCGCGACAGATGCTCGAAGCGGTCGAGAAGGCGGGTGTGTTCGCCGGATACCTGGAAGACCTGGTCTATACCCCCAAAACGCTCAAAGCGCTGGAGTCGGTTAAAGCCGGTGCACTGGGCGACGTGCTCTGGGTGCGTTCGCGTGAGACGCATCCCGGACCGCACAGCGCCTGGTTCTGGGATGCGCACGTGGCAGGCGGCGGAGCAATTATCGACCTGGGATGCCACTGCGCCGAGATCATTCGCAATTTCGCCGGTAAGAACAACCGACCGGTAGAGGTGATGTGCTGGGCGGACACGCTGGTGCATCCGATCGCTGCCGAAGATAACGCAATTGCGCTGATCCGATTCGAGAACGGCGCTGTCGGACAGTTTGAAGTCAGCTGGACCTTCCGCGGCGGCATGGACCTGCGTGACGAGGTTGCCGGAACGAACGGCACCATCTGGCTCAACCACTTTCTGCGCACCGGCTTCGAGATGTTTACCGCCGCTGGCGGCGGATACGTCGCCGAAAAGGCGGAGACCGAAACCGGCTGGCTCTTCCCGGTCGGTGATGAAGTGCACGAACTGGGGTACAACCACATGTTCACCGACATGTTCGAGGCGATGGACAACAACCGCGCGCCGATGGAGACGTTCTACGATGGCTATGTGGTCAACGCCATCCTGGACGCCGCTTACCGTTCGGCGAAGTCGCGGCAGTGGGAAGCGGTAGATATCGAATGGCGCGCAACTGAGCCGATGAAGCCGCTGCGCCGCGTTGCGCAGGAGATCGACGGGTATGCGCTGGTGAAGGAAGAGCGCATGCACGGCAACAAATTGAAACAGATCCTCTCCGATAGAACCACCGGTCGGATCATCGAACGGGTGATCGATATCCAGTGATCTTCCGGATGAGAGATGCTATGACCCTCGACCCCGCCCCCGCACTCGACTATCTGGAACGCGCTGAAGCGATCGTGCGCCGGGTGCGCGAGACCCAGATCGATGCGATTATCAGAGCAGCGCAGATCTGCGCCGATTCGATCGCCGCCGGTGGATTGGTGCACATGTTCGGCACCGGGCACTCGCGCATTCCGATAGAGGAAATGTTTCCGCGCCACGGCAGTTTCCCCGGCTTTCATCCAATCGTCGAACTGTCGCTCACCTACCACAACCCGGTGGTTGGGGCAAACGGGCAACGTCAGGCGATGTTCCTCGAAAAGGTTGAGGGGTTTGGTCAGGTGATCCTGCGCAATTTTGTGTTTGGTCCTCACGACAGTTTCATGATCTTCTCGAATAGCGGGGTCAATCAGGTGGTGATTGATGTGGCCCTCGAAGCCAGAGCGCGCGGCATGCCGGTGATCGCCGTAGTGTCGGTCGCCCACTGTCTGGCATCGTCGCCGCGTCACAGCAGCGGCAGGCGCCTGATCGATTGCGCCGATGTGACGATCGATACCTGTTCACCGGCTGGCGATGCGCTGGTGACGGTTGAAGGACTGGCATACCCGGTTGGTCCTGGCTCGACAATCGGGTTCGCGGCAGTGGTCAATGCGCTCAAATGCCTGGTTGCCGCCGAACTGACGAAACGCGGTCAGCCGCCGCTGGTGCTGACGAGTAGCGTGCTGATCGGGAACGCTGCGTCGGCGGAACTGTTCGAGCGCACATACGACGACTATCGGGCGCGGGTGGCGCAGGTCTACGGCGGAAAGCGCGACCAGGATCAGGCGTCGTGTTGAATATCCAGTGTGCGATGCGTCTGGCAGGCAAAACAGCGCTGGTAACCGGCGCGGCGAGCGGCATCGGGCGCGCGGTCGCCCTGCGGTTCCTCGCCGAGGGCGCGCAGGTAGCCGGTTTCGATATCAATGCCGATGGTTTGAATGAGACGCGCGCGCAGAGCGGCGCGGCAGATGCGTTCCTGCCGGTCGTGTGCGACCTGACCGATCCCTCACAGGTGGATCAGGGCGTGTCACACGCGATGGCGACCCTGCAACGTCTCACAGTCGTCTTCAACGGTGCTGGCGCAAGTGGACGGCGCTGGGGTGATGGACCCGTCGGCGCCTGTACGCTCGAAGGATGGCAACGGACGCTGGACGTGAACCTGACCAGCGTCTTCCTGATGTGTCGCGCTGCGCTGCCGCATGTGCTGGCGGCTGGCGGCGGATCGATCATCAATCTCAGCTCTGTGCTGGGCATGGTCGGTGGCGATGCCGACTTCGCCACCCATGCCTATGCCGCTGCAAAAGCAGGGATCATCGGACTGTCGCGCGCAATGGCGGTGTACTACGCGCCGCACGGGGTGCGGGTCAATGTGATTGCCCCCGGACTGATTGCAACGCCGATGAGCCGACGGGCACAGGAGGATGAACGGATTCAGCAGCGATTGGCGCACCTGCAACCGCTGACCGGCGCGATGGGCGCACCCGACGATGTCGCCGGAGCGGCCGTGTATCTGGCATCTGATGACGCCGCTTTCGTCACCGGCGTGGTGTTGCCGGTCGATGGCGGCTGGACTGCGTGGTGAAGGCGCACTGCTCAATGAGGTGATGCATGGATCTCCCCCTTCTCCCAACCAGTGTCATTGGTTCCTATGCCTGGCCCGCGTGGTTGCACGTCGCTCTCTGGGCGGCGCAGCGCGGCGAACTTGGACCGGAAGACATGCGCGAAACTCAGGACGATGCGGTTGATATGGCGTTGCGCGATCAGGAAGATGCTGGCGTGGACATCGTCAGCGATGGCGAAATGCGGCGCGCCGGTTTTTTCACGGCGGCGTTCTACGGTTTTCTGACAGGACTGCGCGAACTGCCGCCGCAGCGCCGGATCGGCGTCGCCGGTCACGATCAGCGGGAGAGTTACGAAGCCGTTGAGCCGATCACCGCACCGAACGGTCTTGGCCTGCTCGCCGAGTTTAGTTATGTCAAGCAGCGCACGACACGCCCGATCAAGATGCCGTGTCCCGGACCGTTCACGCTCGCCGGGCGGATCAAACCCGGCGCGGTCTACAAAACGCGGTGGGATGTAGCAGAAGCCCTTGTTCCGATCATCAACGCCGAACTCAGGGCGCTGGTCGCCGCAGGATGCACCTTCATTCAGATCGACGAACCCTCGATAGCGGTGCGTCCCGATAATCCACGCGCATTCGTGGAACTATTCAACGCCACGGTCGCCGGGGTCGATGCGAAGATTGGACTACACCTCTGTTTCGGCAACTATGTCGGGCGTCCCACAGCGAAGCGCACCTATCGTCCGCTCTTTCCGCACATTCTCGACGCGTGCGCCGATCAATATGCGCTGGAATTCGCCAACCGCGAACTGGCTGAGATCGACCTGTGGCATGAATTTCCGAGTGAGAAGGAACTTGCTGCGGGACTGGTCGACGTGAAGAACTATTATATCGAAACACCGGAGGATGTTGCCGGGCGGATCCGGATCGCACTACAGTATGTCCCGCCGGAAAAGTTGACGATCGTGCCCGACTGCGGGTTCAGCCAGACGGCGCGCTGGGCGGCGCGCGCCAAACTGAAGGCGATGGTGGACGGAGCGCGCATTGTTCGACGCGAACTGACCGGGTGATTCCGGGTCGCAGGAGCGACAACGACAAGAGCCGCCTGATCGGGCGGCTCCCTCATGCTGCTATGGCTGATGCCACTTATGCGCTGGTCGTTTCCATCAACCGATCTTCAGCATACTCCGTCTCAGCAGCCTCGACACCCAGCAATTCTGCAGTAATAAACGCAGCCAGCGCCGGTGAGATCCGACCGTTTTCCACGCCCTCTTCAATGAGCGCCAGAAGATCCTCGTTCGTCATTGTGCCCCCCTTTCTATCCATGCGGTTGACAGACGCGCCATCGCGCCAGGGTTCACAGATTATACCCGAAATTGTCAAAAAAAGATAGGGGAAGTTTGGATGATTATACACGAATTCCCCTGAAAAAGATAGGGGAACTTTTCACATCCGGTATAATCGCTGCGGCGGCGTGTTCTGCGTCGTCAGGACAGTGAGCAGGAGCATATGGGCAAGGCGCTGATCATTCTCAACCCCTGGGCCGGGCGGGGTCTTGCTGGCGAACGACGACACGATCTGGATCTGGCGCTCGAGCGGGCTGGCGTCGATTACGATATGGTGATGACCCACACGCGGGGCGGTGCGATCGAAATGGCGCGCCAGGCAATCGAACGCGGCTACAGTTCCGTCGTCGCTGTCGGCGGCGATGGGACGCTCAACGAAGCCGTCAACGGCATCAAGAGCGCAGAAGCGGCAGGCGGGCGACGTGTGCCGCTGGGGATTATCCCGCTGGGCACCGGCTGCGATTTTATCAAGGCGCTCGATGGTTTTGTGCCAAATGACATCTATGGCAGCGTCCAGCGCATCGTTCGCGGGCAGACGCGCACCGTCGATCTGGGTCTGGTCCGGGTGGACAACGAACAGGAGCGGTGGTTCATCAATGCGCTGGGCACCGGCTTTGATGCGCAGGCAGCCGCCGAAGCCTTGAAGATCACCCGTGTCAAGGGGTTTGCCGTCTATCTTCTGGCGATCATTCGGGCGATGGCGAACTACAAGGCGCATCCGATGACCGTCGAGTTCGATGGGCGCCGGGTTCAGCGGCGGTTGCTCTTCGCCAGCATTGCGAATGGTCGCTACCAGGCGGGCGGGTTTTTGCTCACTCCCGACGCACACATCGATGACGGGTACTTCGACGCCTGCCTGGTCGATAATCTGCGCATCGATGAGATCATTCGCCATATTCCAAAAGTGCTCGAAGGGACGCACACGAAACTGCGCCAGGTGACGATGGCGCGTGTGCGGCACGTTGCCATCAGCAGTTCTGCGCCGATCCCGGTTGCCACCGACGGCGAGGTGCTTTCCGTCCGTGCCCGTTCGGTAACGGCGGAACTTATTCCCGCCGCCATCGATATTCTTGCGTAGCACACTTACTGATCGCCACGCTCTCCACGTGCTGCAACGGCGATGCCCGCCAGCAGGATCACGAAGCCTGCCAGTTGCAGCGGCGCAAACCATTCGCCAAAGAGGATCAGCGCCAGCACCGCCGATCCGATCGGTTCGCCCAGGAGCGCAACGGTGACAAAGGTGGCGGAGAGGTAGCGCAACGACCAGTTGAAGGCGGTGTGTCCGAGCAACTGTGGTCCAACCGCCAGCCCGAGGAGCAACAGGTAGGCAAGCGGCGGGTAGCCGCCAAACAGGGTGAGCGGGTTTGCCGTTCCGGCAAACACCAGCGCCATCAGCAGCAACACTACAGCGGCGCTTGTGTAGACCAGCCAGATGTACGCCAGCACCGAGACGTGTCGCCGCAGACTGCGCCCGACCAGGAAGTAGATCGAGCCGCCGAGTGCGCCAAGCAGCGCCAGCAGGTTCCCCAACAGCGCATTGCCGCTGTCAGGACCGGCGCTGTCGCTGATGCCGATCAGGATGCTGCCCGCGATGGTCAGGACAACCCCCGCCATGGTCAGGAGCGACGGACGTTCGCGCAGCAGCAGCGCCGACAGCAGCGCCACCCACAGCGGGTTGGTCGATACGAGCGCAACCGACGACGCGACCGAGGTGTATGCCAGTGATGAGATCCAGGCGGCGAAGTGGACCGCCAGGAAGACGCCTGAAGCGACGCCGAGCAGAAGATCGCGCCGTGAAAGGCGGCGCAGTTCATTCCCCGCGCGCGACCAGGCGATGGGCAGCAGGATGATCGCTGCCAGCCCCAACCGACCGGCGGCAATCGTTATCGAGGGCATCTCCATTGCCTGAGCATAGCGGATCATGATCGCAGCAGCGGCAGCGACCATCACCCCGCCGAAGAGCACCAGATATGGCAGCGCCCGCGCCAGGCGGGTGACAGGGCGTTCAGTCGCCTGTTCGAGAACCGAAGATTCGGACACGCTTGCACCCTTTCCGATCATACTGAGGTCTGCGGTCTCTATAGTATAATGGATAGCATGCCAACCCTGACACTTTCCACCAGCCCAGGACCACTGATCCTCGAAGCGCGCTGCGAACCGCAGGTCTGCTACGTGTTACTCACGGTGCGTGCTGCGGCAACCGGCGACGCTGGCGTGCGCCCGGTCAACTGGGCGCTGGTCGCAGACGCGAGCCGCTCAATGCGCATTCCCATCGTTGATGAAACCCAGTTTCGCTCATTGTTGCGCAACGGCTCAGCGCAGGAGACGCTGGTTGATGGCGTTCCGGTATGGCAGTTGAGCGGTTCGGTGCCGCAGGAGGTGCGCAAGGCAGCATCGAGCGCCCTCGATCATGTCGTCCATGCGCTGCACACCGTGGTCGAACGGCTCGACCGGAATGATCGGCTGTCGCTGGTCGTCTTTGCCGATCACGCCCTCCTCCTGATACCGGGGATGGTCGGTTCGGATCGGGTCACGCTGGTACGTGCCATCGAACGGTTGCCCGGTCTTGATCTGGGGGATGGCACAAATCTGGCAGACGGGATTGCGCTGGCGCTCAATCAGATCCGCGCCAACCGCGACGCACGCCGCGCCAACCGGGTTCTGCTGCTGACCGATGGCTTCACCCGCGATCCGGCGGCCTGTCTGACGCTGGCCGACCAGGCGGCTGACGAGCATATCGCCATCACCACCATCGGTCTGGGTGGTGAGTTTCAGGACGATCTGCTGACAGGGATTGCCGACCGGAGCGGGGGAAATGCTCTCTTTTTGAAGCGCGCTTCTGCCATCCCGCGCGCTATCAGCGCCGAACTCGAGTCGGCGCGCGCAGCCGCTCTGCCAGGGGTGGACATTGCTATCGCCCCGATGCGTGGCGTCATGCTGCGGCGGGTCACCCGTACGCGACCGGTGCTGGCAATTCTCGCCGAGCCGACCGGCACCGGGGCATCTGATGTCGTTTCCGTTCTCCTGGGGGATCTGCCCGCCGGATCGCCGGTGACGCTGCTGCTGGAATTCCTCGTACCGGCAGCAAACCCCGGGCCGCTATGGATTGCCGGAGTTGCGGCGCGGTCGGCGGGGGTGCGTCTGGCGGAAGCGGACATCAGGGCGACCATCGCACACGGCGCCCCGCCACTGAGCGACGATGTGCGCGCGGCAGCGGCGCGGGCAATGGCAGCTCGCCTGATGCGTCGTGCAATCGCCGCATCCGACTCGATCGAAGCGGCGCGTCTGATGCGCGCCGCTGCCGCGCGCTTCGATGAACTCGGCGAACCGGCGCTTGCCGCTGCCGCTCGTGAACAGGCGGCGACCATCGAGCGCAACGGGCGCGCCGCCAGCATCGTCACCCGTGAATTAATCTATGCGACTCGCCGACTTGGCGATGCATCCTGAACTTCTGCTGAGGAGCATATATGACGTCGAGCGTGCATCAGGATCCGACCATTGATACTGTCCGATCCGGTCGTTTTGGTCCCTACGGCGGCGCCTACATTCCCGAAACGCTGGCAACGTCAGTTACGGCGCTCGAGCAGGCGTATGCGGCTGCGCGTCAGGACCCCGCCTTCTGGGCGGAACTGGATCGTCTGCACCGCAGTTATACCGGGAGACCGACACCGCTCACCTTCGCCCGGCGTCTGACGGAATACCTTGGCGGAGCGCAGATCTATCTCAAGCGAGAAGACCTGGCGCACACCGGCGCGCACAAGATCAACAATGCGCTCGGTCAGGGGTTGCTGGCAAAACGTATGGGCAAAAGGCGGATCATCGCCGAAACCGGCGCCGGGCAGCATGGTGTTGCGACGGCGACTGTGTGCGCCCTGCTGGGGATGGAATGTGTGGTCTACATGGGTGTCGATGACATGGCGCGCCAGCAACCGAATGTTTTCCGCATGCGCCTGCTGGGTGCGGAGGTGCGTGGGGTCGCCAGCGGCTCCCGTACCCTTAAGGATGCCATCAACGAAGCCATGCGCGACTGGGTGACCAATCCGGACTCCTATTATCTGCTCGGTTCGGCGCTCGGTCCGCATCCGTACCCGACCATGGTGCGCGACTTTCAGAGCATCATCGGACGAGAGGCGCGCGAACAGATTCTTGCGGCGACCGGGCGTTTGCCCGATGTTGTGCTGGCATGCGTTGGCGGCGGCTCGAATGCCATCGGCATCTTCAGTGCGTTCATTGCCGATGAAGGGGTTGAACTGCGCGGCGTTGAGGCAGGGGGACGCGGTACGACCCTTGGTGACCACGCCGCGCGCTTCTCCGGCGGGCGACCGGGAGTGTTGCAGGGAACCTACACGTATGTGTTGCAGAACGACGATGGGCAGATCGGATTGACGCACAGCATTTCGGCTGGTCTCGACTATGCTGCGGTTGGACCGGAGCACGCGCTGCTTCACGATCAGGGGCGCGCCACCTACACCACAGCCGATGACGAAGAAGCGCTCGACGCCTTTCAGACGCTGGCGCGACTCGAAGGGATCATCCCGGCGCTGGAGAGCGCTCACGCGGTAGCCGAAGCGATCAAGATCGCGCCTGCCATGCGCCCGGATCAGATCATCCTGATTAACCTGTCGGGGCGCGGTGACAAAGACATTTTCACTGTTGCGCGGGCGCTGGGAGTGGAGGTTGGGGGTTGAAGGGTGAAGGTTGAACGTTGCACCGTTGAAGGTTGAACGTTGCACCGTTGAAGGTTGAACGTTGCACCGTTGAAGGTTGAACGTTGCACCGTTGAAGGTTGCGCCTTGGTGAACGGTGAACGGGGTAAACGTTGAACCGTTGAAGGTTGAACGTTGAACGTTGGGGGGTGAACGGTGAAGGTTGAACGTTGAACGTTGGGGAGGTGGAACGGTGAACGGGGTAAACGTTGAACGTTGAACGTTGAACGTTGGGGGGTGAACGGTGCGCGTCGGGGGGTGAACGTCGGCGATGAGAGACGAGGGGCGTATGGTGGAAAAGCAGGCAACAGTCGGTCCGGTACAAGTCGGGGTTGTCCTGCTGGCGCTGGCGACGGCGATCATCCACATTGTTCTGGCGCTGCCGACGAACCTGATCATGTTTTACCTCAACGGCGCGGGGTATATCGGATTGACGGCGGCGCTCTATCTGCCTCAACTGGCTGTATATCGTCGCCGCCTGCGATGGGCGCTGATCGGCTACACCGCGATAACCATCGTCGGATGGGCGGTTGTGGGCGAACGCTCCCTGATCGCGTACCTCGACAAACTCATCGAAGTGGCGCTCATTGGTCTGCTTGCGATTGAGGTGAGACAGGAAGGCGAACGTTGACCGGATTCGACATCCACGCTGCGATGGCGATCCTGCGCGCCGAGATGCCGCGTTTCCCCAAGCCGCTGATCGACGGCATGGGCGAGGAAGAGGCGCGTAACCCGTTTCGTATTTTGATCGCCACGATCCTGAGCCTGCGCACCAAAGATACCATGACCGCTGTGGTCGCGCCACGTCTGTTTGCAGCAGCCGACACGCCGGAGAAGATGCTGGCGCTTGGCGAAGACGAGATTGCCGCACTGATCTATCCGGTCGGCTTCTACCGCAACAAAGCGCGCACGATCCGCACGATCTGTCAAATCCTTATCGATCAGTATGGCGGCGAGGTTCCTGCCGATCTCGATGCGTTACTGGCACTGCCCGGCGTCGGGAGGAAAACCGCCAACCTGGTGCTTACCGCCGGTTTCGATCTGCCGGGGATCTGTGTTGACACCCACGTTCACCGCATCTGTAATCGTTGGGGCTATGTGCAAACCAGAACGCCTGAAGAGACGGAAATGAGACTGCGTGAGATTCTGCCGCCGGAATACTGGAAGGAGATTAACGGGTTGCTGGTGACCCTTGGGCAGAATATCTGCCACCCGACCTCGCCGCGCTGTAGTGTTTGTCCGCTGGCGCATCTCTGCGCGCGGATCGGTGTGGAGCGCCGTCGTTAGCAGCGATTTGTATTCCGGAGCGCTTTCTGAAGAGCATGTTATACTACTGAAGCAGGGAGTATTTGCAAGGCTGTTCAGGAAACCGCGTGCTGGAGAAGGGTCACAGGGGTAACCATGTACATACGCTGGATCGTTCGTAAACACAAAAACGCCGGTGCGGCAAACGTTTCGTTCCACGATGCGTATCTGGTGGAAAGTTATCGTGACGAAAACGACTCGCCACGTCAGCGAACTATTTGTTATCTGGGGAATATCCGACAGATCGGCGATGAATTTCCGCCGCTGGAGCGCGAGATCTTCTTCCTGCGCGCAGAGCGCATTCTTATGAGCATCCCGGAGATCGATAGCGAGGAGCGTGAGGCGATCCTGGCATTGCTCCGTCAGAAGGTGCCGGAGTTATCAGAAGAAGAAGCGATCATCGCGTTCCACAACAACCTGCGCTGGTTTGCGCGCTGGATTCGCTCGCGCGGTCGGCGCGTCTCGCGCGATGAACTGCTCCGCATGATCGATACGGCTGCCGAGAGTATCGAGGTGTAGGAGGGGCGCAGCGTTGCAGCGCCCCTGGCGCCCCCGATGCCCGTAGAGGCGCTGCGCCGCAGTCGGGGCGCTGCAGCGCCCCTACGGGAACGTCACCCCTTCCAGGCGATCTTCCAGGTCTGCGTAGATCATCTGCAGGCGTTCGATGGTCTCATCATCAGCCTGCCACAACCCGCGCCCGTGGCTTTCGAGGAGACGGGCGACGGCGTTGCGCGCAGCGCGCGGGTTCGCCTGCGCCAACCGCTCACGCATGGCTTCGTCAAGCACGAACGTTTCCGCCATCTGGTCGTAGACCCATTTTTCGACGGCGCCGGTGGTGGCGCTCCATCCCAGCAGATAGGTGAAGCGGTTGCCGATCTCGGCTGCGCCAGCGTACCCGTGCTGAAGCATCGCTTCGTACCAGCGCGGGTTGAGGAGTTTGGTGCGCGCCTCCAACCGAATGAACTGATCCGCAGACCCAATGCGCACGACGCCAGTGTGGGTTTCCGCATAACTCAACGGCACGTCGCCGCCACGCTCGCGCCCCGCTGCCAGTCGGATCGCGCCGCTGTGTCCGTAGTAGTGCTGCATATCGGTCAAACCATACTCGACGCTGTCGATCGCCTGGAAGACGTGATCGACGGCGCCGAGCAGACCGCGCAGCGCTTCGGCAGCTTCCTGCCCACCGCGCCCGCCGCCATAGGCGTACCCGTTGCGGCGGACATACATGTCTGCCAGGTCGTGCGTGTTCTGCCACTGACCCTCTTCCACCAGTTCGTCCACGCCGGTGCCGTACCTGCCGGGCGCCTGGGTGAAGATGCGCGCCGTCGCCTGTTCCCAACTCAAGCCGCGCGCCTGCTGTTCCAGCGCATGCGCCCGGACGAAGTTCCGCTCCGGCGGTTCGTCCGCTTCCGCCGCGCGGCGGAACAGATCGTCGAGCAGATCGAGACTGATCTGGAAGGTGTCGCGGAAAATGGCGCTGACATCGAGCAGCACATCGATCCGCGGACGTCTGAGTTCTTCCAGCGGGATAAGGTCATAGCGCCAGATTTTGCCCTGCCCGTCGCGCTCAGGACGCGCACCGACCAGCGCCAGCACCGCACCGATACTTTCACCTTCGGTCTTGATCGTGTCAAGCGCCCACAGCGTGAGTGCGATCATCTGCGGGTACGCCCCGTTCGACGAGTGCTGGAGGTGTTGCTCCAGCAGGCGCTCCGCCATCTGCTGACCGCGCACCAGCGCAGCGTCCGACGGGAGCCGCCACGGATCGATACTGTGAATGTTGCGTCCGCTTGGCAGAGCGGCCACACCGGCGCGCACGGGGTCTGCGCCGGGCGCCGGGTGGACATACCCGCCGTCGAGGGCGTGGATGAGTGCGTCGAGTTCGCCGGGCGCCTGCAAGAGACCATCGAGCATGGCGCGCCCGTAATCGATGTAGAACTGCGGATCGAACAGCACGCCGACATCGGCAGGACGTCCAAAGGTGGAGAGCCACTCATCGAGATGCAGCGTCTGCCGTTCGATGATGAAGCGCCGCACAAAATCGGCGCGCGCCTGAGCGATTTGCGTTTCAGGCACACCGACGCCGCGCAATGCGCTGGCAAGCCCCAGGCGACCCTCGCGTGACACATCGAGAGCTGCTTCGATCAGTGCGGCTGCGCGATCCGGCGCTGGCGCTTTGCCAAAGATGTGCAGTCCGTCAAGGATCAACCGCTGCTCGACATCATCCAGATACCGGCGGACACGCCGCAGGAATGCGTCGGCAGCTTCACCGGGGAGCGGCGCCAGATCGGGAAACTGTGAACTCAGGAATGGCAGCCGCTCGTAGAGGGTGTGCGCGTCATAGTCGTTGCTGCGCGCTTCGTACTGTTCCATTTCGGCGCGGAGGATCGCCAGTTGCCGGTACAACCCCGCGCGCGCATACGGCGGCGTCAGATGGCTGATGATCGTCGCGTAGCCGCGTCGCCGGGCAATTGCCGCTTCCGCCGGATTGTTCAGCGGGTACAGGTAGAGGTGCGGCGCATCGCCGAGCAACAGATCGGGCCAGCAATTTTCGGTTAACCCTAATTGCAGCCCCGGCATCCACTCAGCAGTGCCGTGCATCCCGACGTGCACGATGGCGTCGGCGCGCCAGCGTTGCGTGAGCCAGCGGTAGAACGCCACATATTGGTGGTGCGGCGTGAAATCGCGGTCGAACAGCAGGCGCATCGGGTCGCCGGGGACGCCCATCGGCGGCTGAACCGCAACGATGACGTTGCCGAAGGAGAGGGTATCGAGGCGGATCGCATCACGCCCATGCGGGGCGATTTCTCCAGGAGGCGACCCCCATTTGCGATCAATCCGTTCTGCGTGCGGGGCAGGAACGATGGCGTGATACTCCGCCAGCGGCACGACTGTGCGCGTTGACGCGAGGGTTTGCGGTTCATCGGCGACATCAAGAGCGGCGATCTGCCGCGCCAGTTCTTCAACCGTCGCCGGAACGCCTTCCACGCGGTACCCTTCGGCGGCGAGACGCTGAAGGATCGCGTGCAACGTTGCCGGTACGTCGAGGAGCGCCGCTGTACCGAGTTTCCCCAGACCGGGCGGAAAGTTGTAGATCACCAGCGCCACGCGCTTTTCGGCATTCGCCTTGCGCCGCAGACGCACCCATCCGGTCACCAGACGCGCCGCGCGCGCCAGGCGATCAGGTGTGGCGACGATCCGTTGTTCGTGGATTGCGCCGAGCGCAACTGACGCAGTGCTGCCGTCCATTTCCGGCAGGTCGTACATGATCACCGCCTGCATTGGCGCGACGCCATGGGTATGCCAGTGCTCAATCTCCTGCATTTGCAGCGGTTGAATGATCATGTACGGCACATCGATGCCCGCCAGCAGGTTGATCGCCGTCTCGCGGTGCTGCCCCGGTTTGGTGGAACCTGCCGGTCCGCCGATGATCGGGAAGCCCATCGTGTTGATAATCAGATCGACCTTCTGCCGCGCCACCCATTCGCGCACTGCGACGTGCATCTCGATGCCGCTGACCACAATCGGCAGCACCGCCATCCCCTGCGCCTCCAGCGCTTCGATCAGGTCGGCGACATACTGCTGGCGCTGAACGATATGCTTGCGGAAGGTGAGGATCGCCACCAGTGGTGCATCGGCAGGGTTCGCAGCGCCCCTTCTGCGCTTCGGGTCGCGCTGTTTCCGATACCACTTCAGGTAGGCGTCGGGGTTGGGGAAGAGTTCGTCGGTTGCGGGATGGAAGCACCCCATCATCGGGATGATGCGCACCGGCGCCACGTCGAGGCGTTGCCCCAGACAGTCGCGCAGGATCAGGCGGACCATCTGCGTCAGGTTGTAGGGGTCGGGCTGGTTCCAGTAGATATTGACGCTGAGCCAGGTGCGGAAATCCTTCAGTTTGGGGGGCATGAGCGGCAACAGTTTCGCCGTGAGTTTGGTCAGTTTGGTGTAGGCGTAGAGGGTGTCTTCTTCGCGTCCGCGAGTCATCAGGCGCAGGACTGCCTGCATCGGCTTCGGCATCGACGCCCGCCCGCCATTCTGAACCCGATATTCGCCGACGCGGGTGAGCGCCATGACTTCGGGCATGCTCTCGAACGCGAACACCGTCGGCGTACCGGCACGGTCGATCTGTTCCTTCAACCACTGCGCCTGGTCGCGCATGTTGATCAGGGTGATGAAGAGAACATCCGCCTGCGCAATCGCCTCCGCAAGCGCCGGATCGCGTCGCTCGACGTGCCCGTCGTGGAAGCGGAGCAGCCGCACCTCGACACCAGACTGGCGCAGGTTCTGTTCGACTTCTTCCCAGATATGAGCGTTGAACCGCTCCATGCCAAGAATGAAGGTGAGCGTTCTCATAGCGTCCTCGCCGAACGATGGTTGCAGACAGTGCGCAACCTTAAGTATACAGGGTATCCACCGGCAATGCGCGGGGTGAAGCGGAAGCGGGGCATGACTGTTGGTTAAGAAAACACAACCATGCGATCTGCAGAGGATGTGTGGAGGTTGTGGGTGTGGGATGTGGAGGTTTTGCGGAGCGGGGCGCGCCGGCGGCGCGCGCTTCCAGGGGCATCGGCGGCGCGCGCTTCCAGGGGCATCGGCGGCGCGCGCTTCCAGGGGCATCGGCGGCGCGCGCTTCCAGGGGCATCGGCAGCGCGCGCTCCCAGGGGCATCGGCGGCGCGCGCTTCCAGGGGCATCGGCGGCGCGCGCTTCCAGGGGCATCGGCGGCGCGCGCTTCCAGGGGGTGCTGCTCCAGGAGCGTCCCTACTGGCGTCGCCAGCGGATGTCGCACTCGTCGCGGTTGCCGAGGGCGCGCTGCAACACGTCAATCAGGTGCGGACTCGCGCCGCGATCGGCGAGCAGCGCCAGGGTATCGCGGTTGATGTAGAAATCGGCGTCGGTGGTGCTCTCGATCTCCAGGTTGTCGAACAGGACGCGCATCTCTTTGCCGGTCACTTCGTCGATCAGCTCGCCGCTCAGCGCATCGACAATGGTGAACCGGTCATCGTCCGCCAGCGGCGGGTCAAACAGGTCGGCGAGATTGATACGAAATGGCAGAATCCTGATCGGCGGCGACTCCTCGATCACCACCGGCTCGTTCACTTCGTGGAGCAATGTATCGACAATCACGCGCGCAGCGTCGGGACGTCCAATGTTGCGGGTGTTTTCGCGCATACGCGCCAGGCGTTCGGGGTTCTGCAACAGACGATCAACTTTGTAGGCAAGGGTGGTCATCTGATTGCAGCGCAGCGCCACCCCTTCTTCGAGAAGGTGATCACTGTTGCGCTCTTCCTGACCGGGAATAGGCGAGATGATGACCATCGGCAATCCGGCAGCCATGGCTTCAGAAGAAGTCAATCCGCCCGGCTTACCGATCAGGATCGTTGCGATCTTCATCAGCGATGGCATATCGTCGGTGAATCCCAGTAAACGGAAGCGTTTCGCCTGCGGTTCGGTCAATTCAATGAGTTCTTTGCGCAGTTCTTCATTCCTGCCGCATACCACAATGACCTGTGATGGCGTCTTCATCGTCATGATCTGCTGCACCACGTCGCGCGCTGGACCAATGCCCGCTGCACCTGCCGACACCAGGATCATCGGCAGGTCGGGGCGCAGGTGGTAGTGCGCCAGGACCTCGTCGCGGTTGATCGGCGCCTCGAAAGCGGGATCGACCGGGATGCCGGAGATGGTAATGCGATCCTCCGGCAGTCCGAGCGCCATCAGATGCACCTTTGTTTCTTCCAGCGCGACAAAGTAGCGATTGAATCTCGGACTGAGCCACATCGAGTGGAAGTCGTAATCGGTGGTCACAATTGCCAGCCGGGTGTCGATGGCGTCTTCTGCTAGCAACTGCGCCACGATGCCGGCGGGCATGAAGTGAGTGCAGACGGTGATCGTGGGACGGAACTCGCGAATGAAGCGGGTCAGCGGGTCGGCGTTGATCCGGTCGAACAGCAGGCGGAAGGTGTCGGTCTTCCACGGTTCGTCGCTCGCCTGATACCACCAACCGACGAGTTGCGGACGCTCCTGCACCAACCGCAGGTAGAGATCGGAGTAGAAGGCGCGGTACAGTTCGTTGGTGCGTTCGAGCGCATCGAGATTGACGAGTTCTTCGACCTGCGGCGAACGTTGAAAGACCTTCTCGAGCGCGGCTGCGGCGGATTTGTGCCCGGAACCGGCGCTGGTGGAGAGAATAAGGACGCGATGTTTCACTGTGCCTCACTTTGCTAGCCCGCGCAGGCGGGATTTGCCCCGGATGACCGATAGCCGATAGCCGATAGCCGATAGCCGATAGCCGATAGCCGATAGCCGATAGTCGATGGTCGAGAGGGTCACCGTTGGAGGTCGCGTGACGCGCAGGCGGGCTTCGCCCTGGATAGGCGATAGGCGATAGGCTCACTGCAGCCCGCGCAGGCGGGCTTCGCCTTGCATAGCCGAGGGCTGATGGTCTTTGAGTAATTATTCCGCTCTCGCCCGCGCAGGCGGGCTTCGCCTTGACTAGCCGAGGGGTTCACCCCGACGGCAAGAGGCGCATATCGGACTTAATTCTCAATCTCCACCATATGAGCACTGCGCTCCCTCTCTCCGCGCCTTCGCGCCTCCGCGTGAGCCGGTTCGACGTTCCCATCTTCATCATTCAGTGAAACCGCTGCGGATCGAACAACCGGATCGGGTGGCGAGTGGCGCCGTCAAGGGCAAGATCGGTCAGGATTTCTCCCATCACACTGGCGAACTTGAAGCCATGACCGGAGCACGGTGAGGCGATGACGACGTTGGGATGCTGCGAGTGCAAGCCGACGACGAAGTGCTGGTCTGGCGTTGTGGTGTACATACAGACTGCCGACGCCAGATGTTTGCCGTTGAGCGTCGGAATGAGATGGGCGATGGCTGCGCGCATGGCGGCGATCTCGGCGGGATGCACCGCGCGATCAACGGTATCGGGGTCGCACGGTTCACCGGCGCGGAAGAGCGCAACCTTGACGCCGCCGGGCGGTCCTTCCTGGTGGGGAAAGCCGTAGAACTGCGTGCCGTCTTCCGCTTCCCAGATATAGATCGGAAAGCGGTCGGGCAGAAACGGCTCAACGCCGCCCTTCGGCGCAAACCAGTGGAGCGTTTGTCGCTCCACCACCAGCGGCGCGCCGAGATCCGCCAGCAGACGCGGCGCCCACGGACCGGGCGCAACGATCAGGCGTTCGGCGGTATAGCGGTTGCGCGTCGTTGTTACCGTCACTCCACCTGCGTCGGCTTCCCATGCCAGCGCCGGCTCCTCGAAGCGCAGGTCGGCGCCGAGCGCCACAGCGCGTCGCAGGTGCGCAGCGACGCTGGTTTCGGGGCGGACGAAACCAGCCTGGTGTTCGTACAGGGCAACGGTTCCCTCCGGCGGACGGAGCGGCGGAAAACGGCGCCGTATCGTGGCGGCGTCGAGCAGTTCGTACTCCAGCCCGTGTTCCTGCGCGCTACGCAGCGCCCCGGCGACGGTATGACTCTCAGGAGAACCGATCATCAACCCGCCAGTGATGGTCAACAGATGCGCGCCGCTGTCGCGTTCGATCTGCCGCCACAGTTCATAGGCGCGCAAGAGCAACGGCACGTATGCCGGGTCCTCAAAATACGCCTGACGGATGATGCGCGACCGACCGTGGCTGGAGCCAAGGGTATGGGCGATCGTGTGACGCTCGATGCCAAGGACGCGCCGCCCGCGCCGTGCTGCGTGGTATGCTGCGGCGCTCCCCATACCGCCGAGTCCGATGATGATCACGTCGTATGCTGGTGTCATATGCCGTGCATTGTAGCACATCCCGCCAGCAGAGGAGTGGGGGCGCGGCGGCGGGCGGGGGCGGGCGATTGACATCGCGCTGGCGCGGCTACGAACCGCAGTGTGCCGACCAGGTATGGTATACTACTGACACTACTCGTGGCGCTCAAGATACGAGAACTACTATGGCAACTATTGTACGCCAACCACAACCGATTGAACCCATTATCCAGCAATTACAGAATATCTTGCCTCAACTCCGCGAGGAATATGATGTAGAACGGCTTGGCGTCTTTGGATCGTATGTGCGAAATGAGCAACATGCTGAGAGTGATATTGATATTCTTGTATCGTTCCGCAGTACGCCCGGGTTGTTAAAGTACATCTCACTGGAGCAGTACCTTTCTGATTTATCAGGTATGCGTGTTGATTTAGTCATGGAAAGTGCATTAAAACCAGAAATCGGTGCACGTATTCGTACTGAGGTGCACTATCTATGACATCAGAGCGTTCATATAGCGATTATCTCAGCGATATTATTGACGCAATGGAGAAAATCGGCCGCTTTATCGAAGGATTAAGTGAGCAACAGTAAAATTTTGATGACGTATATGCCCTTCATATTGCCCCAGACCACGACTGGGAGCTACCGCCTGACAGCAGCGCCTTGTTCAATGCGCTGGTGATGATCCGCAGGCGCCAGACACGCTCTACGTCGCCAAAACGCCGACCGCCATCTGCAAGTTGTCTTGTCGCCAGGCACAGATATCAAAGCAATTCCCGGTCGGGCGTCCGATGCAAGGGCGGTCCTTCCTGGTGGGGAAAGCCGTAGAACTGCGTGCCGTCTTCCGCTTCCCAGATATAGATTGGAAAGGCGCTGGCATTCATGCATGCACAGCCACACCATGCCTGGCAGGTCGCATCCCTGGCGCGCGCGCTGGCATGCTCACGTTCAACATTTGCGTCCCGCTTCACTGCGCTGGTCGGCGAACCGCCGATGGAATACCTGACGCGCTGGCGGATGCAGATTGCTTCTCGCCTGTTGATCGAAGACCCCTCTCTGCGTATCGGTGACATTGCCGCCCGCGTCGGCTATCGCTCCGAAGCGGCATTCAGCAAAGCGTTCAAGCGACTGATGGGCGTTGCGCCCATCGCTTATCGCAGCGCTTCAGGGCAGGCAGCCGATTAATCGCTCATTCGATTTACAGAGAGTGTGAGTTGATATACACTGCTTCATGTCAGCCCGCCTATGGTGAAACCAACGCACGATGCTATCAGAGGGCGGAGACCTGAAGACGCATTGGCGCCGGCAAGGCGAAGTCAGTCGGTGAAACTCACTGCGTGGTCGGGGAAGTGCATCGCTTCAGGCAACGGTCAGTCCGTTGGCCCTGAGCCTGTCGAAGGGTGCAGAGCGCGGTCGATGAGACATTTCGGGAAGAACAGGTCTGTTGATAACCGGAGGACTCGGCGCCTGCGTGACCCAACGCTGCATTTCTTCGTCGTCTGGCTCCTTGCGCCGATCTTCGCCATCGTCGGCGCATCCCTCGATCGGGCCGTCTGGGACCTGTCTGCAACGCTGGTCGGCTGGTTGATCACGCTCAGTTTATGGAGCGGCTTCGGCATCCGCAGCGTCGTCTATCAGTGGAAAGCCTTGCCGCGTTCGCCCCGGAAGCGCTGGCCCGATCTGTCGAGAATAACCGCCATCGAATTGAATCTTCTGACAGGCATCGGTCTGGTGACGCTGGTCTCATCCATAGCCGCCCTGATGGTCTGCGGGCTGCTTATCGTTGGGATAGCCAACAGACGTATTTGAACGTGGTATACTACTGACACTACTCGTGGCGCTCAAGGGACGAGAACTCCTATGGCAACTATTGTACGCCGACCACCACCGATTGAACCCATTATCCAGCAATTACAGAATATCTTGCCTCAACTCCGCGAGGAATATGATGTAGAATGGCTTGGCGTCTTTGGATCGTATGTACGAAATGAGCAACACGCTGAGAGCGATATTGATATTCTTGTATCGTTTCGTAGTACACCTGGGTTGTTAAAGTACATCTCACTGGAGCAGTACCTTTCTGATTTATTAGGTATGCGTGTTGATTTGGTTATGGAAAGTGCATTAAAACCAGAAATTGGTGCACGTATCCGTACTGAGGTACACTATCTATGACATCAGAGCGTTCATATAGCGATTATCTCAGCGATATTATTGACGCAATGGAGAAAATCGGTCGTTTTATCGAAGGATTAAGTGAGAAACAGTTTCAAGAGGACGATAAAACCGCCTTTGCGGTCATTCGAGCGCTCGAAATTATTGGCGAAGCAACAAAATGCCTCCCTGATACATTCCGCTCTGCTTATCCGCAGATCCCCTGGAAGGCGATGGCAGGCATGCGGGACAAGCTGATTCACCAGTACATGGGAGTTGATCTCCGAGTCGTATGGAAGACGGCGACGGAAGATATTCCGGCGCTTTTACCACAGATACAGCATATATATCGCACAATGAAACCCTGATGAGCCGGTTGCCACTCTATTCGCGTAGTGCGCTGCACCGGCGGGACTATTGCGGAGCGCGTCTCTTCGCGTCACGTCAGCCTGCCTGGGGTGAAACCAACATGCGGCTCTTGCGTGACCCAACGCTGCATTTCTTCGTCGTCTGGCTCCTTGCGCCGATCTTCGCCATCGTCGGCGCATCCCTCGACCGGGCCGCCTGGGACCTGTCTGCAACGCTGGTCGGTTGGTTGATCACGTTCAGTTTATGGAGCGGCTTCGGCATCCGCAGCGTCGTTTACCAGTGGAAAGCCTTGCCGCGTTCGCCCCGGAAGCGCTGGCCCGATCTGTCAAGAACAACTGCCATCGAATTGCATCTTCTGACAGGCACCGGTCTGGTGACGCTGGTCTCATCCATAGCCGCCCTGATTGTATGCGGGCTGCTTATCATTGACATAGCCAGTGTGTGAGCAGCACAAAGCACGCTGCTCCTTGCGTAATGGTAGTTGTTTTGGAAAGATCCTGCGCGTCATCTCCCGCTTCAGGCATCAGGTCGCTCAAACTCCCCCTTCTCCCACGAGGGATCAAAAGCGCACGGGAGTCTGGACAAACATGTATCCATCTACCACAGCACAGGCGGGCATAGGCGGACGTGGTCGCTCTCCTTCGTGTTGGTCAAAAATGGGAAGAAAAAGGCACGACGTGATATAATCAGGAGTATGACGGAGAACATGTTTGCAGGCACAGTGCTATTTGAGGTCGAGACACCTCTTTGGTTTTCGGGTCCGTGTGACCCGCGATTACTGGGAGTTGATCACCACCATCAAGCATCCCGTTATGGCCGGGCAAGAGGCAGCAGTACAGGAAGTGCTGGAACAACCGGATGAAATCCGGCAGAGCCGTAGCGATCCTGCTGTGCATCTCTTCTACCGTGCTAGAGGGCAGCGCTGGTTCTGTGCCGTAGCCAGGCGATTGAACGGTGACGGCTTCTTGATAACGACTTACCCGACAGACTCTATCAAGGAAGGTACACGTATATGGCCGAAGTAAAGGTATTCTACGATCGTGCTGGCAATACGCTCACAGTCTGGTTTGGCGATCCGCTCGACGAGCATGTCTGCGAGGAAACCGGGAACGAAGTTATCTTGATCAAAGACCAATCTGGACAGGTCATTGGCTTTGAACGGCTGAATTTCTCCGTCGCCGCCCTGGAGCCGCTGCGGGTCGCTTTCGAGACGGTCACTGTCTGAGCACCTTGCGGACCAACCCACTGGTTGATAGACAATTTTCCTGATAATGACCGCATCCATCACCAAACCTGCAAACGCCTTCCATCACCCTCGGCTGCGCCTATACGCCCGGTTACGGCTTCCGCGACGCGCTGATAGTCCACCCATCCGACCCCAACTACGGCTGGTGGAGCGACCGCTACAGCGCCCTGGTGCAGGAGTGGCTGTTCCTGGCACTGGTCAACCACCAGAATGGCTTCATCTGGCGCTATTTCTATCGCCATCCCGGCGTGCTGCGCGCACATATCGAAATGTACGGCGGCGCGACGGTGTATCTGCCGCTGGTGCTGCGCGCCGGGGAAGCCTGATAGGCAGCAATGCATAAAGCTGAACTACAGCAGTTCTCATACAGGTTGACAACAAATGCACTCATCGCGATATTTGAAATCAGGTTTGTTGTATACCTCAATTGCGGCAATCATTGCAGCGATTGCCTGATCCAGCAGTTTTTTTCTAAGGTTCCTCATAGTATAAGCCTGGCACTTTTAAGGATGCGTTATAGCGAAGTGCAGAACAGTTGACCACCAGGATTGCGCATCTCTGGCGCTTCCTGTCCCCGTCCTCCCCATGTGGAGCATCAGGACGCCCCAACCTCCCCCTTCTCCCCTTGTGGGAGAAGGGGGCAGGGGGGATGAGGGGCACAAACGCGCACCGGAATGCAACAAAACCGCGTCAGACCCGCCCCGTCGCCACTGCCAGGTTGAGGTCGAGCAGCCGCTGCACCACCGCGCGCTGCACCGCCGGCGCCATGCCGAAGCGCGTCTGCCCGCGCGCGTTCGCGTGGAAATCGTGCCCCGGATCGAGATCGTCCCAGCCGTAGCACGCCAGGATCGCCGCATCCAGCGCCGCGTGCAGCCGCCGCAGGTCTGCAATGTCGGCATCAAGGCAGGCGGGGTCGTGGAGCAGGTTGTACGTTTTCGTCAACCCGATCCGGCGCGCCTGCATCACCTCCCGGCGCCGCTCGTGGTACGCCGCTCCGATCTGCGCCGCATGCGCGAACGCCGGGTGCGCCAGCACCCGCGCCAGGTCGGGAGCAGCATCCTCCGCCGGCGGGAAGGGAAACGTGGCGAAGCAGTCGGTGGGGGTGTAGCGCAGATCGGTGCGCAGACTGGACGCCTGGCGGCGCGCCCACGCCTCGTGCACGCCGGATTGCAACAGCGCGAAGTGATAGTCGTCGTCGAAGGCGAAGACGACCAGTTGCTCATTGTATATCCAACCCTTGGGAACAAACACCGGCGCATGCATCTCACTGATGCGACTCCGCGCCAGCACCCGGCGCAGCGGGGCGATGGCGTGACGCATGCCCGCGCGGTAGGCGCCGAACTGCCACCAGGCCGCGCGGTTGCGCGCGTCCCCCGGACCACGCAGCCCCTCCCGCTCCGGCTTCACCCGCTCCTCCACGATCCGCAGCAGGTCGGGGTACTGCTGCGCCCGCGCCAGGTCCCAGTCGTGGAAGCAGATCACCCATCGCCCCGGCTGCTGCGCCGGATGGGTGTTCAGGTCGTCGCCGTTCAGGTAGGGGAACAGGCAGTCAGCGTTGCGCGGGTCGCGCGCCAGCAGCGCCTCCGCCTCTGCCGCCTCCAGCACGAAGCCGAGACCACGCACGAAATCGCCGATGAACGCCTTGCCGTCGTTCTGGCGCAGGCGCGCCGGTTCGCCGTCCGGTTCGGCATCGAGCCGCGACGAGATCGCCGCAACCGGGTGGTCGTCGAGCAGCGCGCCGCCGTCTCCCCCAGTCCCCTCCTGCGTGCGGCGGGCGCGCGGCGCTTCAATGACGACCAGGTTGACTTCGACGCTCGCCTGTCCGGGCCAGCGCACGAAGCGGCGGGCGAACGCAATGCGCCCGCCCTGCGCCAGGATGACCTTCAGCCCGCTTTCGCGCGTGTCCCCCTGCCCGATGGTGTTGGTGGCGATCATCCCCAGCCGCCCGCCGGGACGCAGCAGCGCGAACGCCCGCCGGAAGAACGCCGCGCAGAGGTCGGCTGTGCCGCCGAACGGCACCAGCGCCGCTTCCAGCCAGCGCCGGTACGCTTCGCCCGCGACGCCGCTGATGCGCAATCCCCCCATGAACGGCGGGTTGCCGAGGATGACATCGAACCCGCCTGCCGCCGCCGCGTCCGGGAACTCCAGCGACCAGTGGAAGAAGGCGCGCTCGTCGCGCGTGACGGTCACGAACGCTCCCTGGCGCGGGTCGCTCAGCGCGCCGTGCGTCAGCGCCTCCTGAACCGCCATCGTCGTCAGCGCCACCCCCACCACCCCCATGCCCCCCCCGCGTGCGTGGGGGGTTGGCGGGGGGGACTGGGGGGGTGCGAAGGATTGGAAGAACGCCGCCGTCCACACGTCGCACGCCAGGCGCAGGCGGCGATAGGCGTCCTGGGTGATCACCCGTCGGTATGCGGCGCTCTTGGCATGCACCTGCTCCACCGTTCGATCCGGCATCGCGGCGACCTGATGCATCTGCGCCGCCAGGTCTGCCAGCGGCGCGGTGACGAACCCGTGGCGGAAGAGATCCATGCGCGCCTCGCGCGCGTTGCGCGCCTTGACCTGCCGCGCGTGGGCGCGGTCGTCGGTTCCCAGCGGACGGTAGGCGTCATCGGGAATGCCGGCTTCGAGCGCCTGCAGGTCGGCGACCCCCAGGAGCGAATCGCCGCAGCGGATGCGGTGGTCGAGAAAGGTGAGCGGCCTGCCCCGCGCATGCCCTTCCAGCCAGAGCGCGACGCGGCAGAGTTCGACCGCCAGCGGATTTTTGTCCACCCCGTACAGGCAGTGGGCAATCACGTCGCGCACTGCGTCACGGACGATCTCCGGGGCGGGGGCGGCGTCGCCGCTGCGGATGCGCGCCAGTTCGGTCCCCAGATGCCGCGCCGCCGCCAGCAGGAAATGCCCGCTGCCGCATGCCGGATCGAGCACGGTCAGTCCAAGGAGCGCCGCTTCCCGTTCGGCAGGTGTGGGGCATGGCGCAAGACGCGCCCGCAGCGCCGGCTCCAGCGCGTGCTGCACGAGCGGCGCCACCAGCTCCGGCGGAGTGTAGTGCGAGCCGGTGGCGCGCCGTTCGGCGCTGCGTGCGGCGAAGGCAACGACGGGAACCGCGCCGCGCCAGGCGATGGTCGGGTGCAGTTCGAGCAGACTTTCGTACACCGACCCCAGTTCTTCGGTGTCGAGCGCCGCATAGTTGATGCGGCGCGGCGGATCGCCGTACCAGGCGAGATGGCGGAAGGCGTGCAGCAGGTCGCGGTTGGTAATCACAGCGGCGTCGAGATCGACGGGCGCAAACAGGTCGCCGTTGAGCGGCGCCGCGCCCAGCAGCGCGGCCAGCGCCGCATCGCTCACGATCTGGCGCAGCGTCTGGAACCCCAGCCAGAGGTCGACGTGATCGGTGAAGGCGCTGCGGCGCGTCAGGAGTCGCCGCAGTCGCCCGACGCCATAGTGCGCGTAGTGCGGGTCGTCGCTGATCAGCCCGCGATCTTCGGCGGTCAGCAGGAAGAGCACGCGGTAGACGATGCGCAGCGCCTGGCGATACAGCGCAGCGGCAACGTCATCCGGGACCGGTTCGCCCGGCGGCGGGAGACGGAGCGCGGCGCGCAGCGCTCCGTTCGCCGGGTGCGCCAGGAAGCCGTTCGCCAGGATCAGGAGCGCCTGTTCCACGCCGTCGCGCAGGCGGTCGCGCACCCGTCCGCCCTGTTCCAGCGCGTGCTGATGGTAGCGTTCCAGCCAGCAGTCGCGCGCGTCCGCAGCGGTCTGCGGCAGGCGCGTGCGGTGGATCAGCCGGTAGAGCGCGGCGAAGTCGGCGAAGCGCTGCTCATCGAGGATCTGCGCCAGGTCGCACTCGACATACGCCTGCCGCCGGAGGTACGTGCTGTTGCGCAGCAGACGCAGGGTGCGCCCGTTGGCGACCAGCCCCCACACCTGCTCGCTGCGGTTGAGATACTCCTGCACCAGCACGTGCGGCGCCATCCGCACCCCCCCGGTTCGGGAGGGTGCGGGCGGGACGCGCCCCAGGTCCTGGCGCACCCCGACGATATGCACCGGCGGGGCGTCGTCCGCAGCGCCAGCGCGGTGCGAAATGGCGAAGCGCGCCCCGTCGATCGCATACGGGTGCGGGTTGGCGTGCAGGTCGTAGCCGAGCAGACTGAGGAACGGGATGACCCAGGCATCGCGGGTGATTGCGGTCGCCGGGTCATCGTCCGGCAGGCGCGCCAGGCGGCGGCGGAAGAGCGCCCACTGCGCCTGGGCGTCGGCGAAGGCGCCAGCGATCTCATCGGTGAGGGAGCGCGACCCGTCCAGCCCGAAATCGCGCGGTTGCTGCCCTGGCAGATCGCCGGCAAGCGCCGCGTCCAGAATGTCGGGACCAAGCAGACCGCCTTCGAGACGGATCGCCGGAGTTGGTGCGTGGATGTGACTCATAGGCGTGTGTTGGCGCGTTCCAGTACGACCACTCCCAGCAGATCGGGCGGGAACTGCGGCGTCATCTCAAGCCCGCGCACCCGCAGCGCCACTGCCTGGCGGATGCGTTTGTGCGCTTCGGTCAGGTCGGCGGCGCGACGGTCGATCCACTGCCGGATGCCGGACTGGATCGGATGGTCGTCGCCCCATCTTCCTCCCTGCACCGGGCGCCATTCACCAATGCGCGCGAGCGCCTGACGCAGGATGGTCTGCTTTTCTTCCAGCGGCATGTTGGCGGCGGGTCGGGCGGACGCCAGGAGACTCAGCGCTTCGCCATGGTCGAGCCAGTGCATCTCGCTGCCATGGTCGCGGTAGCCGAGCGCCAGCACTTCTTCGGACAGCACGGGTTGAGCGTTGGGATATTCGAGCATGTAGCGCACCCGCAGCAGCAGGATGGTCGTCGTTTCCTGCACCGCGTGCGTGCGGATCGCGCCGCAGCGCCGGGCAATCGCCGTCTCGGATCGTTCCAGCGCCTCTTCGAAGAGGAACTGCGCCAGCGCCATGACGAAGCGGTGGTTGCGCCCGACATACTCCGCACCCTCCGGCGTCGGCGAAATGAAACTGATCGACCAGAAGGGGTTGGCGCGGCGCGCGGCGGACGACGAAGAGTCGGGCAGTTCCATGCGAATAGCATCGGGCAGAGCACGCAGCACATCCGGCGCCAGGCTGACGCGGAAAACATCCGCGCGCCTCGGGTCTGGCGTGATCGGCAGGTTGAGGCGTTGGGCGGTTTCCAGCACAAAATCGCGCACGGCGGACGGATCGCCGAGCACTGCGTCGGTCGCTTCGAGTTCACGCTGCACTTCTTCGGGTTTCAGCGCGCGCTGAGCGAACCGGGTGCGATTGACCCGCTCGCGATCCACATCGCGATCCCAGCGTCGGTGCAACTCTTCAACCGCCGGTATGCCCAGGTCGAGGGTGAGTTGTGCGCCTGGCGTGCGCCGACCCCGGAGGAACAGCGCTTCGAGCACCGCCTGGGTGACGCTCTCGCTCTCTTCCGGCACCGGCACATACGTGCCGAGGGTGCGATGGATCGTGCGCGCTTTGTTGAGCAGCACATCGAGCACCGCGCCATCCACCGGATTGTCGCGCCCGAAAAAACGGATGACCCTGACACGCGGCGCCGGTTGCCCGTAGCGATCCACGCGCCCTTCGCGCTGCTCCAGGCGATTCGGGTTCCAGGGCAGATCGTAATGCACCACGGCGGTGAACAGCGACTGGAGGTTGACCCCTTCGGAGAGACAATCGGTTGCCACCAGCACCCGCGGACGGTCGGCGTCCAGTTCCGCAATTCGCGCCTGCCGCTCTTCGTCCCCCATCCGCCCGGTCACACACGCAACCTGGACACCATCGGGCAGATCGCGCTGCACCTGATCGGCGACATACTCTGCGGTGGCGACGTAGCGACACCAGAGGATCGGGTGGAAGCCTTCATCGATCAGGTGGCGCGTTAACTCGACAGCGCGGCGCAGTTTGGCGTCGTGCTCCGATCCGTAGAGGTCGCGCGCCAGCCGCGCCAGGTCGCGCAACCGCCGCCGGTCGGCGTCCGGTAATGTTTCGACCGTCGCTTCCAGCGGCGGTGTCGGCGACTCGTCCGTTGCGCGTTCTTCGGTCACTTCAAACACAAATGGACGGAAATCCGCCTCTTCATCGCTATCAAACACCAGCGCGCCACGGCTGGCGAGGGTCGCAACCGCTGCTGCCGGACTCGACATCACGCAGCGCAGGAGCGAGAGCGCGCCCCAGGATCGCACCCGACGGCGGCGCGCGTCGAGGTGTTCACCGGTCTGCACGATCTCGAAACAAAACTGATAGGTGCGCTCAAAGAGACGACGGTAGCCATCGGACAATTCGTAGGTCTCGTCCTGCGGTTCGCGCTGCGGGAAACAGGTGATCGCTTCCCACCCCTGCTCGATGTCGCGGCGGGTGCGCTGCACGAAGTGGCGCGCCAGTTCGCTGCGTTGCGCATCACTCAACGCATCGAGGCGCCAGTCGGCGAACTCAGGACGCACCAGCCCCAGGAGTGATCGGAATGCCTCCTCGATACCGGAGTGCGGCGTGGCGGTCAGCAGGATGAGGTGGCGCCGCGGCTTCCTGGCGACATCCTGCACCAGGGCATGGCGCTCCTGCTGACCGCGCCCCTGCGCCGCCGCTGCGCCGTGCGCCTCGTCAACGATCACCAGATCGGGGCAAAACTGAAGAAACTGGTGGCGATTCCGCTCGGTTTTGACAAAATCGATGCTGATCACCTGCACCGGGAACGACTCATAGATCGTTGCGCCGGGAGGAACCTGGCGCTCCAGCTGGCTGACCGTGCCAGAGCGGACGATCACCGCGTCCAGGTTGAACTTCTCCGCCAGTTCTTTTGACCACTGCTCACACAGCGCGGGCGGACAGAGGACGCAGAACCGACCGATCTCACCGCGGTCGAGCAGTTCACGGGCAACCAGCAGCGCCTCGATGGTCTTCCCCACACCGACGTCATCGGCGATAAACAATCGCACCGGATCGAGGCGCAGCGCCATCAGGAGCGGCACAAACTGATAGGTGCGCGGACGGATCGAGATGCGTCCAAGCGAACGAAACGGCGTGGCGCCTTCACGCAGCGACAGGCGGGCCGCCTGCCAGAGCAGATGCGCGCTGGCAGCGTCAGCAACGTGGTCGGCGTCCGGCGGAGGAAACGCAGCTGGCGTGATACGTTCCGAAGGCAACGTATAGCCGATCAGGTCGATCAGGCGACGGTAGAGAGTCAGGGTCTCATCATCACTGCCGGTGAGCGGGCGCAGCGTCACGTGATCGGGGGATGCCGAGGGGAGCAGCGCCCACAACCGCTGACGGAACCGTACAATTGAGCCGGGGTTGGTCATATGCGCATCAATCTCATACAAATGCGTCAGACGTGTGGCTATGATACCATGATCGACGCTGAATGTTCAATCGAAGGGGGGAGGTGTCTGTGCCCCCTCATCCCCCCGACCCCCTTCTCCCACACGGGGAGAAGGGGGAGTGTGGACGTCCTGATGCCTGAAACGGGCGATGGTACGCAGGCACTCGACCACGCGCCTGCCTGCGCGGGCGCGGCGCAGCAGCGATTGCAATCGCCCCTGAAGGGCCTCCGACCGCGCGCCCGCCGGCGCGGGCGATCCTCCTTCACCGCCGCACGCACCAGCGATTGCAATCGCCCCTGGCGGGCCTCCGGCCGCTCGCCCGCCAGCGCGGGCGATCCTCCTTCACCGCCTCACACGCCAGCGATTGAAATCGCCCCTGGCGGGCCTTCGACTGGTCGCCCGCCGGCGCGGGCGAGGAAGCAGCGATTGACATCGCCCCTGGCGGGCCTCCGGCCGCTCGCCCGCCTGCGCGGGCGATCCTCCTTCACCGCCTCACACGCCAGCGATTGACATCGCCCCTGGCGGGCTTCCGGCCGGTCACCCGCTGGCGCGGGCGCGGCAGGACCCGCGATTGAAATCGCCCCTCAAGGGCCTCCAGCCGGTCGCCCGCCTGCGCGGGCGATCCTCCTTCACCGCCTCACGCACCAGCGATTGACATCGCCCCTGGCGGGCCTCCGGCCGCTCGCCCGCCGGCGCGGGCGATCCTCCTTCACCGCCTCACGCACCAGCGATTGAAATCGCCCCTCAAGGGCCTTCGACCGGTCGCCCGCCTACGCGGGCGATCCTTCTTCACCGCCTCACGCACCAGCGATTGAAATCGCCCCTGGCGGGCTTCCGGCCGCTCGCCCGCCGGCGCGGGCGAGGAAGCAGCGATTGACATCGCCCCTGGCGGGCCTTCGACCGGTCGCCCGCCGGCGCGGGCGAGGAAGCAGCGATTGACATCGCCCCTGGCGGGCCTTCGACCGGTCGCCCGCCTGCGCGGGCGATCCTCCTTCACCGCCTCACACGCCAGCGATTGACATCGTCCCTGGCGGGCTTCCGGCCGCTCGCCCGCCGGCGCGGGCGATCCTCCTTCACCGCCTCACACGCCAGCGATTGACATCGTCCCTGGCGGGCTTCCGGCCGCTCGCCCGCCGGCGCGGGCGATCCTCCTTCACCGCCTCACGCACCAGCGATTGACATCGCCCCTGGCGGGCCTCCGGCCGGTCACCCGCTGGCGCGGGTGAGGAAGCGTCCTATTCATCACTCTTTATTTCCTCGAAGGTTTCTTCAAACTCTGGCACAAGTTCACCGCTCCGATGATGCTCTTTCTGGCGTTTGATGTACTCCTTGATCCTGGCAACGTCCCAGCGGCTGACAGTGAACGCGCCGTAACTGCCTTGCCACTTGAATTGCGCCGACGGCCGCAACGTCTCATTGACAAAACGTGATGACACGCCTTTGACGTGTTTGAGCAAATCGGCGATGGTGATGGTGGTTGGGAAGATCACCAACAAGTGTACATGGTCCTCCGTACCGTTGAGCGCGAGAACGGTGCAACCCTGTTTCCGAGCCTCGCTCTCGATGTTGCGGTACAGACGTCGCTCGATGTCCGGCGTGATGAGCGGGAGGCGATCCCACGTCGCCCAGACCAGGTGAAGGAAGAGAGCAAGTTTGTTGCGTCGCATGGTGTCCTCCATGTGCCACAGCGGACGGAGCAGCGTCCACGAAGGTGGACGCCCGGCGGAACGCCCGCACGGCGCGATTTCCAATCGCCAGCCCCTCCCCCGGCGGAACGCCCGCACGGCGCGATGTCAATCGCCAGCCCCGCAGCGCACAGGGCAGCGTCCACGAAGGTGGACGCCCGGCGGCACGCCCGCGCGGCGCGATGTCAATCGCCAGCCCTTCAGCGGCACGCCCGCGCGGCGCAATTTCCAATCGCCAGCCCCGCAGCGCACAGAGCAGCGTCCACGAAGGTGGACGCCCGGCGGCACGCCCGCGCGGCGCGATTTCCAATCGCCAGCCCTTCAGCGACACGCCCGCACGGCGCGATGTCAATCGCCAGCCCTTCAGCAGAACGCCCGCGCGGCGCGATTTCCAATCGCCAGCCCTTCAGCGGCACGCCCGCACGGCGCGATTTCCGATCGCCAGCCCCGCAGCGCACAGGGAAGCGTCCACGAAGGTGGACGCCCGGCGGCACGCCCGCGCGGCGCGATTTCAATCGCCAGCCCTTCAGCAGAACGCCCGCGCGGCGCGATTTCCAATCGCCAGCCCTTCAGCGGCACGCCCGCGCGGCGCGATTTCAATCGCCAGCCCTTCAGCGACACGCCCGCACGGCGCGATGTCAATCGCCAGCCCCGCAGCGCACAGGGAAGCGTCCACGAAGGTGGACGCCCGGCGGCACACCCGCGCGGCGCGATTTCCAATCGCCAGCCCTTCAGCAGAACGCCCGCACGGCGCGATTTCCAATCGCCAGCCCCGCAGCGCACAGGGCAGCGTCCACGAAGGTGGACGCCCGGCGGCACGCCCGCGCGGCGCGATTTCCAATCGCCAGCCCTTCAGCGACACGCCCGCACGGCGCGATTTCCAATCGCCAGCCCCGCAGCGCACAGGGCAGCGTCCACGAAGGTGGACGCCCGGCGGCACGCCCGCGCGGCGCGATGTCAATCGCCAGCCCTTCAGCGGCACGCCCGCGCGGCGCGATTTCCAATCGCCAGCCCCGCAGCGCACAGAGCAGCGTCCACGAAGGTGGACGCCCGGCGGCACGCCCGCGCGGCGCGATTTCCAATCGCCAGCCCTTCAGCGACACGCCCGCACGGCGCGATGTCAATCGCCAGCCCCTCCCCCGGCGGCACACCCGCGCGGCGCGATTTCCAATCGCCAGCCCTTCAGCGGCACGCCCGCACGGCGCGATTTCCGATCGCCAGCCCCGCAGCGCACAGGGAAGCGTCCACGAAGGTGGACGCCCGGCGGCACGCCCGCGCGGCGCGATGTCAATCGCCAGCCCTTCAGCGGCACGCCCGCACGGCGCGATGTCAATCGCCAGCCCCGCAGCAGACGGGGCGGCGTCCACGAAGGTGGACGCCCGGCGGCACGCCCGCGCGGCGCGATGTCAATCGCCAGCCCTTCAGCGACACGCCCGCACGGCGCGATTTTCAATCGCCAGCCCCGCAGCAGACGGGGCGGCGTCCACGAAGGTGGACGCCCGGCGGCACGCCCGCGCGGCGCGATTTCAATCGCCAGCCCTTCAGCAGAACGCCCGCGCGGCGCGATTTCCAATCGCCAGCCCTTCAGCGGCACGCCCACGCGGCGCGATTTCAATCGCCAGCCCTTCAGCGACACGCCCGCACGGCGCGATGTCAATCGCCAGCCCCGCAGCGCACAGGGAAGCGTCCACGAAGGTGGACGCCCGGCGGTACGCCCGCACGGCGCGATTTCCAATCGCCAGCCCTTCAGCGAAACGCCCGCGCGGCGCGATTTCCAATCGCCAGCCCCGCAGCAGACGGGGCGGCGTCCACGAAGGTGGACGCCCGGCGGCACGCCCGCGCGGCGCGATTTCAATCGCCAGCCCTTCAGCGGCACGCCCGCACGGCGCGATTTCAATCGCCAGCCCCTCTCCTCTCACACCCGCCAACCACCGCTTGCCACAGCGGACGGGGCAGCGTCCGCTGACGGAACCGCACAATTGAGCCGGGATTGGTCATATGCGCATCAGTCTTATACAAATGTGTCGGACGTGTGGCTATGATACCAGGCGCGCAATTCCGGCGGTCAACTGTTTTGCACTTCGCTGCAGAGACTCAAGGAAGAGGCGCCTTCTTCCAGCGATGCCGCTTGCAGACGGTAGAGTCGAGCATAAATTCCTTGTTGAGCCATCAGATCCTCATGTCGTCCATTCTCACGGATCTCACCATTTTCCAGTACAATAATACGATCCGCCATGCGAACTGTTGAGAAACGATGCGAAATAATAATACCGATCTGGTCTTTCGATAGACTACGCTTGAGATGATGGAAAAACGCAACCTCTGACGCAGGGCTAAGCGAAGCCGTTGGTTCATCCAGAATAACAACAGTTGCTGGACGTACCAATGCGCGCGCCACTGCAAGCATTTGCCATTGCCCCCCGGAGAGTTCGTGCCCCTCTTCAAAGAGTTTACCCACCAGAGTGTCATATCCTCGCGGTAAGTCCTGGATGAATGAATGTATTCCGGATCTTTCTGCAGCTTTTTTGATCTCTGCCAGTTCAGGATCGGATAAAGAAGGAATGTAACCATAGCCGATATTCTCGCGCACTGTGGCCTGATAATTGACGAAATCTTGAAATATAACGCTATATTGGCGTCTTAGTTGATCAAGATCGTATGATTTTATGTCAACACCGTTGAGCATAATCACGCCTTGTGTAGGATCGTAGAGCCGACAGAGGAGTTTGATGAGCGTGGTTTTGCCTGCACCATTTTCTCCGACAATCGCAACGATCTCTCCAGGTTGAATGATAAGATTGATATTGCGTAAGACGGGATCTTTAGCTTCTGGATACGTGAACCAAACATTGATCAAATCTAGACCACGTTCCAGTGGATGGACGATTGGTTGCGGCTCAGAAGGACTAACTATACCTGGAGAAAATGACATAAATCTTTCAAGATGGTTGAGGAACAAACCAGCCTGATAGAGGGCGGCAGTCGTACCAATAAGTGAGGAAAGGTATATCTGACTCTGAAAGAACGTGCTTGTGAGCATGGTCAAATCACCAACGCTCAAATCCCGGCGTAGAGCGGCAGTAATAAGATACAAATATACACCAGCAAAGATCAGCGCCCCAATTGTGCCGCTCAACAATCCAATCCGGGCACGATGATGTGCAACATTGCGTTTCTCCTCATTGTGCTTTCGAAGTAGATTTAGATATTCAGTACGAAAGAGATTTCCTAACCCGAAGATCCGAATTTCTTTTGTAGCTCCACTGGTGGTAAGCAGGGAACTCAAATAGGCGAGCTTGCGTGTTTCGGGTATTTGATGATCGAGAACAGAAAATTCCCACGCAGCAAGTCGGGATTGTCCAAAAATCGAAACAAAAGCGCCAATAAAAAGTGCTATGAAGATAATGGGATTGAATTGTAAAAGTATGACGATAAGGGCTACAAGAGTCAACAGACTCTGTAACATCTGAACACTGTATAATAGTATCTCTGTTGGGCGATAGAGTGCTTCCTGTTGAGCGCGCGCAAGGCTATCGTAATATTCAGCTGTCTCGAAAAAGCGTAGATCGAGCTGATTGACTCTATCCAGGATATCACCATTGATCTTTTCACTTAGTTGATCGTTCAGTCGTTTTTGTACGACCAGGTTTATCTGCTGAAACAAGATGCTCAGGATTTTCAATCCGCCCTCAGCGGCAACCAGTCCGAAGATAAGCGTAAGGGAGATAGGAGTGCCGCCTATCGCTGCGACAATCGCATCGATGATTAACTTGCCAATCCATAGTTGGAACGCAAGAATCGGACTCTCCAGGAGAATGACGACCGCAAGAGCGACAACGGCGCGCCAGTTCGTTCGCCAGACGAGTTGCAAGGCAAAGTATATTGTGTGAACACTTGTTCTTAACACTCAATATGTCCTGGCAGGTCTTCTGGTCGTTGCGCGTGATAACTCACCACCACATCTCCAGACGACAGTAGAGAGGCAGAGTCTCATCATTGCTGCCGGTGAGCGGGCGCAACGTCACGTGATTGGGGGATGCCGAGGGGAGCCGCGCTCACAACCGCTGACGGAACCGCACGATCGAGCCTGGATTGGTCATATGCGCATCAGTCTTATACCAATGCGTCAGGCATGGGGCTATGATACCATGATCGACGCTGAATGTTCAACCGTCGGAGAGATGACCGGTTTTCGGCATTCCCGTGCGCGTTTGCCCCCTCATCCCCCCTGCCCCCTTCTCCCACACGGAGAGAAGGGGGAGGCGTCTGTGCCCCCTCATCCCCCCTGCCCCCTTCTCCCACACGGGGAGAAGGGGGCGTGTGGTCGTCCTGATGCCTGAAACGGGAAGATGGTACGCAGGGACTTTCCAACAAACCTGCCCCTGCAAGGCAGGAGGGTGAGGGGCAACAGCGCAACGTTAACGTACCCGCACCCGGGTCGCTTGGATCAAGCGCGCTGAGCGTAACGGTGAGGGGCAACAGCGCAACGTTAACGTACCCGCACCCACCCGATCGGCGCCGCGTCCTGTCCATCGAGCGGCAACGGGCGACCGGTCGCCAGATCGTAGACCACCAGGATCAGGCGGTAATCGCCAGGGGGCGTGGCGGTATCGAGGGTCAGCGGTACATCCTGGCGCACGGCTTCCCCTGGCGTCCACACCGGCACAGGTCGCCAGTCTCCGCCGGTCAATCCGTCCCACTGCGCCCATTTGCGGTACTCATCATCCAGCAGTTGCACCGACACCATGGGCATCACCGCAGAGGAAGCGTGATCCGCTGCTGCGCGCCAGTATATCTGCACGGTCAGGCGTTCGCCGGGAGCAAGCGGCATGTCGGGGGTGACGCCGGGAGGAGGCGCGTGTCGTTCAAGGATTGCCTGTTCGATCACAATGCGTAACGGATCGCATATCAGCGGCGTTCCGTCAAGCAGTGCGCGTCGGTGGGCAGGCAGGGGAAGGGGTTCAGACCCGGCACGGACGCTTTCCACCGAGAATGCCACCGGCTCGAAGGTGGTGATCGCGCCGTCTGTAACGCTTATCACAACGATTGGCGCCTGAGCGACCGCTGCACCGCCGCTGTAGATCGTCAGGACGCCGAAGTAGCGCCCGTTGGGTGGCGCCGCTGCGACTTCCGCTTCCAGCAGCGGCGTGGGACTGCCGTTCATCCGTGCCTCGGACGCACCACGCGCCAGGTCGAGCGCCAGACGCCACTCGCCTTCCAGCGGCGCAGCGCCGAGCACACGCACAATGCGCCGCGGCGCGTTGAACGTGTCTTCGATGATTGTCACTTCGTAGCGCAGTGCATACCGACCTGGATTTGCCAGGCGCGTGGTGATCACCAACTGATGATTGCCCTGTTGTTCGGCAGTGACGCTCCATGCGCCCTGGGTTGCGTCGAGAGCGGCGGCGGGCAGCGGCGATGGAGAGACCGCCGGACGCAGAACGGCAGAAATCAGCGCGAGCGGCGCTTCAGGTATCACCCGCACCGTCGAACCAGCGGTTGCTTCGACAGTCGTTATTCCCGCCTGCACTGCGAGCGTCTGCGTACTCTCGTCATCATGCACCAGAAGGCGCTGCGGTGTCAGCGATGCCAGCTTCAGATGAATGGTCGTGCGCTGCGTAAGGTTCAGGCTCAGAGGGTCTTCAGGGGTCAGCATGCGGTTGTGCCCGGCGCGACGCCAGATCGCCAGCGAGGCAGGCGATTTGGGATCGACCGGAGTGTTGCGATGAATCTCACTGCGCCCCGGCAGGAACACGACATCGGTCGGCAGATCGTACAGCGCAACGACGCTGCTGCGCCACAGTTCCCGTCCGCCGATCTCCAGGGGCCACGGCGCCTCGCGTGCTGCCAGCACAACATAGTCCGGCGTTCCGCCGGGAGTCCAGGAGGACTGTGAGGTATACGCGGCAGGCACACGCCCCCAGATTTCCTTACCGTACAGCATCGTTGCCAGCAACCCATTGATCGGACCGGTCAGGGTCTCATCACCGCTCAGCAGCACCTTCGCTCCTTGCGGAAGGCGCGCTGCTATCGGTTCGAATGCCACCAGATCGCGGGTGAAGATCGCCGGTCCGCGCATATGGTCAGCAACCGTGAGCGCCTGCGCCCAACCGGTGCAGACCAGGATCAGAAACGCAGCGCCGGAAGCCAGCACGGCGTCGGTTCGGCGAGCGCGTTCGACGAGCCGTTCGATCCCGTGCGCTGCCAGCCCCCACAGCACACATGTGGTATAGGCGGCGCCTTTCATAAAACCGTACTCATACGGTCTCCCAAAGCGCAACCAGAACAGCGTTGCGGTAATTGCCGCCCCCGCGAGTATCCAGCGCCAGCGAAACGCGCCACTGCCGCGCGATGGCAGCGCCAGCCCTGCAACGCAAAGCAGCACTGCCGCCAGCGCCGCAGCGCCGACCAGCAGCGCCGGCGGTTGCGCGCCGCCGGTCGTCAGGCGAAACACGGTCAGTCCGATGATCTCCTCCAGACCGATGAAGCGGTCAGGTCCGATCTTCGGCTCAATCAGCGAATAACGAAAACTAAACCCCTCGAAATAGTCCAGGATAGCAAGTGTCGCGGCAGCGAACGTCGGGACGGCAAGCGCCAGCGCCGCCAGGATCAACGCGACTGGAGTGATCTGGCGCTACGGGTAATGCCGGATTTCCAGCAGGCGCGCTGCGCCGGTTGCGGCAATCAGCGGCACGGCGACAACCAGCGCCGGGTAGTAGGCAACCGGGATGGACGCCAGTATGATCGCCGCCAGCAGTGCCGCGCGCCATGCCGCTGTACGACGCTGCGCCAGTTCGTCCACTGCCGCCAATCCGACGGTCAGCGCCAGCGGCAACAGGCACCAGGCGGACATCTGCATCCCGAAGTTGAAATAGCCGATCCAGAGTGGCAGCGACGCCAGCGTGGTCAACAGTGCGCCGAAGAACGATCCTGTTCGCCCCAACGCCCGATGATAGTCAGGTATCCGTAACTCAGCAGAGGCAGAATGCCGGTCAACAGCGCCAGCAGCGGCGGAATCAGCGCCTCCGGCTGCGCGCGCAGCCACGTCAGCGGTCGCGGTCGTCCTTCGGCGCGCCAGGCGAGGACATTGAGCATGGTCGCGCCTGCCAGAAGAACCACCAGCGTCCAGCGCAGGTTCAATGCCAGGCTCGCCAGTATGAACCCGACCCAGAGTACCGTTGCATAGCCGACCAGCGGCGTCAACGGAGCGCGGAACGGCATCAGCGATGGCGGCAGCGCAAGGCGCGCCACACCCCATCCGACGTAGATGCAGAGAAGCGCGGCAGATGCCACGATGATCGTCAGTTCGATGAGCAATGGCATGGCGAATATCGATGCTGCATACAGGATGCAGGAGACTCTTCGATTGTCCAGAGGACTGGAGCGCTGGCGTATGATACGGGCAGACCGATAGTTCTGCAAGACCGACTCTGTGATATGATAGACGAACCATTGCCGATCCGCCATTCATCATCCTACCGGGGTGTCATCCATGAGCGCCAACCGCTTTGCTTTCTTCAACGGCGAATTTGTTCCGATTGAGCAGGCGCAGGTCAGCGTGATGACGGCTGCGCTGAACTATGGTCTTGGCGTGTTCGAAGGCATTCGCGCCTACTGGAATGCGGACGACGCGCAACTCTACGTGTTTCATCTGCGCGAACATATGGAGCGCCTGAAGCGTTCATGCGCAATTATGTTCATGGAACTGCCCTACAGCGTCGATGACCTGTGCAATCTGACCATCGAACTCCTGCGACGCGAGGGATTTCGTGAGGACGCCTACATCCGTCCGCTGGTCTTCAAAAGTGATCACACGATTGCCGTTCGCCTCAACAACATGACTGACGCATTCGCGCTCTATGCCGTGCCCTTCGGACAGTACATTCCCGGATCGGCGGTGCGCGCCTGCGTCTCTTCGTGGCGCCGCATCGAAGACAACATCATGCCGTCGCGGGCGAAGGTGTCGGGCGGGTACGTCAATTCGGCGCTGGCGAAGACCGAGGCGCTGCTCAACGGTTATGACGAAGCGATTGTGCTCGGCAGCGATGGGCAGGTATCGGAGGCAAGCGCGGCGAACCTGTATATTGTGCGTCATGGCGCACTTGTCACCCCGCCGATCACCAGCGATATTCTGGAAGGGATTACCCGTCGGGTCGTCGCAGAACTGGCGCAGGCGGAGTTGGGGGTGCAGGTGATCGAGCGACCAATTGACCGCACCGAACTGTATGTTGCCGAAGAAGCATTTTTCTGCGGCACCGGCGCCGAAGTCAAACCGATTATCGAGATCGACCGGCGACCGGTCGGGAACGGTGAGGTTGGCAGCATAACGGCGCGTCTGGTGGAACTGTACAGCACCGTGGTGCGTGGTCAGGCGCCGACGTATCGCGCCTGGTGCACACCGGTGTATGCTCAGCAATAAGGGGGAAGAGCCATGCCGGAAGCCTTGATCATCGATGCTGTGCGCACCCCGATCGGGAAGCGCGGCAAAGCGTTGCGCGACATGCACCCGGTCGATCTGCTGGGACAGCACATCGCGGCGCTGCTGGCGCGCACTGGTGTCGATCCCGCCGCCATCGACGACGTGATCGCCGGTTGTGTCAGTCAGTCAGGGGAACAATCCGCCAATATCGCGCGCAACGCCTGGCTTGCCGCCGGTCTGCCCGAATCAGTTCCGGCGACCACAATCGACCGGCAGTGTGGATCGAGTTTACAGGCGATCCATTTCGCTGCTCAGGGGGTTATGGCAGGCGTGTACGACCTGGTGATCGCCGCAGGCGTCGAGTCGATGACCCGCGTACCGATCGGCGCCTCGATCATGGTCGGTCCTGGAACGCCGCTCAGTCCGGGGCTGGCGACCCGCTACGGATTAGAGCGCGGATGGTTCGACCAGGCGCGCGGCGCGGAGTGGATGGCGCGCGAATGGCGTTTCACCCGCGAAGATCTCGACCGCTACAGCCTGCGCAGTCATCGCCTGGCTGCCGAAGCGCGCGCTGCCGGGCGTTTCACCGCCGAGATCATCCCGGTATCGTTGACCGACGGCACGCACTTCGAAGCCGATGAAGGCATCCGTCCCGATACATCGGCAGATCAACTTGCCGCGCTCAAACCTGCCTTTCCCGACCTGGAACTGATCACTGCTGGTAACGCCAGCCAGATTTCGGACGGCGCCGCCGCGACGCTGATCGCATCGCCATCCGCTGCTCAGGCGTTGGGGCTGCGTCCGCAGGCGCGGTTCGTCTCCTTCGCCGTCGTCGGCGTCGATCCGGTCACCATGCTGACCGGACCCATCCCGGCGACGCGGCGCGTGCTGGAGCGCGCCGGTCTTCACGTGAACGACATCGACCTGTTCGAGGTCAACGAGGCGTTTGCGCCGGTCGTGCTGGCGTGGCAGAAAGAGATCGGCGCACCCTGGGAACGGGTCAACGTCAATGGCGGCGCAATTGCGCTTGGACACCCACTGGGCGCAACCGGCGCACGGATCATGGCGACACTGCTGCACGAACTGGAGCGGCGCGGCGGGCGTTACGGACTGATCGCAATCTGCGAGGGGGGCGGCATGGCAAACGCGACGATCATCGAGCGGGTATAATGTGGGTGGCTCTGTCGCCTGTTTCAGCAAGGAGCTGGTCATATAGCCGATAGGCGATAGCCGATAGCTGATAGCCGATAGCCGATAGCCGATGGTCGATAGGGTCGCTGTTGGAGTTCGTGTTACGCGCAGGAGGGCGTTGCCTTAGGCGCACGCGAGGGGGTGGTGGTCTAGCGGAGGGCTTCCGGTCTTTGAGTAAATAAGCCGGTATAGCCCGCGCAGACGGGCTTTGCCCTGGCTAGCCGAGGGCAAAGCCCGACGGCTCGTTCGGTATAGCGGACTAAATGCTCAATCTCCATTGGCCCGACGGCACGAGGCGCAGAGCGGATTATAGCAGTTCTCGCAAAGATTGGTCTTGTTGGGCAGGGTTCCACCCGCCAATGAAAGCAGATGCCTTGTGCACCATCCCTCGGCGTGCTCCGCGTCTCGGCGGTGAACAATACATACACCGCCGAGACGCCGAGGGTGCCGAGAGGCGGAGCGCAGCGCTCACACGGCCGTTTGGACAGGGCTGCACCTGTCGCCGCAAACGGGCGCCGCGCGCAATGCGGCAGACCCGGACAGCGGACTGGATCAACCCGGCGCCCGTCGGCAGAGGGAAGGGTGACGGACACGCCAGCCCCGCAGGGGCTTCCACGCGCTCAGGGAGGGCTTTTAGCCCGCACACGCGGTCGCGCCCGACGACGAACAATGGCGGATGGCTTCTCTCCGACCGCCACGCACAGCGGTCGCCGCATTGGGGCGCGAGCGTGACTGCGCTTGTCCTGGGAGGTTCAACCTTCATCAGCCCGCCGGCGCCCAACGCCCCGCAGGCGGCGCCAGCGCACACCCCCGCACCCGGTCCAGCCGAAACGTCCGTTCCGCGCGGCGCTGCAAACAATAGGCGTGCAACAGCCACTGGTCGCCCCGCCGCTCCAGCGCCAGCGGTCGCACCGTGCGCTGCGTGACCCGTCCTTCGCCGCCCGTGTCGTAGGCAATCGTCACCAGGCGCTGCTGCGTCAGCGCCCGCTGCACCGTCCGCAGCGCCGCGTCCGGGTCCGCAGGCGGCAGCGGCGCCGCGTCCGTCCCTCCGTCCGCCGCCGGCCCCTCCGGCGCCTCGATCCCCGCCAGCGCCGCCTCCACCGCCGCGCGCAGCGGCGGCGTCAGCCCCTGCCACAACCGCGCTTCCAGCGTGGCGGGGATGACCAGCGGCAGCCCCTCCGGCGCGTACCGGCGAGCATACGCGCACGCCGCCAGCAGCGCCGCGCACTCCCCCGGCGCCAGCGGCGCCGCCGGGAGCGCCCCGCCCGCCGCCGCCCCGCTCCCCGCCGCGACCGCCACCGCGATCCCCTGCCGCGCCAGCGCCCGCGTCACCGCCGCGACGTGTTCCGCCCGCACCAGCGCGACGCCCGGCGCCAGCCGCTGCGCATACCGCCGCACGCTCCGCCCGCGCAGCGCCTGCTCCAGGTCACCCGGCGCATCCGCCAGCAGCAGCGCCCCCTCCGCCAGGCGCAACGCCGGCGCCTCGTCTGTCGGCGTCCCCCACCCGTCCGGCGCGTCCCCCGCGCGGCGCGCCAGCAATTCCCGCACCTGCGCCCCCAGCACGCCGCGCGCAGCCGCGACCTGCACCGTCAACCCTCCGGCATCGCCCCGCACCCAGCGTCCCCCCTGCGCCAGCGTCAGCGCTGCGGCGTCGAGCGCGCCGAACGGCGCCGTGACCTCCCCCGGCGCGCCGTAGCGCCAGGCGCCGTCTGCCAGCGCCCACGTCGTCGGACGCACCACCCGTCCGTCGTGCCAGGCGACGACCCCCAGCCAGGCGAGCGGTCCCCGCAGCGCCGCCTGCCACACCCGCGCCTCGCTGCGCCGCCGCCACGGCGGACGGCGGACGACGCGGAAGCCGTGGGTGTGCGCATCGGCGAGCGGCCCGAACGTCGCCGCCAGCGCGTCATACGTCGCCTCCGGCGCGAGCAGGCGGTCGGGCGGCAGCGCCTGCGCCCACTGCACCAGGCGGCGGCGCAGCGCCGGTGCGTCCAGCCCGCTGTCCGCCACGCGCAAGCGGCGCAGCCAGGCGTCCGGCGCGGCGCTGTGCAACCACGCCTCGACCAGGCGCGCGCGCTGGTCATCAAGCGGCGCCGCCAGAAACGCCGCCGCCCCCGGCGCCGTCGTGCATTGCCCGCCGTGGCGCTGCACCAGCCCGCGCGCCTCCAGCAGCGGCAGCAGGAAGCGGCAGAGCGCCTCGAGCTCCGGTGCGGGCGCGTCGGGCAGCAGCGGCTGCAGGCGGCGCAGCGCGCCGCGGCGCAGCGCGCCATCGCGGCGGAGCGGCAGCGGCGCGGCGGCGGCGACGAGCAGCAGGGCGAGGGCGGCGCGCTGCGCCAGCGGGAGCGGCGCCGGGGGCGCGGGGCCGTCATCGGCGAGCCGCAACGGCTGCGGCAGCCAGCGGCGCACTTCGGGAGCCAGCGCGAAGCGCGGCGCGCGTCCGGGAGCGGCGGGGCGCGGCAGCAGCCAGCCGAGGAGCAGCAGGCGTTCGGCGACCGAGCGCGGCTGCGGGTCGCGCGCCAGTTGGCGCCAGGGACGCACCGCGCCATAGCGCGCCGTGAAGGTCGCCGCATCGAGACCGCGCCGGCAGCGGCGCAGATCGGCGAGCGCAGCACGGACATCGGCGTCGAGCGTGGCGTAGACGGCGCGCACGGCGGCGGGGGTGCAGAGGGCGCGGCGCAGGCGGCGGAGGCGCTCATCGGCGGAACCGGCGCGGGGGAGGGAAATGCGATGGGTGCGGGCGATCAGGCGCTGCGCGACGGCGGGGGCGGCGGCGAGCCAGCGGGACCAGCGATTCATGCTTGACCTCCGGGGAATGACCTGGTATACTGCACGTGTCAGGGAATGATGCCGGGTTTGGGTCAAAACGGCAAGCGCGTGCAGATGATGTGGTCGCACGGAAGTCGCCTCTTCCGCAGCAGGACGCCGAACAATGAGGAGGGCGTTGTGCGAGGGAGAAGCGACCACTGCCCCGCAATGAAGGGGATTGAAGCACGGGGGCGGGGTCTACCCCGCCCGATCCAATCTGGGAAGCGACCACTGCCCCGCAATGAAGGGGATTGAAGCCTGGAGGGACGGGTCGTTTGCCAGGATGTTCCTAAGGCGAAGCGACCACTGCCCCGCAATGAAGGGGATTGAAGCTTCGCACCACGCCCGCCACACGGCGGCGATTCCGGGAAGCGACCACTGCCCCGCAATGAAGGGGATTGAAGCTCAGTGTTGGCTCCGGACCAAACTGCGGACTGTGCGTGAAGCGACCACTGCCCCGCAATGAAGGGGATTGAAGCCGCGCTCGCTGTCCTCGCCGCATGGCGGGAAGCAGCGGGAAGCGACCACTGCCCCGCAATGAAGGGGATTGAAGACGAGCTCACTCTCGGAGATGCTCCGCGCGATCTCGGTGAAGCGACCACTGCCCCGCAATGAAGGGGATTGAAGTGACCTGGCGCCGCCGGACGCGGCGGGTGCGGCGGACGCCGAAGCGACCACTGCCCCGCAATGAAGGGGATTGAAGTTTGGTTCGCACTCGTAACCCGGATATGGATCATACGAAGCGACCACTGCCCCGCAATGAAGGGGATTGAAGTCCTGCGACGTCAGCGACAGCGCGACGCCCAGCGCCTGGAAGCGACCACTGCCCCGCAATGAAGGGGATTGAAGTTCAGCGCCTCCGCGTCTCCCTCGACCTTCTTCAGCTGAGAAGCGACCACTGCCCCGCAATGAAGGGGATTGAAGAGCGCCTCAATCAACGTGCTCTCGTCGACAACCTGCGGAGAAGCGACCACTGCCCCGCAATGAAGGGGATTGAAGACCTCCTTCTTGTTCATTTAGAAGTGCAAGCCAGAGCGAGAAGCGACCACTGCCCCGCAATGAAGGGGATTGAAACCCGCCCGTCTCCGCGACCAGGCGCTGCGCCTGGTCGCGGAAGCGACCACTGCCCCGCAATGAAGGGGATTGAAACTCGTCGGAGACCGCGGCCAGTTCTTTCCGAATGCGTTCGAAGCGACCACTGCCCCGCAATGAAGGGGATTGAAACATTAACGTTCGGTCCCATTCCATATATACGGTCCGTGGGAAGCGACCACTGCCCCGCAATGAAGGGGATTGAAACAACACTAAAGTGGAGGGAGGCGTATAAGTGACTACGCGAAGCGACCACTGCCCCGCAATGAAGGGGATTGAAACCCGCATCCGACTCGCACTTGGCTAACTTCGCCTGAAGGAAGCGACCACTGCCCCGCAATGAAGGGGATTGAAACGATACCGGTCCGTCATGTTTCTCCTCCTTTGCCCGCGAAGCGACCACTGCCCCGCAATGAAGGGGATTGAAACGAACGACCCGGCGCTCGGCGTCGCGCGCGCGCCTCTCGAAGCGACCACTGCCCCGCAATGAAGGGGATTGAAACGCGACGCCGAGCGCCGGGCCGCGCGGCTTGGCGCGGGAAGCGACCACTGCCCCGCAATGAAGGGGATTGAAACAGCGGACCGCGCCGCGGTAGACCTCCACGGCGTCATCGAAGCGACCACTGCCCCGCAATGAAGGGGATTGAAACAAGACGACGAGGAAGATAGCAGCCACCAGGCATCCTTGAAGCGACCACTGCCCCGCAATGAAGGGGATTGAAACCAACTCGCGCCGCCGCTTCACGCTGCGCGCGCTCCGGAAGCGACCACTGCCCCGCAATGAAGGGGATTGAAACACAACGTTGCAGCGTTCCTCGGCGAGGTCGGCTCCGAGAAGCGACCACTGCCCCGCAATGAAGGGGATTGAAACCGGACCCCCCAGGCGAGGGACAACCTCACGCCCTGCAGAAGCGACCACTGCCCCGCAATGAAGGGGATTGAAACGTACGGCGGGGAGATCCCCATGGCCGGCGCCCCTCCCCGGAGAAGCGACCACTGCCCCGCAATGAAGGGGATTGAAACACGGTCAACGACATGCCCGGTCTTCACCGTCCCCAATATGAAGCGACCACTGCCCCGCAATGAAGGGGATTGAAACAAATAAAAGAAGAATGCGTGTTGTGACGGCGAAGGGAAGCGACCACTGCCCCGCAATGAAGGGGATTGAAACTTTCGATTTGGTTCTCGAGTCGCTGGCGACGCTCTGGAGAAGCGACCACTGCCCCGCAATGAAGGGGATTGAAACAGGCACGCCGTGCGGCGGCGCCAGTCTTGTCCAGCTGGAAGCGACCACTGCCCCGCAATGAAGGGGATTGAAACAACTAGCCAAGGCGGAATTTGATGCCGAGGCGCTGCTGAAGAAGCGACCACTGCCCCGCAATGAAGGGGATTGAAACAGGGGGTCCCCCCCCACAGCGTTTCGCAGCCGCTCGGAAGCGACCACTGCCCCGCAATGAAGGGGATTGAAACTTTCGCAGCCGCTCGATGATCGCCTCCGCCTCCGTGAGGAAGCGACCACTGCCCCGCAATGAAGGGGATTGAAACGATATGGATCTATTTTTTGGAGGTACGCGGCGTAGCATGAAGCGACCACTGCCCCGCAATGAAGGGGATTGAAACTTCGCCCGCGCTTCCGCCTCGGCCCGAGCGGCCGCGAAGCGACCACTGCCCCGCAATGAAGGGGATTGAAACTTCTTTGCCCCGAAACCCCGCCCGCCTTCGGCAGACGGAAGCGACCACTGCCCCGCAATGAAGGGGATTGAAACTTTCTTCCGCCTTCTTCTCTTCCGCCTTCTTGTTCTTGAAGCGACCACTGCCCCGCAATGAAGGGGATTGAAACGCTTCCTGCTGCGCCCGTTGCTCTGCCTCCGCGCGGGAGAGAAGCGACCACTGCCCCGCAATGAAGGGGATTGAAACCTGCCTCCGCGCGGGCCGCCGCTTCCTGCTGCGCGCGCGAAGCGACCACTGCCCCGCAATGAAGGGGATTGAAACTTTTCTCCTCCTTGCCCCCCCGCCGTGCGGCGGGATGGAAGCGACCACTGCCCCGCAATGAAGGGGATTGAAACTAAACTCATCTGGCGTACCCAGAGTCGAGTGAGTGCGAGAAGCGACCACTGCCCCGCAATGAAGGGGATTGAAACGCTGCCAGTCGGTTCCACTGTCTGGTAACCGTCTTCCAGAAGCGACCACTGCCCCGCAATGAAGGGGATTGAAACCTTCTCGCTTTGGATGACGACCTTAATCCTCCCTCGAAGCGACCACTGCCCCGCAATGAAGGGGATTGAAACCTGCTCCTCCGCAACCGCACGGGCTCCCGCCTCCGCCCAGAAGCGACCACTGCCCCGCAATGAAGGGGATTGAAACGTACGGCGGGGAGATCCCCATGGCCGGCGCCCCTCCCCGGAGAAGCGACCACTGCCCCGCAATGAAGGGGATTGAAACACGGTCAACGACATGCCCGGTCTTCACCGTCCCCAATATGAAGCGACCACTGCCCCGCAATGAAGGGGATTGAAACAAATAAAAGAAGAATGCGTGTTGTGACGGCGAAGGGAAGCGACCACTGCCCCGCAATGAAGGGGATTGAAACTTTCGATTTGGTTCTCGAGTCGCTGGCGACGCTCTGGAGAAGCGACCACTGCCCCGCAATGAAGGGGATTGAGACTCCGCCTCCTCCACGAGCGTCCACGCCGGGCGCGCCTCGAAGCGACCACTGCCCCGCAATGAAGGGGATTGAGACGCGAGGGGGAGATCGGGCCGCGCAGCGGGCGCAGATGAAGCGACCACTGCCCCGCAATGAAGGGGATTGAGACGCGTCGTCCTCCTCGCCCCGCAGCCGGTCGAGGAGGTGAAGCGACCACTGCCCCGCAATGAAGGGGATTGAGACCTGCAGCAGCAGGGGGGGCGGGATCACGAATGATCCCAGAAGCGACCACTGCCCCGCAATGAAGGGGATTGAGACCAGACGATATCCTCGTCCGCGCCGGCGACCGCGCGCGAAGCGACCACTGCCCCGCAATGAAGGGGATTGAGACGTCGCCAGACGCTGCTGGCGCTCGATGCGACCTGGACGAAGCGACCACTGCCCCGCAATGAAGGGGATTGAGACCCTGTTTTGTTGCAGGTACGCCTGTGTATACAGCAAATGGAAGCGACCACTGCCCCGCAATGAAGGGGATTGAGACTAGCTCACGATTGTACATTTAGAGTGCATCGCCAAAGGAAGCGACCACTGCCCCGCAATGAAGGGGATTGAGACATAGTCACAACTAGGCTAAGGCACCCTTCAAGCGCAAGAAGCGACCACTGCCCCGCAATGAAGGGGATTGAGACCTGGTGGGGTTAATCGACCGGGATCCGGAGCGCAGGAAGCGACCACTGCCCCGCAATGAAGGGGATTGAGACACCGCCGCCCTTCGCACTCGTAACCCGTACGTGTAACGAAGCGACCACTGCCCCGCAATGAAGGGGATTGAGACCGGCTTCCCGCGCCGCCTCCGCGCGCCACGCCCGCCACGAAGCGACCACTGCCCCGCAATGAAGGGGATTGAGACAACGCGCCCCCGGCGGCGCCGGGAGCGGGGGAGGGACAAGAAGCGACCACTGCCCCGCAATGAAGGGGATTGAGACTCCTTGCCCCCCCGCCGTGCGGCGAGGCGGGCATTCAACATGAAGCGACCACTGCCCCGCAATGAAGGGGATTGAGACACGATGTCGCGGGAGGACCTCGCCCGATCCAGATTGAAGCGACCACTGCCCCGCAATGAAGGGGATTGAGACCTCCCGGACCCCCTCTCCCGATGCCGCAGCATCATTGGAAGCGACCACTGCCCCGCAATGAAGGGGATTGAGACACGGCGAGGCGCGCCGCGGACCCGCCGGCGCGCGCCGGAGAAGCGACCACTGCCCCGCAATGAAGGGGATTGAGACCTGCGAGACGGCGTCTCTCAGCACAACTAAGGCGTTCCGAAGCGACCACTGCCCCGCAATGAAGGGGATTGAGACTCGACGAGCGTGCGCTCGTCGACACGCTTCACGATGAAGCGACCACTGCCCCGCAATGAAGGGGATTGAGACGCGCCTGCGCCTCCGCATGCGCCCGCCATACGGCGAGAAGCGACCACTGCCCCGCAATGAAGGGGATTGAGACTCGCAGACGGCGTGCCAGAGGTCATCGTTGAGCGCCAGGAAGCGACCACTGCCCCGCAATGAAGGGGATTGAGACAAGATCTCCTCGATGTCGTCCATACTCCCTCCTTTGAAGCGACCACTGCCCCGCAATGAAGGGGATTGAGACACGGCGAGCGCTGCGACAACCAGCGCCGTCGTCGAGAGAGAAGCGACCACTGCCCCGCAATGAAGGGGATTGAGACTGGTGGTCCTCCTTGCTGCCCCCCGCCTTGCGGCGAGCGAAGCGACCACTGCCCCGCAATGAAGGGGATTGAGACGAGATGATGACTCCGACTTCCATGTGGTGGTCCTCCTTGAAGCGACCACTGCCCCGCAATGAAGGGGATTGAGACACGGGTCGTTTTCCAACACGTGCCGCAGGCGCTGGAAGCGACCACTGCCCCGCAATGAAGGGGATTGAGACGTCTCCGGCGCTGCCGCCGCCGCCGCCGCCGCGTCCGGAAGCGACCACTGCCCCGCAATGAAGGGGATTGAGACTAGACGAAGTGCCTTGAGGGGAAAAGGAGCAAAGTCAAGAAGCGACCACTGCCCCGCAATGAAGGGGATTGAGACAACTATCCGTCCAACTTACTAACTCACCAACAGCCTTAGAAGCGACCACTGCCCCGCAATGAAGGGGATTGAGACATTAGCATAAAAATAACCGCTGCTAACGCAGCCAGCAAGAAGCGACCACTGCCCCGCAATGAAGGGGATTGAGACATCTAATATAAGGATAGCGTCGTCTAATCGGGATACCGAAGCGACCACTGCCCCGCAATGAAGGGGATTGAGACATGACTTCCATCTCTTTTTCCTCCTTGCCCCCCCGCCTGAAGCGACCACTGCCCCGCAATGAAGGGGATTGAGACTCGGAGGTCGCGTCCAGCCCCTTGCGGAGCTGGACGGGAAGCGACCACTGCCCCGCAATGAAGGGGATTGAGACGAAACCCCGCCCGCCTTCGGCGGGGCGGGGCTGACACGAAGCGACCACTGCCCCGCAATGAAGGGGATTGAGACCCCCGTTGATCCCACATTGGAGGTTGCACCCCCCGAGTCGAAGAAGCGACCACTGCCCCGCAATGAAGGGGATTGAGACGCCAAGGACAACCTAACTCCGTGGAGGTCCGGGTCCGAAGCGACCACTGCCCCGCAATGAAGGGGATTGAGACCGTCGCGCGCCGCAAGCGCGGCGACGACGGCGACAGCCTGAAGCGACCACTGCCCCGCAATGAAGGGGATTGAGACACGAGGATGACAAGCCGCCACCCGGGCGGCTCGTCGAGAGAAGCGACCACTGCCCCGCAATGAAGGGGAATGTCAGGCGCAGCGTGGCTACGCCCCTGTCGTGGCTCGCGGGGGCGGGTTTTTTGAAAAGCCCTTGTGCCCCTTCGCTCGTTCTGGGCATCAGGACGCCCAGACTCCCCTTTCTCCCCGTGTGGGATTCAGAAGGTAGGGCTTACAGGAGTAGGTTTTTGGGGAAGCCCCTGCGTGCCATCTCCCGTTTTCAGGCATCAGGACGCCCAAACTCCCCCTTCTCCCCGTGTGGGTTGAAAGGGGGGGGATTCGCAGGCAGATTGTCAACCGTTTCCGTTCCACCGAACGCACGGGCCGATCCGTCGGTAGCATGATCATGGAAGGATCGCGAGACACGGAGGATGGTATGTCCCGCACGTCCACAGAACGGTTGCTGCAGCAGCAGATCCAGACCCTCTTCCCGCGCTTGTCGCGTCACCGGCGCCGCGCCCTGGCCCGCTGGGTCTTGGGCGCCCTCTTGGCGGGGAGCGCCAATCGTCCCGCGCTGGCGCCAGCGCTCGCCACTGCCGGGATCGCCCGCGCCGCCACCCTGGCGGACGCCTGGGATGCCTGGATCGCCGCCCCGGCCCATCTCATAAACACCGCCGACCCACCCGCAGCGGGTGCGCCACCGGTGGTCCGTCCGCTGGCGTGCGGCGCCGACCTGCTCCGCTGGATTCGCGCGCACTGGACCGGCGGACCGCTGGTGCTCGGGCTGGATGCCTCCCATCGGCGCGATGACGTCGTTCTGCTGCGCATGAGCGTCCTCTATCGGGGCACCGCCCTGCCGGTCGCCTGGGTGATCGTCCCGGCGAACCAACCGGGTGCGTGGGAACCGCACTGGGAGCGGATGCTGCGCTGGGCCCGCAGCGCGCTGCCGCGCGACCAGGAGGTCCTCACGCTGGCGGATCAGGGGTTGTGGAGCCCCCGGCTGTGGCACGCCATCCGGTCGCAGCAGTTCCATCCCATCATGCGGGTGCGCACCACGTCGACCTTCGCGCCGACCGGTCAGGCGCGCCAGTCGGTGCTGCGCCTGGCGCCCGGACCGGGGCATGGATGGGTGGGCGTGGGGGTCGCCTTCACGCACGCACCCAAGCGGATTGCGGGCACGCTGGCGGTGGCGTGGGGCGCCGACCATGCGGAACCGTGGGCGCCGCTCGTCGAGCGTTCAGCCGCGCGGGTGGATGCCGCGTGGTATGCCCTGCGCAGTTGGGATGAGGCGGGCTTCCGCCAAAGTACGTCGATGGGCTGGGACTGGCAACGCGGTCAGGTGACGGACCCGGATGCCGTCGCCTGGCAGTATCTGGTAGTGGCGACGGTCACGCTGTGGACGGTGGCCGTCGGCACGCGGATCGACGATGCAGAACCGCAGGGGGTTCCGCCCGGTCGCTTGCGCCGGGCGCCGCCGACGACCGGCGCGCCGCCGCGCCGTCGCTGGAGCGGCACGGCGCAGCGGGTGATCAGCCTGCTCCGGCGGGGGGCAGGTCGGCGCCTGCGCTGGTTGCTGGCGCAAGGGCGTTGTTGGGTCCGCTTGTGGTTGCGCCCGGAGCCCTTGCCCAAAATAGGTGACAGCGTAACCATGCATATCTATGACCCGTCCCAATGCCTGAAATCGCCCTAAATCCCCCCCCTTTCAACCCCGTGTGGGAGAAGGGGGCAGGGGGGATGAGGGGCAAATGCGCACCGGAATGCAGCAAACCGCCCATCTCTCCCAAGAAATCTACCCTTGGGAGCTGCAAGGACGGGGAAGGTCAGGCGCAGCGTGGCTACGCCCCTGTCGTGGCTCGCGGGGGCGGGTTTTTTGAAAAGCCCTTGTGCACCTTCGCTCATTCTGGGCATCAGGACGCCCAGACTCCCCTTTCTCCCCGTGTGGGATCAGAAGGTAGGGCTTACAGGGGTAGGTTTTTGGGGAAGCCCCTGCGTGCCATCTCCCGTTTTCAGGCATCAGGACGCCCAGACTCCCCTTTCTCCCCGTGTGGGATTCAGAAGGTAGGGCTTACAGGAGTAGGTTTTTGGGGAAGCCCCTGCGTGCCATCTCCGGTTTCAGGCATGAGGACGCCCAAACTCCCCCTTCTCCCCGTGTGGGAGAAGGGGGCAGGGGGGATGAGGGGCAAATGCGCACCGGAATGCAGCAAACCGCTCATCTCTTCCAAGAAATCTACCTCAGGCTTGACCTCTCTCGCGCACCACCTGACGATAGACCCGCTCTACCGCATCCAGCATGCGCTCGCGTGAGAAGAGTGTCCGCGCGCGATGTACGGCTGCCTGACCATACCTTGCACGCAGCGCCGGGTCGTCCCGAAGGCGTCGGATTGCCTCCGCCAGCGCCGTCGCATCGCCTGGCGGAACAACCAGCCCTGTCTCGTTGTGGACGTTCACAAAATCGGTGCCGGTTCCGAGCGCGGTGCTGATGCACGGCAACCCGCTCGCCAGCGCTTCGACCAGCACAATGCCGAACGCTTCCGCGCGCAGGTGCGATGGGAGCACAAAGATATCCGCCTGCCGGTAGAGCGCGGGCAGGTCCTCATCCGCCACATCGCCGAGAAAGCGCACCCGATCACCCAACCCGGCATCGGCAACCTGTCGCTCCAGTCGCGTGCGCTCTGGACCGTTCCCGGCAATCCAGAGTTCCGCCCCTTCGACCTGTCGCAGCGCCTCTATCAGGAAATGCAGCCCCTTGTAGTACCGCAGTCGTCCGACGAAGAGCAGGCGCGGCACGGCGTTGGCGCGCCTGTCGTTGGGAGTGAACCGCGTGACATCGACGCCAATCGGAACAACCTCGCATTTTGCGGCATAGGGGCGAAGAAACGGCGATGAGGCGATGTACCCAGGACTGGACGTGATGATCCGCGCTGCGCGTCGCAAGGTCAGCGCCAGCAACGGTCGGTAGAGGCGCAACAGCGTTTTTTGGCGCACAATATCGCTCTGGTACGAAATGACGAGCGGCGGCGATCCAGGCGCTGCCAGCGCTGCCAGGTCACCCGGCGGGTAGGGAAACTGCAGGTGAACAATGTCGGCGCGAATGCCCCGCGCCAGCGCAATCATCGCCGGGCTGAGCGGCGTCGATGCCAGGTGCAGCATCCGCGCCGCCCGGATCACGGTCAGACCCGGCGACGGTCGCTCAATCGAGGTGCCGCGATCCGTACTGGTCACCAGCACCGTTGCCTGATACCCGCGCGCAACCAGTCCCTCCGCCAGGTCGCGCACGTGTCCCTCAATACCCCCCAGTACCGGCGGGTAGTCTTTGTAGATGTGAAGGATATGCACCGCTATGCTGCAAATGCCTGAATGAACGCCCCCATGCAGCGCATTGCCGTCCAGTAGTCGTCCAGGCGAATGTTTTCGTCTGGCGCATGCACCTGAGACCCCTGGTATCCTGTGCCGCACCCCGACGCCATGGGCGTGCCGACAGCGGTGCAAACCGGGTAGACCGGACCGGTGCCCGCCATGGTGGGGTAAATGACGGGTTCTTTGTGGTACGTCACGCGAATGGCAGTCGTCATTGCCCGAACAATATGCGAATCGGGATCGGATCGCCCTGGCTTCTCGTGCCCGTACTCGATGATCGCAATATCGTCGAAACCATGTGCATCGAGATGCTGGCGCAGCGCCGTGACCACATCTGCCGGGTCCATATCGGGCACGAGACGGAAGTCGATCTTGGCGCGCGCTTCGGAGGGTAGCACCGTCTTCGATCCTTCGCCGGTGTATCCGGCAAACAACCCGCAGATCGTGCAGGTGGGATTGAACAGATGCGCTTTCAGACGTTCAATGCCACGCAAGCCGCCGAGAAACTGCGGAATGCCGAAATCCGCCAGCAATGCATCGTCGTCGAGCGGGATGCGCGCCAGCGCCGCCATGTCCGCTTCCGATGGCGGACGCACGCGGTCGTAGAAGCCCGGTATCAGCACGCGCTCATCGGGCGCCTTGAGCGTCGCCAGCGCCCATACCAGGCGCCACGCCGGGTTGGGAACCATGGTCGCATTAGCGGAGTGCAGGTCATACGCCGCACCGCGCACCACCAGTTCAACATAGCAGATGCCCTTTGCGCCGCACGCAATGGTGGGTTGCTCAAGCGCATTCACTCCGCCGGTTTCCCACAGACACCCATCGGCGCGCAACAGTTCAGGATGGCTCTGGCAGAATGACTCGAGATTGACCGACCCGATCTCTTCTTCTCCTTCGACGAGAAAGTTGATGCGGCAGGGGAGATCGCCCTGCGTGGCGAGCCATGACTCGATAGCCTGAATGCGGAGCATCAGGTTGCCCTTGTTATCCGCAACACCACGCGCGTACAGTTTGCCGTCGCGCAAGGTCGGCTCAAAAGGCGGGGAATGCCACAGATCGAGCGGTTCCGGCGGCTGAACATCATAGTGGTCGTAGACCAGGAGCGTCCGCGCGCCGTCGCCAATGCTGCCGTACACCACCGGCGCCGCGCCGGGCATGCGGAATATCTCCACCTGCGCACCAAGCCGTTCGAGCCGCTGCGCCACCAGCATCGCCGTCTCTTCAATGCCAATACCCTGAGCCGCAATCGACGGTTGACGCAGCAGCGTGCAGAGTTCATCGAAATAGCGTCCCTTGTTCTCTTCGATGTGCGCATCAAAGCGGTTCATAGCACGACACCTTTACAAAAGAACCTCACAAAAGGTGCAACGATCCTTCTCAGAAGCCACTGATGATCGTTTATACTATTGCCGCACAGTGTACCACGGTTCCCGATTCTTGGTTCTCAGTTCTCGGTTCTCGGCTCTCAGTTCCCCGTTCTCAGTTCTCAGTTTTCGGTTCTTGGTTCTATGTACCACTACCCTGGCGCGCTCCACATGCACACCCGCTTCTCCGACGGCAGCGGCAGCGTCGAAGACCTGGCGCGCGCGGCGTGTGATGCCGGGTTGCGCTGGATTATCATCACCGACCACGATGATCTCCAGGCGAAGCAGTATGAGGGCTGGCTGCACGATGTGCTGGTGATCGTCGGTCATGAGATCACGCCGCCGCGTAATCATTTTCTTGCGCTCGGCATTGATCGCGTCATCGACAATCGCCTGCCGCCCCAGACGTTCATCGATCAGGTGTACGACGCTGGCGGATTCGGCATCATCGCCCATCCCGACGAGCGGGTGAAGAACAGTTTCAAGGACATCTACCGCTGGGACGATTGGGGCATCGACGGTCCGCGCCACCGCAACGGGCGCACCGTCGGGATCGAACTGTGGAACCTGATGAGCGACTGGGGCGAGCATCTCACACCACGCAACAAGGAACTGATCTATTTTTTTCCGCGACTCGGCATCAGCGGTCCGACCCCGGAAACCCTGGCATGGTGGGACCGGCTCAACATGGCGGGGCGGCGCACCTTTGGCGTCGGTGGGGTTGACGCGCATGCCTTCATCCGTCAAACGTTCTGGGGGAAGGTCGAAGTCTTTCCCTACCGCTGGATGTTTGGCACGTTGACCAACTATGTGATCCTGCCAGAACGTTTGCCGCTCGATCCGGCCGCAGCAATTCACACCATCCTCGACGCTCTGGCGAACGGGCGATCCTATTTCGTCAATCGTCTCGACGGCGATTGCCCGGACCTGACGTTTCACGCAGTACGCGGCGCCGAACGCTGGCATCCGGGTGACACCGCCAGCCTGCACGGCGGACCGCTCACCTTCGTCGCCGATGTAGGATGCGACGCTGAAGTGCATCTAATCCACGACGGACGCATCCTGGCGCGCGGGCTGCGCATCCTGCGGCACTCCGTCATCCTGCCCGGCGTCTATCGTCTGGAAGCGTATCGTCGCGGGATGCCGTGGCTGTACACCAATCCGGTATATGTGACAGGTAAGAGGCGAGAGGGGATGAGGTGAGAGGGGATCAGGCGTGAGGCGAGAGGGGTTGAAGGTTGAACGTTGCACGTTGAACGTCGGACGCCGACTCGTGTGATTTGGGCGTCGCACATCCTGAGGTTGAGGGTTGAACGTTGCACGTTGAACGTCGGACGCCGACTCGTGTGATTTGGGCGTCGCACATCCTGAGGTTGAGGGTTGAACGTTGCACATTGAACGTCGGACGACAACGTGTAGGGGTACACCGACATGTGCGCCCGCACCGGCAGCGGGGGCAGTCGTATCACGTGTATACCCGGCGCCCCCGCTGCCTCACAGGAGTAGATTTTTTGGCAAGCCCCTGCGTGCCATCTCCCGTTTCAGCCATCAGGACGCCCAAACTCCCCCTTCTCCCCCTGTGGGAGAAGGGGGCAGGGGGGATGAGGGGCAACGGCGCACGGGAATGCAGAACATCGCTCATCTCTCCCAAAAACTCTACACGTGAGAGGCCCCCGCTGCGCCCACCACACCACCGCAGACGCACCAACCGCAGCCAGGGTAATCTGCGGCATACGAGCGCTTATCCACAGAATGCTGCGCAACAGCGCGCGAAAGCGTTCGACCTGCATCGCTTCACGCACCGGTAGATCAACCGGCGCGTCCCAATCGAACGAGCGCAAACGCTCCAGATACCCCGCGCGCACACATCCTTCCAGACTGAAAACGGCAATCGTATCGCACAGACGGTGTGCAAGGCGCAGATCGCGCGCCAGTTCTTCCCACGACAGCGGCGCGATCCGGTCAGCGCCGCCGACGCTCACCCCGCCGCCTGTGCTGCCGACCGCCAGCGCCTGCACGTCGCGCCCGTAGATCCACAGCACGCCCGCACCAAAGGGACGCAGAAAACTACTGTAGAGCATGGGCAGTTCGCGGTCAACCGGCACATCCAACAACCCGGTAAGGCGTTGCAGTAACGTCGCACCGATGCGCCGCTCATCGAGTGCGAACGGCAGGATGTAGCTTTCAGTCTGGTACCCGTCTGCGCGGATCCGCTCCGCCAGCGCGTGATACGCGGCAACCGCCCGGCGCCGACGCTGGTGATCGAACAGGTTGCGCAGCATCACCCGCGCCATCTGGCGACGATCCGCGAGAATAGCGCGCAGATCGCGCATGTCGAACTCGATATCCAGCCCAATCGCGCGCCAGATCAGCCCGTGTTCCGCCGTCCATTCCTGGAACGCAGCGTAGCGCGCAACCGCTTCACGATAATTGTTGATATTGAACCAGTACCCCTGATCCTCTGGCAGCAATAGCCAGGCAGTCAGCGGAACGCCCGCTTTGCTCAGACGACGCAGCACTGCTGCCCGTTCCGCGCTCAGGTCCAGCACACCGACGCAGACTCCTGCCTCCAACGCCCGCACATGATCGACAACCGTCGGTTCGGCGAAAAGCCGGGCGAACGCTGCCCTCTCGAGTTCGCAGAAGAATGTCAGGCGCGGCGCGGCAGTCATTGGTTGACCCAGGCATCGGTGCGCTGCGCTACTTCTTCGTACAACCGGCGCACCTGTTCCAAACCCTCGTCGGTGACAACCGGCATATTGCGGTATACCTGCTTGTCGAGCATACGCTCCTTGACCCCGCCGGGCCAGATGCGCCACGAGTCGTTGTCGATCACATCGGCGACCAGCAACCGGCCCGACGTGTCGCGCCCGAACTCGATCTTCAGGTCGCACAGCACGACATCCTGCGCCGCCCATGCCTCTTCGATCAGCAGAAAGACGCGCCGCGACTCGGACGCCATCTGCTCGACTTCATCGGCGCTGGCGATCCCCTGCGCGATGATCTCGTCCGGCGTCATCTGCGGATCGTGCCGCGCATCGTCCTTCAGGAAAAACTCGAGCAGCGGCGGATCGAAGCGCGTTCCTTCAGCGACATCGGGATTCCGCCGGATGTACGATCCGGTTGCGATCCGCCGGTTCACCACTTCGAGCGGGATCATGGCGCAACGGTACACAACCATTACCGATGGCTCGGGTGCAGCGACGAAGTGGGTAGCGACACCGGCGCGGTTGAGCATGGTGAACACATTGGCGGTGGTGCGCCCGCTCAGCGCCCCTTTGCCGGGAATGGTATGACGACGGGCGCCATCGCCCGCGCTGATCCCGTCTTTGTGAACAATGATCGCCAGCGTCGGATCGGTAGGGTGCGCATAGACGATTTTGGTCTTGCCTTCAGCAAGTTTCTCTCCCAGATTCATCGGTCGCTCCTTTTGCGCAGACGCGCCAGTTCCTCTTCGAGCGCCGCAACCCGCGCGGCGAGCGCCTCGGCGCGCTGTCGCTCCGCCTCTTCCGGCAGCAGCACGAGTGAACCATCGGCGTGAAACAGACGCGGCCAGGTATGCTCCTCTCCCAGATACACACCTCGCCACGGACCGATCCAGAAACCGAGTTGCTCGCTCCACAACCGCCCATGCTCGTTCGGCGCCAGCGGATGGTAGCGCATATCCGGTCCCAACCGCCACCCCAGAAGACGCTCGACCTCCGGCGCAATGCAAAAGTACTCAGGAGTGCGAAACCGCTGTTCGTACAGGTCCTTCTTCGCCCCAAGATCAACGCTCTCTGTACCTGGCGACAACAGTTCGACGATGACATCGGGATACCGCCCGTCCTCATCCCAGATGGCCCAGTAGAGCCGCGGCTTTGTGCCGTCCACCCCTTTCACGACGTAGAGATCGGGGCCACGGTATTCGTCGTTGCGGATCTGCTTCCAGCTGTAGTACACGAACATGTTGACGCCGATGTAGTAGTCGGTCATCACGCCGCCATGCGCCGCAACATAGGCGGCTTTGAGGATCACGGCGCTGTGCGCATGCCAGGGCGACTCCATACGTCCTCCATCGTCGTATGGCAGGTCGCCCGGCGGCGGCGAGATCAGCACCCCCCACGGCAATTGAGTCTCGGTGTGGGGCGCCGCCGGATCGGTTGCGGTTGAAGCGCTCATTGGCTGTTGCTCCTGTGCCTGCCACGTCTACACGAAGAAGTGTATCATAGAAGCGGCAGGTTGTCAAACATATGTTCGCATCAGTCAATCAACCGGACATCGCCGCCGGTGACGACTTCACCGACCGGCGATGCTTCGGGAACGGCGCGTCGCGCGGCGTCGGCGGCGTCCGATGGGACGATCACCAGCATGCCGAGTCCCATGTTCAGGGTGCGGAATGCTTCGCGTTCATCGAGACCGGCAGCCTGCACCACGAGGGTGCAGATCGGCGGGATCGTCCAGGTTCGGCGTCGGATGACGGCGCCACATCCCTCTGGAAGCACACGCGGCAGGTTCTCGTAGATGCCGCCGCCGGTGATGTGCGCCATTGCATGCACCGCGACGCCAGCCGCTTCAAGTTGCTCGAAGGCGCGCAGGTAGACGCGGTGCGGTTCGAGCAACGCTTCGCCGATGCTTCTGCCGTTCAGTTCAGCCGGTCGTGCATCGTAGCCCCAGGCGCTGCCGCGACCCAGCACCCGCCGCGCCAGGGAGTACCCGTTTGTGTGCAATCCGCTCGACGGCAGCGCCAGGATCACATCGCCCGCCGCAACGTTGCGCGGGAGCATCTGCGCCCGTCGGACAACACCGACGATCGTTCCTGCCAGTTCGAATGCTCCCTCACGGTACACATCCGGCATCTGAGCGGTTTCGCCGCCAAGCAGGACGCATCCGACCTCACGGCACGCCGCTGCAACACTCGCCACCAGCGTTGCCGCACGCTGCGGATCGAGGCGATCAACTGCCAGATAGTCGAGCAGGAACAACGGACGCGCTCCCTGCACCAGAATATCGTTGACGCAGTGGTTGACCAGATCGTAGCCGAGGGTTTCATAGCGACCGAGCGCTGCCGCCACGAGCGTTTTGGTGCCGACGCTGTCCGTCGATGCTACCAGAACAACATCGTCGGTCTGGTCCCCCACAGCGGCGTGCAGGTCGAAACATCCGCCGAACGCTCCGATACCTGCCAGGACTGCGGCTGAGTAGGTCGAGCGGACGGCTTCCGCCATCAACTGTCTGGCGCGCGCAGCCGCATCGATATCGACGCCTGCTTCACGATACACGGTCATGCCGATACTCCGTCAGGGTGATTGATCGCTTCCTGTATCTTACCACGAACATGTCGCTCCCAACGCCGTATGCTATACTGTCCGCGTCCTGCGAAATGGCGAGGAGGTCAATCATGGCGCAGAAGACGTCGAACCATCGACCTGGATTGCTCGACCGGTTGCTGCGGATCGAGCGGTCAGAGTCGCACGATCATATCGAATCCGAAGTTGTTGAATTGCAGAATGTGTCGATCGGATCGGTCGATGCACAGAAGGCGACGGTATCACGTGCGCTGGTACGGGCGGTGACTGCGCAGGATGACGTTGCGATGACGCTGAGCAGCGCACTGTCGGTGCGTGCCGGCGGCGATGTGAGTATGGCCGGAAGCGCGTCTCCGCTGGTGATGGCTGCGCGTGATGTGCGGCTGAACAATTCCTCGGCAGCAGTTATGACTGCCCGTGAGGCGCGTGTTGAGTCGGGCATGGTTGGGGTCTTGCTGGCAGGTTCGGCAACACTCGGCGATCAGACGCGCGTGGTGCTGAGCGGACGTGATGCGCTGCTGTTTGGCGCAGCCATCGGTATCTTCTTCCCACTGGTCGCCTATCTGTTGCGCCGTTTCGCTCCGCCGCCAAAAGAACAGGAACCACGCCCCTGGTATACCCGCGCCGGTCTCTGGGCGCTGCGACAAACCATCGTGCTTGGCGGCGCTGCGCTGCTCGGATGGGTCGCCTACCGCACACTGCGCAACCGTGTGATGCGCCTGCTGCCTGGCATGATGATCCATCGGTGAACGAACAATATGGAATCCTGGCAGCAATCGGTTGTCGCCCGTCGCCGCCTGGTGGTGCGCGGCATTGTGCAGGGGGTCGGTTTTCGTCCCTTCGTCTACGGGCTGGCGCAGCGCTTCGGGTTGGGCGGGTTCGTGTTCAACGACAGCGACGGCGTTACCCTGGAGATCGAGGGTTCCGTCAGCGCGCTCGATGCGTTCGAGCAGACGTTGCGCAGCGCACCGCCGCCATTGGCGCGGATCGACGCAGTGATCGCCACAACGGTCGCGCCGCGTGGTGAAACATCCTTTCATATCGAAACGAGCCGCGCCGCAGCCGCACGCAATGCCCTCATCTCGCCGGATGTCGCTACGTGCGATGATTGCCTGCGTGAGTTGTTCGATCCGAATGACCGGCGCTTCGGTTACCCGTTTATCAACTGCACGAATTGCGGTCCGAGATTCACAATTGTGCTCGATGTGCCGTATGACCGGGCGCAGACGACGATGCGCGTCTTTCCGATGTGCCCGGCATGCCAGGCGGAGTATGATGATCCCCTGAACCGCCGCTTCCACGCGCAACCCAACGCCTGCGCTGTGTGCGGTCCTTCACTGACGTTTCACTGGTGGTCGCCGGCGCCGCTCCCGAACCTTCCCGCCGCTGCGTCTCCGCTCGAACAGGCGGTGTTCGCACTGGCGCATGGCGCAATCCTGGCGATCAAGGGGCTGGGCGGGTACCATCTGGCGTGCAATGCGCTCGATCATGATGCGGTCGCGCGCCTGCGCGCCCGGAAACAGCGCGAAGCCAGACCGTTCGCGCTGATGGCGCCCGACCTGGCGACAATCCGGCAGTTATGTTATGTCAAACCAGAAGAGGCGACGCTCCTCGAAGCGCGCCAGCGTCCAATCGTATTGCTCGACGCGCTGCCCGGTGCGCCAGTTGCACCGTCCGTTGCGCCAGGGTACACAACGCTCGGCATCATGCTGCCGTACACACCGCTGCACCATCTGCTGCTGCGCGCATACGCGGCTGCAATGCCAGATCAACCGGCGGTGCTGGTGATGACCAGCGGTAATCTGAGTGATGAACCGATCGCCTACCGCGACGACGATGCCGCAGTGCGACTGAGGTCGATCGCCGATGGCGCGCTGACCCACAATCGCGACATTCATATGCGCTGCGACGACTCGGTGGCGCGCATCGTTGCGGGCGGAGTGCAACTGCTGCGCCGGTCGCGCGGGTATGCTCCCGAACCGGTGACGCTGACGCTCAACGTTCCCAAACCGATCCTGGCGACCGGCGGACACTTGAAGAACACCTTCTGCCTGGCGAAAGGGCGCGATGCGTTTCTCAGCCATCACATTGGCGATCTGGAAAACCTGGAGACGCTGACGTCCTTCCGTGAAGGGGTGCGGCATTTTGCCAGGCTTTTCGATTGCGAACCAGAAGTTGTGGCATACGACCTGCATCCTGAGTATCTGGCGACCAAAGAGGCGCTGGCGTCGGACATTCCACTGAAGATCGGGGTGCAGCATCATCATGCCCACATTGCCAGCGTTCTGGCAGAACATGGCATCGCGGGACCGGTCATCGGCGTGGCGGCGGATGGCACAGGGTACGGTCTCGATGGCGCAATCTGGGGATGCGAGGTGCTGATCGTCGATCTGCGCGACTTCACCCGTTTTGCGCACCTGGCGTATGTGCCGTTGCCTGGCGGTGATGCAGCCGTGCGGCAGGTCTGGCGGATCGGCGCGACGTATCTGCACCGCGCCTTCGGTAATGGGTTCCTTGACCTGGACATCCCGTTCGTGCGGCGGATCGACCGCGAACAGTGGCGACTGATCGCCCGCATGATCGAGCGCGGCATCAACGCGCCACCAACCTCGAGCCTGGGACGCCTGTTCGATGCGATTGCCGCGATCGCTGGCATCCGTGATGTTGCGTTGTACGAGGGTCAGGCGGCAATCGAATTGGAGACGACAGCGACCCCCGATCCGCATCCCTATCCGTTTGCGTTGCTTCCGGGAACGCCAATGCGCATCGATGTCACGCCGACCATTCACGCAATTGTGGAGGATATCCGGGCGGGCGCGCCGGTCGCGCGGGTCGGCGGGCGATTTCACTGCACAGTAGCCGACATGCTGGCGCAGGCGTGCGAACAGGCGCGCGCGACCGGCGCGCCCGATGTGGTGGCGCTCAGCGGCGGCGTTTTTCAGAACCGGCATCTGACCGAACTGCTGGTGCAGCGCCTGGAACGCGCCGGTTTTCGTGTGCTGCTCAACCGGCGCGTCCCGCCAAACGACGGCGGTCTCTGCCTGGGGCAGGCGGCCGTCGCTGCGGCGCGTTTGCTGGAGCAGGGTTGAAGCAATTCGCATATGCGAGAACACATATGGAACACACGCTCATTTCACCGCTCGACATGCACATCCACTTCCGTGAAGGCGCCATGTTGCAGACGGTTGCGCCCCTGTCGGCGCACGACTTTGCCGGCGGCGTCATCATGCCCAATCTGGTTCCACCGGTGGACAACCTCGAACGCCTGCTGCACTACCGGGCTGAGATTGACGCGGCGATAAGCGGCACGGGATTTACTCCCTACATGACGCTGTTCTTCCGCGCCTACAGCGAGGCCGAGTTGCGCGCCGCACGACCGCATATCATCGGGATCAAACTCTACCCGGCAGGCGTCACGACCAACAGCCAGGCGGGGGTGCAGCGCATCCGCGACGCCGAGCCGACCCTGGCTACGATGGAGGAACTCGGCATTCCGCTCCTGGTTCATGGCGAAACCAGCGGCTTCGTGCTTGATCGCGAGCGCGAATTCTTGCCGATCTATGCACATCTGGCGCGGCGCTTTCCGCGCCTGACCATCGTGATGGAGCATATTACCACCCGCGAAGCCGTTGCGCTGCTCGATGAGCACCCCAACCTGTACGCCACGATCACCCTGCACCATCTGCAGATCACCCTCGACGACGTGGCGGGTGGATTGTTGCAACCACACCTGTTCTGCAAACCGATTGCCAAACGCCCTGAGGACCGCGACGCACTGCTACGTGCCGCACTTGCACCCCACCCGAAAGTCATGTTCGGCAGCGACTCCGCACCCCATCCGGTCAGCGCCAAGGAAGCCGCCGCCTGCGCAGCCGGGATTTTCAGCGCACCGGTTGCGCTGCCGCTGCTGACCGAGATCTTTGCGCAGCACGACGCGCTCGACCGGTTGCAAACGTTCGTGTCGGACAATGCGCAGCGGATCTATGGCATAACACCGCCGCAGAAAACCGTGCTCCTCCGACGTGAGGAATGGAGCGTTCCGCTGCGGTACGGCGATGTGACGCCATACCGTGCCGGGTGTACGGTCGCGTGGCGGGTGGTGATGAGCCGCTACGATCCTGTTGGTCACTCCTGAAACCGTTCACCGATGCGGAGCAGCGGGGAGAGTTCGCCAAAATTATGGAGATTGCGAATTATAGCAGTTCTCACAAAGATTGGTCTTGTTGGACAGGGTTGCACCCGCCATCGAAAGCAGACGCCTTGTGCAACATCCCTCCGCGTGCTCCGCGTCTCCGCGTGCATCGGACCGGCTCACGCGGAGTAACTGTGTTGCTTGTCAAGGGGCGCTCGTATGCACAGCCGGATCCCAGGGCTTTTGCTGACGCAATATTGCGCCGAGAATAGTCAGCAGCTTGCGCATCGCAGCGACGATGGCGACCTTGCGCGGCTTGCCAGCTTGACACAGGCGCTGATCGAAGGCGCGCCTGACCAGACGGCGCCGCGTGGCCGCCAGGGTCGCCATGTACAACACGCTGCGCACATCCCTCCTGCCGCCGGAGCTATGCCGGGGTTTGTGCTGTGCGCCGCTCTGATTGGCATACGGCGCAACGCCCACAACGGCCGCCGCTTCCTTGCGATTGATGGTCCCCAGTTCGGGCAGGCGGAGCAGCAGGTTCCGTGCGGTGATCGCGCCGATGCCGGGCACGCTTTCGCGCAGCTCCCGTTTCCGGCGCACCTCGTCGGTGCGCTCCGCCTCGTTGTCGCGTTCCTGCTCAAGCGCACGGATCTCCTGATCCAGCCAATCAATATGCTTCTGGATGCCCGGGCGGAGGTTCGGCGCGGCAGCCGTCAACCGATTGATCTCAGCCGTCCGCATCTGAATCACCTGCTCCCGCCGGACCAGCAGGTCGCGCAAGGATGCGCGCTGCTCGTCCGTCGCTTGGTGGTGCGGCGGGCGCACCCGTTCGGCAAAGCGGGCGAGCAACCGGGCATCCAGGCGGTCGGTCTTCGCCTGGCGTCCTTCCGCGTGCGCCAGGGCGCGCACGCGGCGTGGCTGCACCCGCGCCGTCGGCACGCCAGCCTGGAGCAGTTGGGCGAACACCATGCGCTCCAGCCCGCCGGTCGCCTCCAGCACAATCAGGGTCGGCTGCAGGCGCTGGAGTCGCGTGACCAGGAGCTGGACACCTTCGTCGGTAGACGGTATCGTCTCGAGTGGCGCGTGCGGGTCGGCGCCAAACGCCACATCCAGCGTCTGTTTGGAGACATCAATGCCGATAAAGAGCGACTCACGGGAAGCCATACACAGAACCTCCTGAGGAAAACGGCGCCAGCCTTGCTAGCATATGCGGGTTTGAGGGCCCAGATAACTGTTCGGCTTGGTCGCGTTGAAGGACACGGCTACCCAACACTCCGCGGCGATCTCGTGAACCTGGCGCAGAACGGTATACCGTGTCCCGTTAGATTATACTAGGCGCGGAGAGCGCGCGCAGGTCTTGCAAGGTCTGTCAGACGAGGCTGCACCCGTCGCTGGAAACGAGCGCTTCACGTGCCACCTCGAGGCGGCGCCGTGGGGGGCACGGCATGCCGTGCCCCCACACCCGTCGCTGGAAGTGGGCGCCTCGCGCAACGCGGCAGACCCGGACGAGGGTCAACGTATTTGAGAACTGCTATAAACCGCTCTACCGAACGAGCCGTGGAGCTGAAGCCCTCGGCTATGCAATGCGAAGCCCACCTGTGCGGGCAAGAGCGGAATAATTACTCTTACTCAAAGACCATCAGCCCGCCAGAGGCACTCTCCTGTCGATTATCGTCTATCGGCTATTCCTCAGCCCCACGGCAAGCTCTCTTATCGGCTATCAGCTATCGGCTATCGGCTATCAGCTATCGGCTATCGGCTATCGGCTATTTATTTCGGCATGGGTCTGGGCAGACATCCGGTTTGTGCCGTCCGTCACATTGCGTCTCGTAACTTGCTGTGATACACTAAGGGTGCATAAAACGTTAAGAATGCATCGCTCCGCAACGAACGCACCGCCCTGCGCTCGACGGGGAAGAGTATGTCGACAAAACGCACAGCGCCGCGTAAGGTGACAATCAGCCAGATCGCAAAAGAAGCCGGCGTTTCAAAAACGGCGGTATCTTTTGCGTTCAACGATCCGTCGCAACTCTCGCCTGCTACGGTTAACCACATTCGTGCTATTGCCGAACGGTTGGGCTATTCGCCCGATCCGATTGCGCGCAGTATGACGACGCGCCGGACTAATGCGCTCGGCGTGTTGCTGCCGCTGGACATTGCGGCGACGATGGCAAATCCCTTCTTCCCGCTGTTTCTGCGTGGCGTCGGTGCAGTGTGCGGCGCTACGGGAATGACATTGATGCTGGTGCCGCCGTTGTGGGGTTCGATGCTCAAGGCTATTCCGCACGCAACCGTCGATGGTTTCATCGTAATCGGGCTGGAAATTGACCGTGGCGAAGTGCAGCAACTGCGACGGCGGCGCGTGCCTTTCGTGATGGTTGACGGCGACGCCCCGGAGGACATTCCCGCAATCAACGTCGATGACCGCCGGGGTGCGCGCGCCGCGATAATGCACATCCTGAGCCTCGGTCACCGCCGGATCGGGATCGTCTCGCTGGAGTCCTGGCATCATCGCTATGAGGATTTTACCGGCACGCTCGCAGCCCGCTTCGCCGGGTATCGCGAAGGGCTGGCGGAGTATGGTCGCACAATCGACGATCCCGATATTCAGGTGGTGACGGTTTCGACCAGTCGCGCGGGCGGGGTTGAGGCATTCACCCGCCTCTGGCGCTCTGAGTCACCGCCGACCGCGATTGTGGCGATGAGTGATATTACAGCGCTGGGTGTGCTCGAAGCGGCGAAGGCGCACGGAGTGCGCGTACCGGATGAACTTTCGATTGTGGGATTCGATGACCTGCCGGAAGCCGCATATGCAACACCGCCCCTGACGACGGTGCACCAACCGATTGAAGAGAAGGGACGACTCGCGGCGGAGATGCTGGTGGCGGCGCTTGATGATGAGGAGAGTGAGCCGGTCCACCATCTTCTGCCCACTGAATTGCTCGTGCGCGGTTCAACCTGCGCACCGGTCTGGTCTGCTCAACCTGTGTCCACCTAGAAAGGGATTCTCATGTTCATCCTCGGCGTGCTCATCGCAATAGGCGCGGCAGTGGCATTCGCTGCGCTCGGTCTGGCGACACTGTTCGGCGGCGCCCGTTCGACGAGCGAACAGATCATTCCCGGCTTCGCTCCCGACCGACCGGGAAGCGCTGAGCGCACGCTGACTCTTATTGCCGTGTGGGTTCCGGTGGTTGTTGTGACAATCTTCGGCGTCTACGCGGCATACCGGATCATTGAGATGGTCATTCAGGCGCTGGCGTAGGCTGCTGTTTCGCCAGGTCGAGCGCCTGGCGCAGCGCCGCCTCGTAGATCGGGTCGTGGTGCGCCAGGCGCAGTTCGTCCGCGATAAGCGTTGCTGCGTCGAGCGTCGGCAGATGCACAGCGCGCTCGATGGGCGTCAGGTCGTCGATAATGGCGCAGGCTACGAGATGACTCCCCGTCGCGCTGCGAGTCACAGTAAACCGGGCATCAGTCGTTTCCAATGCCGCCGACACCAGATCGTCGGCGGTTTCTGTTGCAACTTCCACCCGCTCGATCCGCACCGATCCGCCATCAGGTCGTGACAGAACAGCGCCGGTATGGTGCACCTTGGACGGGCGCCAGTCGAGACGCGCGGCAATCCAACCGACGAGCAACAGCGCGGCAGTCGCTCCACGCGGAACGTGCGAAATCGTGACGCGCTCAATCGATCGCAGACGCCGGAGCGCAGGCGGTGCATCGAACAGTTGCGCAATCTGTTCCCGCCACGGGGTCAGACGCCCCCACACAAAGTCGCCCACCGCGACTCCCGCATCGATCAACGACCGCACTGCGTGCAGCGTGTCCACTCCCCCAGGCATCCGCGCCGTGTCCAGGATCAGACGATCCGCGACGGGTTGCAGATTCGCCAGCAGCGCATGGTCGGGGAGACGGTCGAGTGTCCACCACAGAACCACCGGCACATCCGGTTCCAGCAGTGAGAGCACAATCCCCGGAATGTACGGACCGGCGGCGCGTGGCGCCATAATCGTAATCTGCTCACCACACACCTGTGGACGACCCGGCGGCGCAAGCGTGCAGTGCGCCTGCACCCAGGCTTCCAGTCGCGGTTGAGGCGCAGTCGCGTCGTCATCGCCGTCAAGCGCCGCCACGATAGCTCGATGAGGTCGCAGCGCCGTCAGTCGCGCAATGATATTGGTGACAGGTGCAACATGGGCAGCGTCGGTCAGGACGACCAGATTGAAGACACACGCGCGCATGAGTGCGACGCCGCCCGTCTGTTCGGTCTTCGTCGCTGCACTCCACAGGCGCGCCAGTTCGCGCTCGATGGCGCCAGCATCGACCTGAGTCAATCGCATCGAGGGTGTGGTGAATAGATCGGTCACAACCGCCTCCATTTCGCCCCGGCGGACGCGATCAGATCATCGGCGCGCGCGGGTCCCCAACTCCCTGCGCTGTAATTGGGGAACGCTGGCGGCGGCGCTGCCGCCCACCCCTCGAGCACCGGATCGAGCAACGACCACATGGCTTCAACCTCGTCGCTCCGGATGAACAGCGTCGAGTCGCCCAGCAGGGCATCCAGCAGCAATCTTTCATACGCTTCGGGAGACTCGACGCCGAATGCTGCGTTATAGCGAAAGTTCATCATGACCGGACGGATGATGTTCGACTGACCGGGAACTTTGGACGCGAACCGCAGCGAGATCCCTTCATCTGGCTGGATGTTGATCGCCAGCACATTCGGCTCGATGCCGCTGAGAGGACCATTTTCGAACAGCATGAGCGGCGCCATTTTGAATTGAATAGCAATCTCACTGACACGTTTGGGCAACCGTTTACCGGTGCGCAAAAAGAATGGCACCCCTGCCCAGCGCCAGCTCTCGATGTACAACCGCAGCGCCACAAACGTCTCGGTATGCGAATCGGGAGCGACCCCCGGCTCTTCACGATACCCCGGCACAGGCACGCCGCCAACCGCTCCGGCGCCGTACTGCCCGCGCACCGTCGCCTGCTCGACCTCCGTCGGCTCTATCGGACGAACTGCGCGCAACACTTTGACCTTCTCATCCCGCACTGCATCGGCGCGGTATCCAACGGGCGGCTCCATCGCGGTCAACGAGAGCAGTTGCAACAAATGGTTCTGCACCATATCGCGCAGGGCGCCGGTGCGGTCGTAGTAACCGCCGCGACCTTCGACGCCGACGCTTTCGGCAACGGTGATCTGCACATGATCGACGTAGCGGCGATTCCAGAGCGGCTCGAAAATACCGTTGGCAAAGCGAAACACCAGGATATTCTGAACGGTCTCCTTGCCCAGGTAGTGATCGATCCGATAGATCTGCCGTTCCTCGAACACCTGATGCACCACGCGGTCGAGCGCCTTTGCACTCTCCAGATCCGACCCAAACGGTTTCTCGATGATGATGCGCGTCCATCCGCCGTTCGGCGAGCGGTTCAGACCGGCTTCACCCAATCGCTGCACGATTTCGGCATACGACTCAGGCGGCGTCGCCAGGTAGAAGAGGCGGTTACCGCCTGTGCCCCGCGCAGCATCGAGTTGATCGAGGCGACCGGCAAGCGCCATATATCCCTGCGGGTCGTCGAACGCCGAACGAATGTAGAAACAACCGGCAGCGAAGCCCTGCCACAACGCATCATCGATACCAGCGCGCGCATGCTGGCGCGCGCTCTGCAACAACGACTCGCGAAAATAGTCGTCGCTCCAGTCGCGCCGGGCAAACCCTACGACGCTGAATCCCGGCGGAAGCAACCGTTCTCGCTGAAGTTGATACAGCGCCGGGATGAGTTTCCGATGGGTCAGATCGCCCGTCGCGCCAAAGATGACCACCGTGCATGGCGGCGGTGTGCGTTGCATCCGTATGCCCGAACGCAACGGATTGACGGTGAGTGCAGGCGTGTTCATCCTCTCGTTCCTGTGATGTGTTTATGGCTCGATAGTCGGCGTTGGCGCTGCCGGTTCACGGAAGGGACGCGGTCGATCAGGCAACGATCCGCGCAGGATCTGACCGCCATTGACCATGTAGATCACCGGTCGACTGCCGCTCTCATCGACAAAGATGCTGAGCAACTGATCGAGCGCGAGCGGACCATCGGGCGGAGCGCTGATCTGCTGAACAAACTCGCCAGTCTGCTTGTCGATCTGAATGATACGCCCGTTGAAACTATCGACCAGAAAGATCGAGCCGCTATCGGGCGGACCGGTGACAAAAAAGCGGGTCGCGGTCACCAGCGGCGGACGTATCTGAGGAGCAGGGATTTCTCGCTCAAATGCGCGCTCTCCGGCGCTATTGGTTGCAAAGATCAACACGCGACCGTCGGGCAGCAGAAGATTGATCTTGCCATCGACTGCCAGATCGATGGCGCTTTCTACCTCGCGTCCACCGTCATTCTGAATCCAGGGGAGAGGAAAAGCGCCATACTCGCCGCTCAGGTAGCGCAGGACATTGTTGCGCGAAGCGCCGAGGACGTACAGGTTCCCTTCGTAGTTGACCGCGCGAAAACGCGCACCGACGCGCCCCCATTCCTCACTTCCCGCCAGAATGCTGTATCGCCATTCATTGCCGCTGCGAAAATAGAATGTGAACGGACCACTCTCGCCGCTCTGCGCCACCGCCACAATATTATCGATGCGCCAGGCTGTGGCGCGCACACGCCCGACGCTCAGCGGTCCAATCGTATCTTCAGGGCGGAGGAACGGCTGCGCCACGCCGCCGGTGCGTGACGCCCGATACAGAACGCCCGCATTTGCATCAAGCATATAGATGGCGCCGAACGATTCGGTATCGGTCACAGTGCGGGGCGGCGGCGGCACAACCACAGTATCGAACAGCCCACCCGGCAACGGATGGCGCGTGACTTCGGTCAAATCCTCGAAGTAGGTTTGTTTTTGCACGGCTGCCAGCGCCCTGACATACTCACGCATCAACTCATCGTAGCGCTGGCGATTTGCCGTCGTTGCCGTAATCACTTCCGAACTGCGCAGCGCAGCCAGCGCTTCTTCGGCTGCGATCAGGCGTTCCTGCGCGGTTGCTTCATCGTGTGCATCACGAATCGCAGCGACCGACTGTTCGGCTTCGGTCAGCGCATTATCCGCTTCACGCAGTGCATTCTCGCGGCTCAGGGTCATGCCGTACAGAATGAGCAGACTGATGAGCGAGACCAGCAGCAGCAACAGCGCCCACGGAAAAGGCGGACTCTGCCGCCGGTAACTGAGACCGGCAGGACGGTACTGACGCGGCAATGCGCGTGGCGGCGCAGACGGGCGCGGGCGCACACGCCGGACGATCGCATCGCTGAAGCGCGTGAACGGGCTTGCCAGTCGCTCGAATGCGCCTGAAGACGGTGACGGTCGTCCTGTCGCTCTTCCCATCCGTCGTCGCTGCGCAAATGTGATTTCTACTGGAGCATCGCCCAGATCGAGCACCCGTTCTGGCGCTGGCGTGTCGCGAAACGACACTTCTCCCAGCAATGCACTGGGAGTCATTGGCGCTGGCGAGGGTGGGCGTCCGATTGCCGGTGCGGAGCGATGGTTCGTATCCGGGCGCAGCGGCTCGCCAGGATCGAGTGGTCGCGGAACCGGCGGCGGATCGGGTGAGTAGGGCGGTTCTTCATAGGGGCGTTCCAGGCGCGCCTCTTCCTCTGCCAGGCGGGCGCGGGCAACTTCGCGTCGCTTGCGCGCTTCACGCTCCGCCGGACCGCGCACCAGCCAGACCAGATCGGCGCTGGCGCGCGCAAAGCGGGCTGCTATCCCGCTGAGCGCCAGTTTCGTCCGCTCATTGACGCCGGCTGCGCTGAATGGCGACGCCTGAGCAGCGGGACTCAACCGCGCAAAGGTCATGGCAACGATGCCATGCGCGTCGGTAACCTGGTGATGGCGACACAGCGCCGTGATCGCTGCAACTGCATCGTCCGGCTCCGGCGACCGGAGCAGGCGAGTGACTTCTTCGCGCGAGAAAAGGTCGGACAGATTGCTGGTGCAGATAATAACGCCATCGCCGGGGCGCAAAACAGCGCGGTACAGGTCTGGTTCGACGGTGAGGCTTGCGCCGAGTGCGCGTGAGCGGAAGAGCGTTGCTGTTCCGCCCCAGGCGACATTCATCGGCAGGGCGCGCAACCGTCCCTCTGCCATCACATACGCCTGCGCTGGCGCGACCTGCGCAATGAACAGGTCACGATCCTTCATGACGGCACACGTCAGACCCACGACAGCGCGTTTTTGCGGCGGTGCATTGAAGTTCTGCTGGTACAGCACGCGATTGGCAGCCAGGATCGCCTTGCGCAACGAAGATGTCACCGAGAACGACGGATCCTCGTAGAACACCCTGCGGATCGTGCGCATGACGAGCAGGCAGGCGTCGCGCCCGCGTGACACATCCTGGTCGGCTTCGACCACGATATGCAGTTGCCCCTTGCGTGCTTCAGGGGCAAAGGGGTTGGACGGCGCGGCTATGAGCGTCAGGTCGCTCCCTGACTGTGGAATGCCGCTCACCAGTCCGAACGGACTGGATCGTGTGACGTTCCCGGACATGAAATCTCTTCTCTGCTTCAATCCGTACTGAATTATAGCACGCAAAATTGATACAGAACCTGACCGGGAGTTGCGCTCTATGGCTCGAGCAATCTGGAATGGCGTCGTCATCGCAGAAAGCGATGCGACCATCGTCGTCGAAGGGAACCACTACTTTCCGCCGGAGTCGGTCAAGCAGGAGTATCTGCGCGAAAGCGCCACACATACGGTATGTAGCTGGAAAGGGGTTGCGAGTTACTACGATGTGGTCGTCAACGATGCGGTGAACCGCGACGCTGCGTGGTACTACCCGGAACCGAAGGAAGGCGCACGCCGGATTGCCGGGTATATCGCCTTCTGGCGCGGCGTGAAAGTTGAAGCCTGAGCATCGCCTGTCCCGACGTTGCCGGTGGAACGTGTGCGATGCTCCTCTACGAGAAAAACACACCACAGAGACGCCAGGCGCGAAGCGTTTTTCATCGATCGCTCGCTGCGTGCTCTGCGCCACTCTGTGGTGAAATGACCTCTTCGCAGGAGACTCAAATAATTATTGTGTGCACTTCGCGCGGTCCGTGGACACCGAGCGTCAGAGTCAGTTCGATGTCAGCCGTGCGACTCGGACCGGTGATCAGGGTGAGAGCGCTGGCATCGGCAAACACATCGCCATACGTCTGTTTGATGCGCTCAATCGCTTCACCCAACCCGCGCACGAACTGATCCCGACGCACAACGGCGATAAACACTGGCGCGAGCAGCGATGCCATCCGCGGTCGTCCGGCGCCGCTGTGAATGACCAGGGTTGCGCTCTCGGCAATCGCTACATCGACCCCGGAGATACATACCGGTGCGCGCTCGTGCGCCTGCAACAGCGCCGCGCGCTGCTCCGACACACCTGCAACCTGTCCATCAAGACAGGTCACCCCGCGCTGCTGGAGCAGTTCAGCGAGACCAGGCAGATTGATCCGCTCGAAGTCCCATGCAATAACTTCCCGCGCCTGATGCTGCTGAAGCACATCGGCGATGACCTCCAGCGCCGCTTCGTCATCGGCGCAGAAATGCGGGTATGCCTGGAGTTTCGTCAGTTCGGCGGCGAACTGTTGCGCCAGGTCATCGTGGGTGACGGGATGGACGAAGGGAGGTGGGGTGTGCGGCGCGCGCGCCGATTCGGTGTCCAGAAACGGGCGGGTGGTGCGCAACCCGGCGCGGATGCGCTCAATGATGCGTTCGCGGCTGTTGTTCATACCTGTGCTCGCTATCGAAAGGAAACAATGTGTGCAATACCATTATAGAATAGATCAGGTTTCGTATGCGTTTCATCATAGCGATACCGGATGCGGCGTGATAGAATGCAACGATGAGAAGTGCAGTCGCGCTGTCGCCGGAGGGTTTTGCTATGAGACGCCTGATCGCCGCCTTCACCCACGTTAACGCGCGCTCCCCCGATAAACGACGACGCGGACGTATTCTGGTCACCATCTGTTTTGGCGTTGTGGCGCTTTTGCTGAGTGTCGGCATGGGATTGACCCTGATGCAACCGTCTGTCGGGCGGTTTGTCAATCTGGGGCTTGCCGTGCTGGTGTTTACTGTGGCGGGAGTGTTGGGACGCAAGGGATTCGTTGGCGTCGGAGCGTATGTGCTGATTGTCGTCAGCATCATTGGTGCGATCAGTGGTGTGATTCTTAATCCTACATCACCGTTCAATACGTTCTATCTCATTGTCAGCGTGTTGCTCGCCAGCGTTCTTCTCCCTCCGCGTCAGATCTGGATCGTGCTCGGCGTCTGTCTGGCAGCGCTTGCGGGTGTTGTGACAGTGGTTCCTCCTGAGATCCGCGCCGCTTCCAGGCTCAACCTGGCGGCTGCGAACCTGACCGTCCTGCTGATCGTCAGCGCGTTTATTTCCTTCATTGGATCGCAGAGCCTTTCGGAGGCGCTGGCAGCGGCGGACGACGCCCGTCAGCGCGCCGAGGAAGCGAACCGGCAACTTGAGATTGCCAATGCGACGCTGGAGTCGCGGGTCGAAGAACGAACGGCGGAGTTGCGCCGTCTCACCGATGAGCAGCAGGCAGCTCTCGCCCGCCTGGAAGAGAGCCTCGAGGCGCAGCAGCGCCTGAACCAGATGATCGCAGAACTTGCGGCGCCGGTCATTCCTGTCACCGACGACACGCTCATTATCCCGCTGATCGGCAACATCGACAGCGCCCGGGTGTACCACCTGCTCAACTCGGCGCTTCAATCGATCGAGCAGACCCGCGCTCGCACCCTGATCATCGACATTACCGGCGTGGCAGTCATTGACAGTCACGTTGCCGCTGCGCTGGTGCAGGTGGCGGAGGCGGCTCGTCTGATGGGCGCCGAAACCATTCTTGCCGGGATTCGCCCCGAAGTTGCGCAGACGCTCATCGGGCTTGGCGCGTCACTGGCGGGGCTGCGCACTGCGGCGACATTGCAGGCGGCGTTGAAACCCAGCCGAAACGGCAGATAGCGTCGATTCTGTATCATGTGGTTACATCAATTAACTATATCGGTAAGGTGGCACATATATCCGGCAGCAAGTTGATGCGCCGTAGGAGCGCAGCGGCGCTGCGCCCCTGCAACGCCCGATCACCGGGTTCGATACGATCCCAGGTAGCGTTGAACCAGGCTCAGCCCAAACTCGTTCTGGAGCATGGTGCGTGCGCCTTCGGCGGTCGCTTCAAGCGCGCGCCCGGTCTGACGACAGATGGCGTCCGCCAGGAATTGGGGTAGCGGCTCCTGGAGCGCCCCCAGGCGGAGCGCTGCGCGGAATGTCGCCAGCACCGCCCCAAGCGGCTCGCGGGCGATCAGGGCGGACGGCAGTTCGATGCGGTAGGCTGGCGCAGCAGCGTCGGGGCGGTAGTAGATGACGTACAACTGACCATACGCCTGTTCGATGACAGCCCGGCGTTCGGCAAAATCCTTCAGACGCGGCGAACGATACCCGGTCAGTAAATGGGGGCGATCACGGCGGATGAGCGGCACCGGCAGCGTATACTCCCCCGGTTCCAGCACCGTGCTCCACAACGTCCGGTCGGTTACCGTCCCTGAGAGATGCGGCGCGAGTTGCGCCACGTCGTCGGCGGCGGTCGCCAGTTTGGGATGGGCGATGACTCGACGGGAAGAAAGCACCGCGCGCCAGTCTTCGTCGGCAAAAAACGCGGTCAGCATATCGTCGAATGGCGTCCACCACGCCGCCATGCGCCCACGACGGGCATCCTGCGCGTGACGCACCAGCAGACGGTTGATCTCCAGCAGCACCGAATAGAATGACCCATCGAGAATGAAGAGGCCGCTGGTTGTAGCACGGATGCGCTTTGCCAGCAGGCGCAGTTCCATCACCGTGCGTGCGCCGCCGATGATCGTCTCCAGTTCTTCGACCGGCGGCATCAACTGCACCAGCACGTCCTGATCGGTCAGTGTAGCGTCCTCGACCGCAACCGCAGCAATTGCGGCGAACGTTGCACCAGCAGCCGGCACCATCGCGTGGGCGCCATCGACGGCGCACAGGCGGCGCACCGGTCCGTCCGGTGCAGGATGAATGCGGCGCGCCAGCGCACCCCGCAAACGGTCACGATCCCCTTCAAGCTGAATCAGTGTGGCGCGGCACGCCCCGACGCAGGCGTTGATTGCGCTCAGGACCGCAGCCGGAAGGTCGGCAGTGGTGAGCGAGGGTTTGACTGGAGAAGGCGTGGTCATAAGCGTTGCCGGGCGCAGGCTTGCGCTTCAGTCATCTTCCTGGCGGGGCGGACACATCCACGTCGCTGTCGGGGCGGAAGTCGTCCCGCAGGGCCGAGCCGAAGATCGCGAGTTCTCTGATCCCCCAGCGCTGGCAGAAGGCGGCGATCTCGTCATGCGGGATGTCGATCTTGAGCGGCATACCGGCAACTTCTCTATAACGCAGGATGTGGTGTGCATTGTAGAGCAAACGTGCCATGATTGCAACGTTACCGGGTCACAGCAACCTTTCCAGGCATGATCTTTCGACAGATCAAGACGCCGTTCGACTATACCGAACATCGATCTGGAAGTCCGGCGGGATTGGTGGTAGCCTTAAGCCATCACGACAACTTCATCTCAACCAATCGTCTCCGCGCACATCATTTCGTCTACGCAATGAATGAACGTAAGGAGGTGGCACAGTGCCGCGAGGCAGGCGGCTACGGCTGGTATTCCCTTTCCACTGAACGGCGTCAATGGAGATAGTGCGAGCAAAGGGAGGTCAACGAATGACCGTCGAAACAGTAGAGCGAACGACACTGCCCCTCACCGGCGAGGAGTATCTGGAAAGTCTGCGGGATGGGCGCGAAATCTGGATCTATGGCGAGCGAGTCAAAGATATCACCACCCATCCGGCGTTCCGCAACGCAACCCGTATGGTTGCCCGCCTCTACGATGCACTGCATGACCCTGAGAAGCAGGCGGTGCTGACCTGTCCGACCGATACCGGCAACGGCGGCTTTACGCACAAGTTTTTCCGCGCGTCGCGCAGCGCGGAGGAATTGGTTGGCGCACGCGATGCAATTGCCGAGTGGGCGCGGTTGACGTATGGCTGGATGGGGCGCAGTCCTGATTACAAAGCCGCCTTTCTGGCGACGCTCGGCGCGAATGCGGAGTTCTACACCCCCTATCAGGAAAATGCACGCCGCTGGTACCGCGAGTCGCAGGAGCGAGTGCTCTACTTCAACCATGCGATTGTCAACCCGCCGATTGATCGCAACCGCTCCCCGGATGAAGTCCGTGACGTGTACATGCACGTCGAGCGCGAGACCGATGCCGGATTGATCGTCAGCGGCGCCAAGGTGGTCGCCACCGGCTCGGCGCTGACCCACTACAATTTCATTGCCCACTACGGTCCACTGCCGATCAAGAGCAAAGAGTTCGCCCTGATCTTCATCGTGCCGATGGATGCGCCGGGCGTCAAACTGATCGCCCGCCCGTCGTATGAGATGGCGGCGGAGGTGATGGGCAGCCCATTCGATTATCCGCTTTCGAGTCGCCTCGATGAGAATGACTCGGTGATGGTCTTCGACCAGGTGCTGATCCCCTGGGAGAATGTCTTTGTCTACGGCGATGTTGAGAAGGTGAATGCCTTCTTCCCGCTCTCCGGCTTTATTCCGCGCTTCACGTTCCACGGCTGCACCCGCATGGCGGTGAAACTCGACTTTATCGCCGGTCTGTTCCTGAAGGCGATCGACGCAACAGGGGCGAAGGATTTTCGCGGCGTTCAGGCGCGCGTCGGCGAGGTGCTTGCCTGGCGGAACCTGTTCTGGGCGATCAGCGACGCCATGGCGCGCACGCCGATTCCCTGGAACGAGGGGGCGGTGCTGCCGAATCTGGATTACGGTCTGGCGTATCGCGTCTTCGCCACCGTCGCGTATCCGCGCATCAAGGAACTGATCGAGAATGATGTCGCCAGCGCGCTCATCTATCTCAACTCGCACGCCGTCGATTTCAAGACGCCGGAAATACGCGGCTACCTGGATAAGTATCTGCGCGGGTCGAACGGCTACTCGTCGCTGGATCGCGTCAAACTGATGAAGTTGTTGTGGGATGCGATCGGTTCGGAGTTTGGCGGACGGCACGAACTCTATGAGCGGAACTATGCCGGCAACCACGAGAACATTCGCCTGGAAGTGTTGCTGACGGCGATGGCAACCGGCGCTGCCGATCGCTACAAAGGATTCGCCGATCAGTGTCTCAACGAGTACGATCTCGACGGCTGGACGGTTCCCGATCTGATCAACCCCGACGATGTGAATATCGTGATGCAACGGTTCGGCGCCAGACAGTAGGAGTTCCTGCAAAGAAGGAGGACAGACCATGACTGACCACAAAGAACCGATCTTTGATGTCGCGCAACTGGCGCACGTCGAAATCCTCACGCCAAAACTGAACGACACCCTCTGGTTCTTCAAAGATCTGCTGGGTCTCGAAGAGACGGAGCGCTCCGGGAAGTCAGTCTATTTGCGCGCGTATGAGGATTATTACCATCACAGCCTGAAGGTTACCGAGGCGGATCAGCCCGGTTTGGGGCATGTCGCTTGGCGGGTGACGTCGCCGCAGGCGCTCGAGCGCCGGGTGCAGGCGATTGAAGCGGTTGGTCTGGGGCGCGGGTGGATCGATGGCGATCATGGGCATGGGCGCGCCTATCAGTTCACCACCCCCGATGGGCATATGATGGAACTGTTCTGGGATGTGGAGTATTTCCAGGCGCCCGAAACGATGCGCACGGAACTGCTCAATCGTCCGCAGAAACGCCCGCTGCGCGGCGTGCCGGTGCGCCGGATCGATCACGTCAACCTGCTGTGCCAGAACGTCACGCCCAACAAGCAGTTCCTGATGGATCAACTCGGTTTTCGCCTGCGCGAGCACATTATTCTGAACGATGGCTCCGAAGCCGGCGCCTGGCTCAGCGTCAGCCCGCTCGTTCACGAGATAGCGACCATGCGTGACGCAACCGGCGCGAAGGGTCGCCTGCACCACATCTGCTACTGGTACGGCATTCCGCAGCACCTCTCAGACATTGCCGACGTGTTCTCCGATTACGGTATTACAATTGAAGCCGGACCGGGCAAGCACGGGATCAGTCAGGCGCTCTTCATGTATGTGTTCGAGCCGGGCGGCAACCGCGTCGAACTGTTCGGCGACGCTGGCTACCTGATCTTCGATCCGGACTGGAAGCCGATCACCTGGCACGAGTCGAACCTGGCGAAGGGCATCATCTGGTTCGGTTCGCCGCTGCCTGCCGAGTATTTCATGTACGGCACGCCGCCGGTGCAGAAGGAGTCGCAGGAGCGCGCCGAGGAGGAGCTGGTCGGGGCGAATTGATCCCCCTGACGAAGGTGATGGTTCCATCGGATGTCGGGGCGCCCCCCGTGGGCGCCCGGATGTCGGGGCGCCTCTTGTGGACGCCTCCTGCGAGTCCCCGAATATGACCGTCACCAGAATGTGTACGCAACCAACAGGAACAAAGGTGTACCTGCCATGCTCCAGACACTCCAGAAAGCCGTCGAAGTTCTGAGTCTCTTCTCACCGACGCATCCTGAGTGGACGGTCGGTGACATCGCTCGCGCGCTTGAACAGCCAAAATCGAGCACCTCGGAGTTGTTGAGCAGCATGGCGGGACAGGGATTACTGCGCCGCACCGGTCCAGGACGGTACCGTCTGGGGTGGCGGTTGCTCGAATTCGGTCAGACCCTGCTCAAGACGACCGAGTTCCGCGCCGAGGCGCGCCAGGTGATGGAAGAGGTTGTGGCGCGTTGGGGCGAAACGATGCACCTTGCAGTTCTGGAGAACGGTCAGGTCATCTACATTGAAAAACTCGAAGGAACGCATGCGGTTCACATTTCGCTTTCGGGGGTCGGTGCGCGTCTGCCGGCGCACTGTAGCGGCGTTGGCAAAGTGTTGCTCGCGCATGCGCCGTGGAGCGAGGTCGCGCAGATCCTCGAACAGCAGGGCATGCAAGCATTCACGCCCAACACCATCACCACCCCGGAAGAACTGGCACGCGAACTGGATCAGGTGCGGCAACGCGGCTATGCGTGCGATCAGGAAGAAATTTCGATCGGTCTGTGTTGCGTTGCCGCGCCGATCTACAACTTTGAAGGGCGTGTGATCGCAGCGATGAGCATTTCGCTGCCGACGCATCGCTTCCAGGCGCAGCGCGCCGGTTATGTTGCACTCATTGTAGAGGCGGCTCAGCGTGTCTCCGAAAACCTGGGCTACCACAGAGGAATGCCTCGATGGGCGATGAAACGATAAAGGTTGCCATCCTCGGATCCGGCAATATCGGAACCGACCTCATGTACAAACTGCTCGATCACCCCGGTTCAATGGAACTTGTGCTGCTGGCAGGGATCGATCCGCACTCCGAAGGATTGGCGCGCGCGCGCAGCCTCGGAGTGGCGACCAGCGATCAGGGTATCGCAGCAGTGCTGGAACGACCAGAGATCCAGATCGTTTTCGATGCGACCAGCGCAAAAGCGCACGTTCGCCATGCGAAACTGTTGCATGAAACCGGGCGGATTGCGATTGACCTGACGCCCGCTGCGCGCGGACCCTACGTTGTGCCGCCGGTCAATCTCACGCAGCACCTCGATGCGCTGAATGTCAACCTGATCACCTGCGGCGGTCAGGCGACGATTCCGCTCGTCTATGCCGTGAGCCGTGTGACGCCGGTATGCTATGCCGAGATCGTCAGTACGGTCGCCAGTCGTTCTGCAGGACCAGGCACACGCCAGAATATCGATGAGTTCACCTTTACCACCGCGCACGGTCTGGAGGTTATCGGCGGCGCGCAGCAGGGGAAGGCGATCATCATCCTCAACCCGGCGGAACCGCCGATCCTGATGCGGAACACGGTCTATGCCATCCCGGCAGGCGATTTCGATCCGGCGCAGGTGCGCGATTCCATCGAGGCGATAGTCGCTGAGGTGCAGCAGTATGTACCGGGATACCGGCTCACGAACCCGCCGGTCTTCAATATGCGCGAAACGCCATGGGGACGGAAGCCGGTGGTGACGGCGCTGCTGGAAGTCGAGGGGGCGGGACACTTTCTGCCGACCTATGCGGGGAACCTGGACATTATGACCGCTTCGGCGCGCCGGGTTGGCGAGGTGTTCGCACAACAATTGCTGAGTCGTCGGGAGGTGCTCGTATGAACGCGCCGCGCCTGACCGATACGACCCTCCGTGATGGATCGCACGCACTGGCGCATACCTTTACCCGTCAGCAGGTGCGTGATATTGTTCGCGCGCTGGATCGCGCCGGTGTGCCGGTGATCGAAGTGACCCACGGCGATGGGTTGGCCGGTTCATCGCTCCAGTACGGTTTTTCGCGCGTGCCGGACCTCGACCTGATTGCCGAGGCGCGTGAGACGGCGGAACGGGCGCGTATTGCCGCGTTACTCCTCCCCGGCATTGGCACGCGCCGCGAACTGAGGGCCGCCGTCGAACGCGGCGTTCAGGTACTGCGGATCGCAACCCAGTGCACAGAAGCGGATATCAGCGAAGAGCACTTCAAAATGGCGAAAGACATGGGGCTGGAGACAGTCGGCTTTCTGATGATGTCGCATATGAGACCTCCTGAATTCCTTGCAGAACAGGCGCGTCTGATGGAGTCGTATGGCGCCGATTGCGTCTACGTGGTGGACTCGGCGGGCGCCATGCTGCCGCATGATGCGGCGGCGCGCGTCCAGGCGCTCAAGGCGGCGCTCACGGTGCAGGTCGGTTTCCATGCCCACAACAATCTGGGGTTGGGGATCGGCAACACCCTGGCGGCGCTGGAAGCAGGCGCAGACCAGATTGATGGATGTCTGCGGGGGTTGGGCGCCGGTGCGGGCAACGCCGCCACCGAGGTGCTGGCGGCGGTGCTCGACCGGCTGGGGATCAACCCTGGTCTCGATGTGCTGGCGCTCATGGACGCTGCCGAGTATGTGGTGGCGCCGATCATGCCATTTCAGCCCTTCCCCGACCGCGATGCAATCACGATCGGGTATGCCGGGGTCTACTCGACCTTTCTGCTGCATGCCAGGCGGATCGGAGAACAGTTGGGCGTCGATCCGCGCGCCATCCTGATTGAACTGGGACGGCGTCAGACGGTTGCCGGGCAGGAAGACTGGATTCTTGATGTGGCGCTCGAACTGGTGCGCCAGCAGCAGACCACGCCAGTATGAACCTCTGGAGAAATGCATGACCGCACCAACCGACATCGCACCTGTCGCGTCTGTTCCGTTCGACTCGCGCCAGTTCCGCGCGACGATGGGCAAATTCGCTACCGGTGTCACGATTGTAACCACATACCACGAAGGGCAGTCGCACGGCATGACGGCAAACTCGTTTCTGTCGGTGTCGCTCGACCCGCCGCTGGTGCTGGTATCGGTCGCCACGCGCGCTCGCCTGCACGCGCTGCTGGCGCCGGGTTGTCATTATGGCGTCAGCGTCCTGGCGGATGACCAGGAGGCGCTGAGTCGTCACTTCGCCGGGCGTCCAATCGAAGGGCTGCACATTCCTTTCGTCTGGAAGCATGGCGTTCCGCTGATCGACAACGCACTGGCGCATGTCGTTGCGCGGGTGGTCGATGCGCATCCGGCAGGCGATCACACCCTGTACATCGGTCAGGTCGAGTATCTTTCGAGCCGTGATGGACCGCCGCTGCTCTTCTTTGCCGGAAAGTACGGGCGGATGGAGACGATCAGTGACGCCGGGGCGGAAGGTCCTTTCTGGTATCTCTGGTAGCAGGAGCGTCTCATGCTGGTATTGCGGGTAACGATGGTCGAAGGGCGAACGGCGGAGCAGCGCGCGACGCTGATGCAGCGTCTTTCGGAGTGCGCCGCGCGCCACTTCGACCTGCCCCTGGAAGAAGTTCGCCTGGTGATCTATGAAATCCCAAAGACGCACTGGGGCGTTGGTGGGCGGTCACTGGCGGAGCGTGAGGGAGCAAGTCATGGAACTGAGCGCTGATGCGCTGGCGTTGCTGGAAGATGTGCGCCAGGCGCGCGCGAGTCGGCGCACGATTGTCAGTCGCGGCGGTGCGCGTGGTGTCGATCTTGCGGCGGCGTATGCGATCCAGGCGGCACTGGGCGAAGGATTGCCGGTCAAAGGGTACAAACTGGGGTTGCTCAGCCCGGCGAAGCAGGCGCAGATGGGCATCGATTCTCCGATCTACGGGCGAATCTATCCCGCGATGATGCTTGAAAGTCCGGTGCGTCTCACTCGTTTCATTCAGCCGCACGTTGAGCCGGAACTTGCGGCGGTGCTGCGCGCGCCGGTGATGCCGGATGCCACCCCCGGCGCAGCGGCAGCCGCGATTGGCGGATGGTTTTTGGGCGTCGATCTGCTCGATAGTGTGTGGGAAGGGTACCGCTTCAGCGCCGCCGAAGTCGTTGCCGATAACAGTTCAGGCGGCGGATTTCTGATCGGCGGGCGCCTGATCGACCAGCAACCCAACGGCGTCCTGCGTCTCTATCTCAATGGAACGCTGCGCGCCGAAGGCGATCTGCGGGCGCTTGGCGATCTGCACGAGCGCCTGTGCTGGCTGGCCACAATGGTCGGCGGGTTGAGCGCCGGGCAGGTGGTGTTCTTCGGTTCGCCGGCTGCCGCGACGCCTGCCGAACCGGGGGCGCTGGAAGTTATCGGACCAGGCGCAGACTGCCTGATTGCTCGATTGGAGGCTGAGTGATGGATCATCCATCGTTTCATGTGCAACACTATATCGATGGCGCGTTCGTCGAAGGAACACGCCGCTTCGAGATTTTTTATCCCGCGACGAACCAGGTGATCGGCAGTGCGCCGGAGGGTCGGGAGGAAGAGGTCGACGCGGCTGTGCAGGCGGCGACGCGGGCGTTTGCATCGTGGGGGCGCGCCAGCGCCGCCGAGCGGCGGCGTGTGCTGCGGGCGTTTGCCGATGCCATTCGCGCGCACACTGCGGAGCTCGAACTGATCGAAACCTGGGATGTCGGCAGACCGATCCGCGAGAATCGCGCCGGGTATGTGCAGCGCCTCGCCGCCAATATCGAGTTCTTCGCCGATGTTGCCGTGACCCACGGCAGTGAAGCGTACCCGATGGATAGCGGCTACATCAACTACGTGCTGCGTCACCCGGTTGGCGTGGCGGCGCTGATCACCCCCTGGAACGTGCCGATGCTCCAGGCGACCTGGAAGATCGGACCGGCGCTCGCCTTTGGCAACACTGTCGTGCTCAAACCTGCCGAGTTCACTCCGATCGGCGCATGGAAACTGGCGCAGATTGCGCACAGCGCCGGTCTGCCGCCAGGAGTTCTCAACGTCGTCCACGGGTTCGGTCCTGAGTCGGCGGGGGCGTTGCTGACGCAGCATCCGGGGGTGCATCTCATCTCATTTACGGGTGAAAGCGGCACCGGCAAGACGATCATGGGCGTGGCGGCGCGCACATTGAAGCGTCTGTCGTTCGAGTTGGGCGGCAAAGGCGCAAATATCATTTTTGCCGACGCCGACCTGGATCGGGCCGTGGCGATCAGTTTGCGGTCGTCGTTCTTCAACCAGGGCGAGTTCTGCCTGGCCGGTCCGCGTCTGCTCGTCGAGCGCCCGATCTACGACCGGTTTTTGCAGCGCTTCATTGCCGCCACGCAACAGTTGCGCGTCGGCGATCCTATGGATCCGGAGACGACGGTGGGGGCGCTGATTGCGCCGGAGCATCTCCAGCGCGTCAGCAGTTATATCGACATTGCGCGCGGTACGCAGGCGGAGATTGTGCTGGGCGGCGACCGCCCCAATCTGCCCGCGCCCTTCAACCGTGGCAACTTCCTCAATCCAACGATCATCGTCGGCGTTCAGCCGCAGGATCGCGTGTGCCAGGAAGAAATCTTCGGTCCGGTCGTCACAGTTGCGCCATTCGATGGCGAAGACGAAGCCATTGCCATCGCCAACGGCGTGGCGTATGGTCTCTCGGCGGTTGTGCAGACGCGCGACGTAGGGCGCGCCGTGCGCGTCGCTGGCGCCATCGATGCGGGGACTGTCTGGGTCAACGACTTCTTCGTGCGTGATCTGCGCGTTCCATTCGGCGGCATGAAGCAGAGCGGCATTGGGCGCGAAGGCGGGCATTACAGCCTGGAGTTCTTCACGGAGGCGAAGACGGTATGCCTGAGCAATCAGTAGGCGGCATGGACATCGAAGCGGTAGCGCGGCGACTCGATGCCGCCTGGGAGCAGCGCCAGCCGATCGCGCCGCTGAGCGAGAGCATGGTATTGACGGCTGACCAGGCATATGCCGTGCAGACGCGCTGGACGGAACTGCGCCAGGCGCGCGGCGAGCGCGTCGTCGGGCGCAAAATCGGGTTGACCAGCCGCGCCATCCAGCAGCAACTGGGGGTCAACGAGCCGGACTACGGCAGTTTGTGGGAGTCGCGCTATTTCCCGGCGGTCGATGGGCGTGTCGATGTGCCAGCAGATCTGTTTGTGCAGGCGCGTGTCGAGGGTGAACTTGCCTTTCTCATCGGGCGCTCGTTGCGTGAACCGGGCGTGACCCTTCAGGATGTCCTGGCGGCGACCGAGGCGGTTGCTGCCGCCATCGAAATCGTGGACAGCCGGATCGCCGACTGGCGCATCAAACTGGTGGATACCGTGGCGGACAACGCATCGTATGGCGGATTTACGCTGGGACCCTGGAGCCGCGCCATGCGCAACGTCGATCTGCGCACGGTGGGTATGCTGCTGCACCACAATGGCGAACCTGTGGTTCAGGGGATCGGTGCGGCGGCGCTGGGGCACCCGGCGCGCGCGGTTGCGTGGCTGGCGAATAAACTGATCTCATTCGGGGTGAGTCTCGAACCCGGCGATATTGTGCTGTCTGGTTCGCTCGGTCCCGCCATCCCGATTCGCGCGGGCGATGTATTCACCCTTGAAATGCACGGACAACCGCCGTTGAGCATGCGATTCGTTGAGGAGAAGATGGGCAATGCCACTCCTTGAAGTTCTCTACGCCAGCGACGAACCATTGTCGCTGGAGCGCAAACGCGCATTTGCGCGCGAAGCAGTCGCCATCTTTCACGAGGTGTTGGGGACGCCGCCGGGCAGGCTGCGCCTGGTCATTCATCACCTGAAGCCGGACGACAGCCTGGGATTGCTCGAAGATGGCGACGCGGGTGAGGCGCCGCAAGGAACGGACCGGTGAGTGTAATATCAAATCTGGTAGAACGCACTGTACGTTCCACCAGTATTCGTTCACCATCCGCGCTGTTTGCCACGGAGCGAGGGCGAGACGCGCGTACTTATGCGGGCGAGACGTCCGCGCACCCAGGCGGCGCTTGGGCGAGCGAGACCCGCGCACCTGGTTGTCACTTATGCGGGCGAGACGCCCGCGCACCCAGGCGGCGCTTGGGCGGGCGAGACCCGCGCACCTGGTTGTCACTTATGCGGGCGAGACGCCCGCGCACCCAGGCGGCGCTTGGGCGGGCGCGACGCGCGGGGGCCGATGTGTAAACGACCTGCGCGCCGCTTTCCAAGACGCCCCAGGGCGCTGCGCGCGGGAGCCGATGACCGCGCGTTGTCGAACATGGGGGGCACGGCATGCCGTGCCCCTCTCATTCGTCATCGAAACGACGATATGTTGCGCTCCGGCAGGAATGCACCCTCTTGTTCCCCTCATTCTCGAGGATTTGGCGAAGACCTGTCGTTGTCTGAAAGTCTGCCGTCTGAATCTATGTTGGCGCGCCTGCCTGACTCCCACTGTGATAGAATTGCATGTCTGTATCCGGGAACCGGATATGATGAGCACTGATCATCGTTGAGAGGAGGCGACAGTATGCGTCTGGCAGGCAGGCGAATCGCCATTCTGCTGGCTGAAGGAGTGGAAGACCTTGAGTTTTACGTTCCGCTGATGCGGTTGCAGGAAGAAGGCGCCGAGGTGGTGGCGGCTGGTCTCGACATGCGCCCGGTGCGCGGGAAGAACGGGCTTGAGATCACGCCCACCGCCACTGTTGCAGACCTGCGCGCTGATGATCTCTTCGCGCTGGTGATCCCCGGCGGATGGGCGCCGGATAAACTGCGCCGCTATCCGGCAGTGACCGATCTGGTGCGGGCGATGGACGAAGCCGGCAAGGTGATCGGGATTATCTGTCATGGCGGCTCGGTCGCCATCTCGGCGGGGATTGTCCGTGGTCGACCGGCGACCGGTTCAACCGGCATCAAGGATGATCTGATCAATGCCGGGGCCACCTGGGTCGATGCAGCAGCCTTGCGTGATGGGCATCTGGTCTGGGGGCGAGTGGTCGCCGATATTCCCGCTTTCTGTCGCGAGTTGGTGGCAGCATTGGTGGAACGGGCGTGATGATGTGGATCATCCACTCGTCGGTGATAAAGGTGGCAGACAGGACGTTCTATTAACGATAGATACTACCAGTTTCATTGATAAGCGGCTCACCTGCGTTCCGAGAATCGCTCATGGCATCGATCCCGCCTTCTTTTCGCATTATTCTCCTGGGTGATATTCGCTTCGAGGTTGCAGAGGCACATACGGTTTTGCCACAGCGCGAGAGTTTGCGCCGCCTGGCAGTGCACCTGGCGCTCCAACCTCGTCAGCCGCTTGCGCGCAAACAACTGGCGTTCACCCTCTGGCCCGACGATGATCCCGCCAGTGCACTGGCAAACCTGCGCCGTCATCTGCATCTGTTGCGCACGCTCCTGCCGCCTGTCGCCCGTGAGTGGCTGGTTGTTTCGAGCCAGCACGTTGTCTGGAATGCTCCGCCTGACTGCTATGTCGATGTGCATGCGTTCGAGCGCGAATGGGCGACTGTGCAGGACATGGAGGCTGCCGCCGGACTCTATCGTGGTGAACTGGCGCCGGGCATCGACACCGACGACGATATTCTCGTTCGACGTGAGGAGTTGCGGCAGCGCTACCTGGCGCTGCTGCGATCACTGGCGCACGCCTGGATGGAGCGCGGCGATTGGGATCGCGCCGGGCGGTGGGCGCGCCGGTTGGTGACGCACGAGCCGTGGGACGAAGACGCAGTGCGCCTGGCGATGACTGCTATGGCGCGTGCGGGCAACCGCACTGCAGCGCTCGACATGTACCAGACGCTGGCGCGCGATCTGCAACGTGAGTTGCACGTCCAACCGGCGCCGGAGACGACTGCGCTCTACCACGACATCCTGCACCGCCGCCTGACGTGTGCCGCGCAGCCTGATCGTTCAACAGTTCCCGTGTTTATCGGCCGCGCCGATGAACTCCGCCAGTTGACCGATCTGATGCGCAGCGCCGTGCAGGGGCAGGGACGAATCGTGTTCGTCTCAGGTCAGCCCGGCGTGGGCAAAACATCGCTGGTGCAGGAGGCGATCCGGAGGTTTGTCGATCTGAACAAAGCGCAACCGGTGCATGTGTTCTACGGGTATTGTCAACCAATGAGCAATGCCCGCGATGACCGCCCGTATGCACCGTGGCGACATATCCTGACCGCAGCGGCGACACACCTTGCCCAAAGCGCGGGGAGCGCCGCAGAGTGGCTCAGTCGCCTGTTGCCGCTCGTCCCTGATCTGGCGGCGCTGCGTCCTGAACTGATCGCGTCGTCTCAACCGGATGCCGCCGCGCTGTGTTCCGCCATACGCCGGAGTGTGCAGGCGCTTGCGCTGCGCCGACCACTGTTTCTGATCATCGAGGATGTGCACTGGATCGATACCTGGTCGCTCGATGCGCTGATCGATCTGGCTGATGTCTGTCTCTCGCTCCCGCTGCTGATCATTGTCACCCACCGATCCGGTTTCATGATGCCCTCGTTGCTGTCCGCCAAACGAACCCTGCGCCGTCAGCGTTGCGCGTTCGACCTCCATGTCCAGCCACTCACGCCGTCTGAAGCCAACCGCTTGCTGGAACAGGCGCTCGGAAGCGCCATTGATGCCGCGACGCTCGAAGAGATCAGGCGCTATGCTGGCGGTATACCACTCTTTTTGCGCGAGGCGATTGACAGTCTGCGCGAATCGCAGCAGCAGCGTCTGTCGAAGGAAAAGGGTCTGGCAGGATTGCGTGATTCGCTCAGGCTGCGACTGCGCGATATTGGCGAGCGCAACCGTCATATGCTGGAAGCGGCGGCTATCCTGGGTTTCTCGTTCGCCGATGACGAATTGCGGCACATGCTCAACTGGTTGCCATCGGCGTACGCATCGGCGCTGGACGACCTGATCGCCCGCCGGTTGTTGATCGATACGGTCACTCACGGCAGCGATGAGTACACGTTTTCGCACCATCTTATCCATCATCTGATTCTGAGCGACATTCCTGCCGAACGAGCCGCCCACCTCCATGAACAGGCTGCCCGCAGTCTGGAGATGGTTCATGCTGGTCGGAGCGGATACGCTGCCAGGATCGCTACGCATTACGAGACGGCAGGGTGTGCGCTTGCAGCAGCGCGTTTCTGGATGGTGCATGCCCGCGAGAGCACCGATCTGGCGGCATTCGATCAGGCATTGAAGTCCGTTGCGCACGCCGAATCGCTGCTGGCGGGAACGAGTCGTGAGGTGCGCGAAGTGCAGGCGCAGGCTGCCGTGCAACGCGGGGTGATTGCACTGCATCGGGGCGAGACGGCGTCGGCGCTCAGTTTGTTGCAGCACGCAATCGAGCGGAGTCGTGCGTTTCCTTCGCTCTATATGTACGCGCTGGTCACCCATGCCTACGCGCTCTCCACCCGCGATCACGCTGAAGAAGCGTATGCAACCGCGTCGCAGGCGCTCGAACTGGCAACGCTGTTGCACGACACCGCCAGCATCGTGCGCGCGCTCAATATTCGCGGCGTCAGCGCCCTGATGCTTGGTCGGGTGCATGACGCCATCGAGGACTTGCAGCATGCCTGCGCCAGCATTGATCAGATGCGTCAGGATGATGCCGATCTCCGCAGTGTGGTCGCACAGACGACGCAAAGCCTGAATCATCTCGGAACGGCGCTGGTCTTCGCGCAGGAGTACACACAGGCGCGCAAGATACTCGATCAGACGGTTGCGATGGCGCAGCACAGCGGTCTGCGCCGATTAGAAGCGGCTGCGCTGACCATGATCGGTCAGATGACGCTCAACTGCGGTCGCTACGACGACGCGGTTCAGATCTATACCCGATCAATCGACGTGGCAGGCGAGTCGTACAAACCCGGTATGTGGGGGAAATATGCCGGGCGTGGCTGGGCATATGTGAGAATGGGCGAATGCGCCGCAGCCCGTCAGGATTTCACACTGGGTTTACAGGTCGCAGAACAGGTGAACAGCCAGTACGGGACGCTGCTGATGCAGACCTACCTGACCTTCGTCGATCTTGCGCAGGGGCGCATGCCCGCAATGTCACTGACGCACCTGGCAGCGCTCGCCAGTGACGCTCAGATTCATCCGGTCGTGTATATCGCCAGTCTGCTGGCGGGTCATCTCTGGCGTCTGCTGGGGGATCCACACCGGGCGATGGAAATGCACGAACGCGCATTACAGGCGGCATACGCGGCAAACGTGCCTTCATTTGTGCTGCACGCCCGCGCCCAGCAGGTCTGCGACCAGTTGCTGGCTGCGCCCGACGCCGCTGGATTTGCCGGGGCGGATGCGATCATCGAGCAGGCGCGGTGCGCCGATGAACGCCCGATCCAATCGCTCGGATGGCTGGCGCGCGCTGGCGGTCTCTTTCGGCTCGGCCAGATCGATGAAGCCGTACTGTCGGTGGAGAAGGGTGTGATCATGGCGCGCGCCTGCCCCGATCAACCGCTGATCGGCGAGGGATTGGCGCTGCTGACGCAAATCCGGGCTGCCTCCGATCGCTCTGCGGCATACAACGCAGAACTGGCTGAAGCGCGGTTGATCGCTGAACGATACTTTGCCCCGCTCGCCATCCCCCTGACTATGCCGCAGGCGCATGCATTGCGCAGGATGTGCCTGGAAGTTCTCCTCCCGTCAAGCGCGCAATGCGTATCTGCCAGCAATCAACCGGCAGTCATTAACGTTTCCCGGAAACGCCGCGCAATGTCGTAATTCGGCGTCATTGCGACAGGGGCGCCCCTTTCCAGGGATTCTGGCACGTCCCTGCGCTGCCGCATCCGTCTCAGGCATCAGGGCGCCCGCACGCTCGCCCGACGGTGATGGTCTTTGAATACATAATCCGGTATAGCCCGCGCAGGCGGGCTTCGCCTTGCATAGCCGAGGGCTTCAGCCCCACGGCTAGCGCGGGAGAGCGGAATAAATTCTCAATCTCCATCAGCCCCACGGCTAGCGCGGGAGAGCGGATTTATAGCAGTTCTCAGATACGTTGATCCCTGTCCGGGTCTGCCGTGTCGTGCGAGATGCCCGCGTCCAGCGGGGTGTAGACCGAAATTTATTTCGGTCACCGTGTCGGGAGCGCGATTCTGGGAGCGTTCAACCCTGTCCAATTGGTTCAACCTCTATGAGAACCGCTATAATTTTCAATCTCCATAACCGTCGGGCTGAGGTGATGAAGGGCGCGTCAGCGCCCTGCGCCACCCGGTGCGGAACCGGCGCTATGCACCCGCGTCTGCGCAAGCAGGCAGGGTTTGGGGGGATGAGGGGTAAAAGCCCACGGGAATCTGGTGAGGACGTTTTGAGGACGCTCGATTGCTATGATACAGATTGCCTGGATCTGATCGCAGACCAGATTAGCGCCTATCCGAATAACCCGGCGGCACGCACGGCAATCACGCCACAGGCGAAACGGTTACAGTTTTGCGGATAGGCTCTTATTACCGTTCGTGTCATTCAACCAGTTCAGAGGTGCTTTCATGCAACGAACCGCGCATCACTTGCTACTCCTGCTTGCCGTCCTGTTCATCCTATCCGCCTGTACGTCCGGCGGCGGCGCTGGCGCTCCCACGCAGCCGCCAGCAGGTAACGCTACCACGCCCACGCAGCCGCCAGCAGGTAACGCTACCACGCCCACGCAGCTGCCGTCCGCCGCCTCTCCCGCTCCAACCCAGGCGCCCGTCGCTGCCGGTCCGATCAATCCCCGGACAAGCGAACCGTGCGCCGTTTTGAATGCGGAGGCCATGGCAGGCATCGTCGGTTCATCGTTGATCACGACCGTTCCTCTCAAATCTGGATTTATCCTCACCTGTTCGTATGAATTTGGCGACCAGAAACGGATCGATTTCGAGATGGACCTGCTCAACCCCGGCAAAGAGGCCTACGACAGGGTAATCGCATCACAGGCGACATCAGGCGCTACGGTCGAGCCGGTCAATCTGGGCGACGTCGCTGCGGTGAAAGAACGCAGCGGCGACGTCTCGCTGTACATGGTGGTCAACGGCTGGTATGCCGTGTTGTACGGGTATGGCATCGAACGGCAAACCGTGATCGATATCGGCCGGCTGCTGACGGATCGAGTGATTGCGTTCACGCCGACATCCCTGGGTGACCTTGTGCCGACGCCTGTTCCCCAACCCGGTACACTGATCGGGATGGAGGTCGTGATCGAAACGCCCAAAGAGATGGCGGGAGTAACCACACTGGAGAGCCTGAAGATCGTCTCAATCGCAGGATTTGCCATGTGCTCATCCACACCATTAGCAGATCCCTTCATCGTCACGTTCATTGCACCGCCTGGTCAGGATCCGCCGACGCCGGTCGGCTCCTTTAGTCTCGTGGTCAACGGCGGAGTCACGGTGAACCAACCAACCCCGGCAAGAATCGATGTCGGTCTCGGCCGATCTGATGCTGCCGAAATGCGGGGCGGCGAGGGGACAGTCATTGTCGCGGCCGATGGAAAGTCAGGAACCTTCGAGGCTGGCCAAATCAAGGGACGGTGGACATGCACGGTCTCTGAGTAGCGGTCTGGTGAAGGGTGGAGCGCTGATCGTTCATCCAGCGGCTGCGTTAGCGTAGCGCCGATCTCCGGCAGAGCAATGCGGATCGGCGCTGTGCTGTCTCTGAAGACCGCCAGACGCCCATGCGTCGCATCGGCTCACGAACTATGCTCTTCTTGGCGACAGCGCGACGCTCAGGAACACCATCATCGCCGACAGTGGAAACGGCGGCGAATGTGTGGGCACGCTCAGCGGCACGAAAAATAATAATAGGGCGTCCGAACGCCCAAACGCCCCCTTCTCCCCTTGTGGGAGAAGGAGGTTGGGGGGATGAGGGGCGAAAGCGCGCGGGAATGTAGAAAATCGCAGTAGAGTTGCCTCCTGGGGCGGGGTGGCTTATACTTTCATCGATTGGGAGCGATTGCTTTGCATTCCATCATTGCAGGGCGCCGTCTGTTCGTCTCGACGGTACGTTTGCGCAGCAGGGTCGCATGCTATAATTGCGGTATTCAAGCGAATGGGCAGAGATGCACTCGTTGATTATTCTGAGTGTCCACGACTTCATTGCAATCTCGTCAGCCTGATGAGGACTGCATGCCGATCACGATCTCTTTCCAGCGGACCGCCATTGATCGCGTGGAAGCGCAGATTGATGCGCAGCTGGCGGCATCCTTCGAGCCGGCGGCCCTGATGGTTGATCAGCCCCTCTTTTCACAACGCCCGGCGCCCGCCGATCCACGGGCGTATGGGCAGCGCCTGTTCGCCGCATTGGGCGGTGATACGTTCCGCGCTGCGCTGGCGCGCCTGCCGCGCGCCCCGCATATGGATAGCCTGATCGCCATCCAGACCGCCGATGCGGAACTGGCGTCCATTCCCTGGGAGTACCTGCACGACGGCGCCGATTTCCTGATCCTCAACTATCTGCTGGTGCGCGAGGTGCCCGATGCGCCGCTTCCTGCGCCGCCTGCGCCTGACCTGCCCTGGCGGCTGGTGGTCATGGGCAGCGACCCGCTGGTACAGGAGGTGCGTGATCCGAAAACAGGGTTGTTCACCGGCTATGCGCCGATGCAGCGGCTCAAGGTTGTGCAGGAACTCGACCTGCTGCGCGATGACCTGCTGCGCCAGAACCCGCCCGCGCCGATCCGCTGGCAGCGCATCGCGCCGACCCGCCAGGCGCTGATTGACGATCTCGACCCGCGCGAACCGATCCTGTTCCACTATACCGGTCACGGCGACGTTGAGAACGGGGCGCCGGTGCTCTGCTTCGACGACGGTACCGGCTGTATGGACCCGCGTCCGGTGAACGACCTGGCCGCCGATCTGCGCGGATTGGTCTATCTTGCCTTCCTGAACGCCTGCCGCACCGCCGATAGCCGCGAGCCGGGGGCGAATCTGGCGCTGGCGCTGGTGCAACACGGCATTCCGGCGGTGCTGGGAACCCAGTACCAGGTGCTCGACGAAGCTGCTGCCCATGTTGCCCGTACCTTCTATCGCTTGCTCGCGTCAGGCCAGCATCCGGCGCAGGCCCTCTATCGGGCGCGTTTGCAGCTCAAGAACCAGTTTCGCAGCGAGCCGCGCGAGTGGGCGATTCCCGTGCTTTACCTTGCCCAGAACTATGCCTGGCAGGTGCAACGCCCGGTCCTGAATGAGCCGCTGCGCCCGCTGGAACCGCCTGTACCACACACCACACAACTGCGCGCCCCCGATCAATCAGCCGGGCGTTTCGTTGGCCGGAACAAGGAACTGCTGGATCTGGCGCGCCTCTTCATCAACGAGCAGCGAAGGATCGTCACGATTCGCGGCGCGGGCGGGATGGGTAAGACAGCCCTGGTCAACGCGCTTGCCGAACGGCTGCGCTTTCACTTCCGCGATGGAATCGTGGCGGTGAGCCTGTTCCTGCCCGGCGAAAACGCGCCGTTGCGCGCGGCTCAGGTGCGCCGCGACCTTGCGACGCTGCTGGGTCTCCAGCATCCGGCGTTCGATCTGCCTGACGCGGTGAAAGAGCAGGAACTCGCGCTGGTCGAGGCCGCGCGCGCCCGACCGCGCCTGCTGCTGATCTGGGACAACTACGAGACCGTGCTCTGGCGACTGGGGCGTGAAGCGAGCGACCCGAGCAGCGCCCCCTTCGATGAAGCGCAACGCACCGAAGCGGCGGCTGTGCAGCGCCTGGTGCGGTTGCTGGCCGACAAGGGCGTGCACCTGATCTTTACCTCGCGCCAGTCGCCGGTCGGGCTGGCAGGCGAAACCTTCTACCCGCCCGCCGAACGGGGCCACCAGCTCGGCGGGCTGGACCCGAACGATAGCGTGCGCCTGCTGCGCATGCGGGTCGGGCAGCGCCTCCCTTCAACGACATTTCTCGAACAGCTGGCAGCCGCCGTCGGCTACAACCCGCTGGCGATGAACCTGGCCGCCGCCCGCTGGGCGAACAGCCAGGACGATGAACCGACCTTCATTGCCAACCTGCGTGACGAACTGAGCAAAGCGCGCGACCCCGCCGCCCCGATGTACCAGCAGTCATCGGTCGAAATCAACGTGCGCCTCTCGCTCAATGCGCTGCCTGCCGACCTGCGCGCCGATCTGCTGGCGTTGACGATCATCGCCAACCCGGTCATCATCCCCCGGCACGGCGCGGTGATCTGGGGGCTGGAAGATGAAACCCAATGGTTTGACGACCAGGCCCACACCCGCCTGGAGCAGTTGCATCAGGCGTCGCTCCTGCAGGGCCAGGGCTATGACGAGCAGCGTAACCGCGCGCACGCCTACAGCCTGCACCCACTGATCGCCAGCGTGCTGAGCCGGCTGGCGCAGGAGCTCGACCTGAGCGACGCGCGCGCGCGCTATGCTGCCTGGAGCGATCACCTGGTGAGCCGGGCATACGATCCGGAACACGGCATCGACGCCGACCCTGCTGTGGCGGCGCAGACACAATTCTTGCTCGCCGACATCGCCGCCGCTGTTCCATACCTGCCCCCCGAACAGCGTGGCTGGGCAGCCTGGCGGGCAGCCTCGGTCTTCGAGCGCCTGGGCCAGCCTGAACAGGCGTACCAGAGCATTACACTGGCAGAGGCAACTGCAAGAGAAACTGAGAATCAGGAGCTGCTTAGCCGGGTCTACCACCAGCGGGCAACCTTGCTGGAGACGCGCGGCGACCTCGACGGGGCGATGCGCCTCTACGAGCAGTCCCTCGCCATCCAGGAAAGCCTGGGCGATGTGCGCGGCACGAGCGCCACGCTCCACGCGATGGCCGGCGTGCTGGTGACGCGCGGCGACCTCGACGGGGCGATGCGCCTCTACGAGCAGTCCCTCGCCATCAAGGAAAGCCTGGGCGATGTGCGCGGCAAGAGCGCCACGCTCCACCAAATGGCCGGCGTGCTGGTGACGCGCGGCGACCTCGACGGGGCGATGCGCCTCTACGAGCAGTCCCTCGCCATCCAGGAAAGCCTGGGCGATGTGCGCGGCAAGAGCGCCACGCTCCACCAAATGGCCGGCGTGCTGGTGACGCGCGGCGACCTCGACGGGGCGATGCGCCTCTACGAGCAGTCCCTCGCCATCAAGGAAAGCCTGGGCGATGTGCGCGGCAAGAGCGCCACGCTCCACGCGATGGCCGGCGTGCTGGTGACGCGCGGCGACCTCGACGGGGCGATGCGCCTCTACGAGCAGTCCCTCGCCATCCAGGAAAGCCTGGGCGATGTGCGCGGCAAGAGCGCCACGCTCCACGCGATGGCCGGCGTGCTGGTGACGCGCGGCGACCTCGACGGGGCGATGCGCCTCTACGAGCAGTCCCTCGCCTCTGATGAAAGCCTGGGCGATGTGCGCGGCACGAGCGCCACGCTCCATAATATGGCACACGTGCTGGAGACGCGCGGCGACCTCGACGGGGCGATGCGCCTCTACGAGCAGTCCCTCGCCATCCAGGAAAGCCTGGGCGATGTGCGCGGCAAGAGCGCCACGCTCCACGCGATGGCCGGCGTGCTGGAGACGCGCGGCGACCTCGACGGGGCGATGCGCCTCTACGAGCAGTCCCTCGCCATCAAGGAAAGCCTGGGCGATGTGCGCGGCACGAGCGCCACGCTCCACCAAATGGCCGGCGTGCTGGTGACGCGCGGCGACCTCGACGGGGCGATGCGCCTCTACGAGCAGTCCCTCGCCATCCAGGAAAGCCTGGGCGATGTGCGCGGCAAGAGCGCCACGCTCCACCAAATGGCCGGCGTGCTGGTGACGCGCGGCGACCTCGACGGGGCGATGCGCCTCTACGAGCAGTCCCTCGCCATCCAGGAAAGCCTGGGCGATGTGCGCGGCAAGAGCGCCACGCTGGTGATGATGGCACAGATACAGTTTGCACGGGGTGATCACGAAACGGCGCTGCGCAATGCGCGCGAGAGCCTGCGCCTGCTTCAGGCGATGGGCGCGGCGCCTGATGCGGCAAAGGTGGCTGAGATTGTTCAGCAAATGGAAGCGGCGCTGGCCGGTGGCGCGTCGCCCCAACCTGCGGCGTTCACCCCTGCCCGGCTGGTCGGTGCGCTCATCGGGGCAGTGGTGCGTGTTCAGCGTGGCCAGATGCCGGCTGCGGATCTGCGGGCCGATCTTGAGCGGCTGTCAGCTGAAGCAACGTTGACGCCAATCACCACCGCGCTGCTGGCGGCGCTTGATGGCGCTGCCGATGCCGCGGCGACGCTGCTGGTCGCTGCTGAGCCGCTGCTGGCTCAGGGCGCCGCCGCTGAACGCGCCGATGCGCTGGCGGGCATCGGCAACCTGGCGGCGCTGCTCGATGACCACGCAACGGAATTGCGCGCGCGTGAAGCGGCCGTGGCGGCCTTCCGCGCGGCGGGTGACGACCGGCAATCCCTGGTGAACCTGAGCATTGCGCTGTACAATCTGGCGATGCTGTATGCCCGTCAGGGCAACCATGCCGCAGCCGTGCCCTTGCTCGAAGAGGTCGTTGCCCTTGACGAGCGCACCGGTCACCCTGATCTGGCGAGCGACCGGGCGAAACTGGAAGAGATGCGCCGGCACGCTGCCGGTCTGCCGGAGGTATCGCTGGTTGATGTTATCGCCGAATGGCGCGATGGGGACCGCGATCACGAGCAATTTGTGAACCTGCTCAACCTGGTCTGCAACCTGTATGTCCAGACGATGAGCGATGGCAGCAGCGATCAGCGTGAGCGGCTGGCGGAGGATCTGGCGCACCTGCGGGCGATCCGTCCCCTGCCCGTCGCCGGGGCGAACGACTTCCTGGCGGTGCTTCAGCTCCGTCTGCGCGATGAACCGGGGATGACAGAACGGGCGGCGCGGATCGCGGCGACACTCCCGGCGCAACTGGCGCAGGCGCTGGCTATGATGGATCAGGCGATCAGCGGTGAACCTGTCGCGCCGCCAGCGGATAGCGATGAGCAGGAGGCTGCGGCAGCGATGGCGGCGATGTTGAGCGGCCTGCCGCCGGAGCAGCGCGCCGAACTCCAGATACTGGCACAGGTGGTGCCGCTGGTGCTGCATGGCATCGGTCTGCTCCGGCAACCTGATCTCACCGCCGCCGAACGCGGGCGGTTCGCGGAGGTTCTTGAACAGGCGGCGAGCCAGGCTGAAACCGGCGAAACGGCCGGTTCACCCTGGCTGGCGGCGGCGGGTGTCCTGCGCCAGGTCGCGGGCTGGTTGAAGGGCGCCCCTGCCGCGCCTGATACCCTGCCTGAGCCGTACCGGAGCCTGGTGATGCGGATGCTGGAGGGCGCTGGCGATGAGTAACGACGAAACTGAGCGATACACCTGTCCGAAATGCGGCTATCTCAACGTCTGGACGCGGAACGAAATCCTCCAGCGCGGGCAGGAGGTGATCTACCGTGGTGATGACGAAGTCGTGTACAGCCTGCGCTGCAAGAACCCGGCTGGCTGTAACGAGCGTATGCGCATCGCGGTGAAACGCCGGGAGAAGTAGCCATGCGCATCCTTGGACCCGAAACCGCCGATGAACGGGAGCTGCGCGAGTGGTTCGAGAGCCAGGAGCGCGGCAATATTGAGCGCCTGGAGGCAGGCGCGCAGACGATTATTCAGCTGGTGACCGGGCTGTATGGCGTGCTCTTTGCGGTGCTGGCGCTGAGTGACCAGCCGGCGTATCTGCAAAACCCGATTGTGCAATGGGCGGGTACGGTCGGCGTGTGCGCATTTTTTGGCTCGCTCCTGGCAGCCATGCTGGTGGCGATACCCCGTCGTGTTGTCTATCAGAAGGACAATCTGACCGAGATGCAGCGGATGTATGGTCGTCTTCAGCGGCGAAAGGCGACCCTGCTGCGAACTGCACAGATTGTGTTTCTGATCGGAACGGCGTGTCTGGTCACTGTGATCCTGGCTATCCTCTGGAAGGTCTGACTCAAATAGGCGATAGGTGATAGCCAATAGGCGATAGGTGATAGCCGATAGGCGATAACTGATAGCCGATAGGCGATAACTGATAGCCGATAGGCGATAGGTGATAGCCGATAGGTGATAGCCGATAGGCGATAGCTGATAGCCGATAGGTGATAGCCGATAGGCGATAGCTGATAGCCGATAGGAGCGCTGGACGTCGGCCAGGCAAGGCGAAGCCCGCCTGCGCGGGCGCGACGTTGCACGTGCGGGCTGAAGCCCTCCCTGAGCGCGTGGAAGCCCCTGCGGGGCTCTGGCGTTCTCACCGCTGAGAGCGATGGGCGGCATAATCAACCACGTGCGTCCTGGGTGCGCGGGCGTCCCCGCCCGCATGCAGAGACTGCGGGCTGATGGAGAGTGAGCAATAAATCCGCTATCCCGCGCCAGCCGTGGGGCCCAAGCCCTCGGCTATGCAAGGCGAAGCCCGCCTGCGCGGGCTATGCCAGACATAATTTCAAACTCAAACATCCGCGCCCATCCGTTGCATCCGTGCCGATCCGTGTTCTATTCCGCCATCCACACTCCCTTGCGGCGCACAATCGGACCGGCTACGACAATACAGCGGTTGCAGCGTAACCCACAGCGATACACAACGCGCAGGTTCTCACTCCTCACTCCTCACCTCTCACTCCTCCCGCAGCGCCAGCGCCGGCGACGTTCGCCCCATGCGCCATGCCGGGTACAGCCCCGCCAGCAGCGCAGCAACGACGGCCACTGCCACCGCCTGCACAAACAGCGCGCCGTTCAACTCGAAGAGCAGCGTCCATCCGAATGAGCGGCGGTTGATGACGTACACCAGTACAGCCGCCATCATTACCCCCACCGGAATCGCCAGCACCCCCGCGAACAACCCCATAAGCTCGGTTTGCCCGATGACCAGCCCCCACAACTGGCGCGGCGTCAGCCCGTTGGCACGCAGCACGCCCATGTCGCGCGCCCGTTCGAGTTGCAGCGCCATGAGCGCCGCAAGAATGCCGATGAAGGCTACAATCGTCGCCAGCAGTTGCAGCACCGTTGTAATCGCAAATGTGCGATCAAAAATCGCCATCGATGTCTCGCGCAGCCCACGGTTCGAGACGATATTGACCGCAAGACCGGGCGGCATCCGCGCGCGCAGATCGCGCACCAGTTCATCGACATCCACTCCTGGCGCAACATACAGTCCGAGCGATGAGAGTCGCTGGTCGTCCCACAGTTCGCGGTACACCGCAAGGTCGATCATCGCCACACCCTGATCGCTGCCGTAATCGTAGAAGACGCCGGCAATCGGAAATTGCCGTTCACCGCGGTCGGTCAGCAGCGTGAGCGTATCACCGGGGCACAGGTTGTGGCGGTACGCCAGCGGCTCCGAGATCAGCGCCGCGCCCCCGGCGAACGCCTGCCAGACAGCAGACTCATCGACAGCGCCGACCCACTGGAACACCCGATGATCCGCTGGCGCCACATCCAGCGCAATCGTCAACAGCGGTCCAACGCTGCTCTCGATGGTGGCGCTGCGGTAGCGCCGGTACCGCTCGATGCCCGGCGCTTCGAGAATGCGCTGGATCGCTTCTTCCGGCAATGGCGAGTCGAGGCGGTTACCGCGCGCACTCGGCGCAGACACGAATATATCCGCGCGAATGGTATTCTCCAGCCAGCGTTCAACCGTCGTGCGGAAACTGCTCACCATCAGACCGACGCCAATCGTTACGGAGACAGCAATCATGAGCGCGGCGACAGCGACCGAGGTACGACTGAGGGATGCCACGATGTCACGCGCTGCCATGCGCCCCAGCAAGCCGAAGATGCGTCCGGCGACCGGTCGTGTCACAGTGGCAAGTCCCTGCATCACCAGCGGCGTCAACGCTGCTGCGCCGACGGTCAACGCCAGCAATCCGCCAAAACTCAGCGTCAGACTGCGCCCCGGCACGGTGAGCAGACCCAACCCGATCAGCATGAGCGCCACACCTGCCAGCGCCGCCAGTTGCACCGCGCGACGCGCCCGATCCTCATACGATGAGCGGCGCAGCACGGTGCGCGGCGGCGTCAGCGTCGCTTCGGCAGCAGGAACCGCCGCAGCCGCCAGCGTCGCCGCAACGCCGAGCGCGAACCCTTTGAGAAGCACGCCGGGCGCGACATCAACCGAACGCACCGTGACGGCAAAATAGAGGTCGTTGATCGTCTGCGTCACCAACCCGACCAGACCGCGCCCCAGCGCCACCCCCAGCGCCAGACCCGCCAGCGCGCCGATCAACCCGATCAGCAGCGCTTCTCCCAGCGTCAGCGCCAGTATCTGCCGCTGCGATACGCCGATGCAGCGCAGCGTTCCGATCATGCCGCGCCGCTGCACCACCGAGAAGGTCATGGTGTTGTAGATCAGAAACGTGCCAACGACCAGCGCCAGCAGACTGAGCGCCGAAAGGTTGAGTTCGAATGCTGCTGTCATCTGTTGCACGGCGTTGCTGCGCTCTTCGGGGCGCTCGATGCGCACACCCGGCGGCAACACGGCGGTCATGCGCTGCACCAGCGCCTCCCCTTCAGCGCCATCGGGAATGATCAGGTCGATGGTGCTCAATCTGCCGACGCTTCCCATCCACTCCTGCGCCGTGGCAATATCAACGATCAGCAAGCCGTCAAGCGCGCGCCGGCTGGCATCGTCGGCTGGCTCCAGCAACCCCACAATTTCCGCCTCGACCGTCGTTGCGCCGATCATGAGCGGCAGGCGCGCACCGCTGACAATGCCGGCTTCACGCGCAGTTTCCGCCGAAATGAGCGCTGCGTTGGGGCGCGTCATCAGTATGCTGTAGCACCCAAAACCCTGGCACCCCTCCTGCGCCGACGGCGTGCGGTCGAGTCCGGCGTTATCACCGGATGCGCCGGTGATCCAGGGGCGGAATGGCGCCTCCACCACCGGGTCGATCCCCAGAATGCGCAGCGTCAGTCCGCTACGATCCCGCGCAACCGCTTCACCTTCAACCAGCGGCGCCGCCAGACGCACCCCCAATTCAAGCCGCAACCGGCGGTACACCTCCTCCGGCACACCTGATGGACCACCGGTGATGCGGTGGGTTGTGCGACCGGTGAGCGTCTCGGTTGAGAGCAGAAATGCCCGGCGCGCGCTATCGTTCGCCAGGTCGATCGAGACGACAACCGCGACCCCGAGCGCAACTCCCAGGATCGCCAGACCAAACTGCCACGGATGGCGCACAATGTAGCGGATCGACGTTTTCAGAAGTGTCAACGGCATCGTTCACCCACACACACTATTGTTCATACACAACCGTCCCGCCAGCGACGGTCATCACAACCGGAACACGAGCACTACGCTCCGGTTCGACATCCAGCAGGCTCTCGCTGAGAACGGCAATATCGGCGTACCTGCCGGGCGCCAGCGCCCCCTGATCGCGTTCGGCGAACGCGGCATAGGCGCTGCCCCACGTATAACTACGGATCGCATCCATCAAACCGATTGCCTGATGTGGGGCAATACGGCGACCATTGTGCGCCATGCGCGTCACCGCCGCCGCGATTCCCTGCAACGGCGCAAAATCCGGCAACACCGGGTTATCCGAACCGTTCGCCAGCACAACGCCAGCGCGCTGCAATGCGCCCCAGGCGTGTCCCCAGGGCGCCAGTTCCGGTCCCAACCGGGTCACGTCCCCCTCTTCCCAAAAGGTAAAACAGGACTGTATAGCAGCGACGACTCGCAGACGCGCGAAACGTTCCGGCAGACCGGGATGGATGACCTCGACATGTTCGATGCGGTGGCGATGATCGGAACGAGGAAGCACGGTCAGTGCGCGCTCATATGCGTCGAGCGCCATGGTCACGGCTGCGTCGCCAATGGCGTGGATCGCCACCTGAAACCCGGCGCGGTGCGCGCGGAGCACTCGCGCATCGAGTTCCTCCGCCGCCAGCAGCGGAAAACCGCGATTGCCCGGCTCATCGCCATACTCTTCGGTCAGCCACGCCGTGCCGCCGCCAAGCGTTCCGTCTGCAAAATACTTGATCGCGCCAAAGCGCAACCACCCGTCGTCACGCCACACCTCGCGCCATGCGCCTGCTTCGGCAGCCTCCAGCATCTGCGCTGCGACATCGCCATACGCCATTACATACATCCGCAGACCGATCCCGCCGCCACGGATCGCATCAGCGACGATCTCCAGATCGCGCACCCCGTTGACATGCCCCAACGCCGCCTCGCCGACAGCGACGATACCGCGCCGGTGATACTCGCGCGCTGCATCGCGCAACCCGCTCTGCCAGTCGATAGCGGGCGCTTCGACTGCACCGGCTACCAGCGACATCGCCGCTTCGAGCAGAACGCCGGTCAGGTTGCCATGGTCATCGCGCTCGATGCGCCCTCCCGGCGGATCGGGAGTCGCTGGCGTCACCCCGGCGCGCGCCAGCGCCATCGAATTCGCCAGCGCCATGTGGTTGCAGGCGCGATAGACCAGCAACGGATGCGCGGGAACGGCAGCATCGAGTTCCGCCAGCGTCGGATGGCGACGTTCCGCCAGCCGCCCCTGGTCGTGCCCGACGGCGACAATCCACGATCCGGCGGGGCGACGTTCCGCAGCCGCGCGCAGGCGCTCCAGCAGCGCCGGAATGCTGGTCGTATCCCACAGCGGCACGCGAGTGCGGCTGCGCACATAACTCAGCAAATGCTGGTGCGAATCGTGGAACGCCGGGAGGACGGCATACTCCGGCGGAAGACGAACCACCCGCGTGGAGGCTCCCGCCAGCGCCTCGACAGCCTCAGATCGCCCGACTGCAAGAATACGGTCGTCGCCAATCGCAACCGCGCCGTCACGGATCGGCTCAGCGATGATCGGATAGACCGTCGCACCGGTAAGGATGAGACGGGGTGTCTTCATGGTTGCTTCTGCCACAGACCAAACGATTCGACCGCGAAACAATGTTCATTCGTTGCTATGCCGCCCGGCGCATAGACGACCCCAAAATGGGTTATGGAGGCGCCTGCGCCGCTGTTGGTATGCCACTCGCGCCCTACCAGCGGCTCGACCTCGCCTGCGATCATTATCTGATCCGGCTTCGTGTGGGCGAGCAGGCGTTTGTCTTGCGGAACGGTTATAACAGGGCGACGACCGCTACAATCAACGGTGCAACTGAAGGCATCGTCTGTCTTCTCAAGACTCACCAATTCTGTCTTACCCCAGCCGTAGCCGCGTTCGCCGCCGAATTGCAGACGTGTCAGTGCGTCGTGCCAGGGAAGCGAACAATCTTTGTGCGCAAACACATACCCGATCAGGTAAACTGGATCGGCGGTATCGAGCGTGTGGGGCGAGAGAAACTCTATCTCGTGCAGTGACCCTTCGGCGGCTGAATGCTCCGGATAAACCAGCGCAGTAGATTGATAACTGCTCAGGAAACGTCGGCGAAAGGTGCGTTCATCATCCCACGGCCAGACCACCTGATAGTCATTGCCCGATTGTAGCGCCGGGTAAAAGTAGGTGAACGCCAGGTATTCGTTCACTTGATGACCGCTCTCGTGATAATCGTTCGAGGTGGTTGCCTTCTGTCCCTTTTGCGCCGCTGTATCACGCGCCAGGCGTTCGGTCAGCGCCCCCCAGAAGGAGCGACCGGTGAGGTAGGGGCGAGTGACCTGCACATTGCCAACCTTGCGCCAGCCGATGTGCAACGGTGAGTGCAAACGAAAAACAACGCGATACCCGATCCAGTTCATGATGATTCTCCTGGCGCCTCGCTTCCCCCCTTGTCACGCGCTTTTGCACCATAGCGTGCATAGATCAGCATCTGTTCCAGCACCTCACGCGCCAGCAACAGGCGATCCAGGTCTTTCGTCACCTGTTCACTGATGAAGGGTAGTATCTCGCTATTATTCGTTGGCTTCTGCCAACCGAACGGTAGACTACTTAACAGATTGAGCATTTCATCAACGACAACAGCACCGTTCTCCTTCTCTCTGGCGAGCAAGTAGAGAAAGCAGGCATAGACCCCGTCTTCCTGAAGCACACCTAGCGCTTTAGTGATCGTGTTTTCGATGTCAGAAGCCTTCTTGTCCTTCGTCTTCTGGATGATGGTCTGTGCATATTTTGCAGCCAGGTAGTCAAGATTGATCGAAGTCGTGTTGGTCATGGTTGCTCCTCGCTTTACGGCGTTGTCGCTCCTTCACCGGATGGTGACTGCGCAGCATTGGACTGCTGACCATAATCCTCTTCCTGAGGCTGACCGACAATGGCGATCCGTCCGAAGCCGCGTGTGCCCATACCGCCAACGCCCAGCCACTCGATCAGACGCAGACCGGCATCGAGCACATCGAGCGGCGATTGCCAGACGGCATTGCTGGGTAGAGAGTTTTTATTTTGCGAAACTGATTCGAATTTCGCTCGATAGTCATCCAGCACCACTTCAGCGGTTAGAAACGTGGCGCGGGGGATGGCTTCATAAGTGAAGAGCGCCTTATCCTCGGCAGCGCCGGTTTCGGGGTTGATACTCACCGAGGTGCGCACTTCGAGGTTGCTGTTGACGATGTGGCTGAAGATGGACTCATGTACCAATGCGATCTTGTTCTCAATCGCGTTCCAGCGATCGGTCTGCCAGTTAGTCGGCGCATTCACGGTGACCTGCCCGCCCCTGTTGAGCATCAACCATCCCAGGTTGAGCGGATCTCGGCGCGCAAATGTTAACAGTGCCACCTCCTTTGCCCACCCATCGGGCACGTTGCTCATTTCAAAACCTGCCTCACGCAACCGCTCGACCGTGCCGACCCACACCGGTCCAACCAGCGAATGCACCGGGAAGAGCACGATGTGCGCGTCGAAGACGTTGACCACGCCAGAGTAGGCTTTGACGTCTTGTCCGTTATTGCTTTTCTTGATGTAGCCAAAGGTATAACACACTGGATTCTGCTCAGGATTGGTCACCGTGTCGTGCGTTTGACCAGCAGCTTCGGGCGTTTCATACAGTTGGGCAGCGTAAGAGCGAGCCGCGCCGTGGAGACTGGTACCGGGGATTTTCGGCACCCGTGTGCCCGGCTCGCGCACGATGCTGTTGTCCACACGCCCCAGGCGGTAGCTGCCAGCGCCAATGTGCACCGGATCAAGGGTCATTAAGAGATAACGTCGTCGCTTGTAGATCGCCATAACCGTTCATTCCTCCTTCAGAATCTCCATCCGCAGTTCGAGCAGATCGGCCAGCTCCCCTTTTGTTCCAGCAGCGACAAGCTGGGCACGGATGTTCTGCGACAGCGCCTTCCAATCCCATTCAGCGCCAGCCAGCGTGTCATGCACAAATTGCCTGAACACCTGATCGGTGACCGACGTGCCACCATGATCCTGCCCAAACCATTCCTCACGAGTCGCCTCGATCATGCGCACCACCTGATGGCGCTGAGTGGTGCTCAGGCGTAGGAACACCTCCCAGAGCCTATCGAACCGCTCCAGGTCGTCGAGGTAAAACGGTCGGGTGTGTCGGTTTGCTCGTCGTCCATTAGTGTCGTAGTGAATCTCGAAGCGGCGAGTGGTTGTATCAAGGAACTCAAAATCGAACGTTGCTGGCGCGAACCATACCTGATCGCCGACCTGCAACTCAGCGGCGTGAACCAGCCAGCCATCGCAACCCTTCCACGGATTGCGACTCTTGAAATACCGTTTGCGCGTCGTCGGTTCTACCTGATCGTCCAGAAAGACGTAAGGGTACCAGAGGTCTTCGGTCTGACTGTCACCCATTAAAGCCGGAATATGCCAGGTCAGGCGCTGGTCGTCCTTCTGCAGGGTTACTTCGTACCACTCAGCGAATTGACCCGCCTGATCAGGCTGGAAGCGCGCGGGCAGCGAGTCGCCTTTGCTTACCATTTTCTGTGCACAGCACAATACCTCCCACACGCTGGCCACTGTCTGGCGCTCCAGCATCGCCCGCCCGGCGTCAAGCACAGCGCGCAGTGGGGTGGGGCGTGGCGCAAACACCACGCCCAGGTGCAGCGGCAGGCGATTACGCACCTTGCCCATCTCGCGTTCGTACTTTGTTTTGATCTGTCTGATCACCTCCAACGCCCTATCCGCCGGTACAAGCGCCATGAAGACCCGTGGTTCGGCGAGGAGGGGCAGGGCAGGAACAAAGGAGCCGTTGGCAATCGGCACTGCATCCTGGCTGAGCGTGATGTTTCCCAATTGACGACGCTTGCCGGTATCATCAGATGCTTCGATCAGAAAGGTCTTACCTTGTTTCAGGATATCCTGAATCTTTCCCGATCGCATAAGACCGTTCAGGTATGTCAGATTGTCGCAGGTGACAAAACCGTTCCCATCCCACAACACGCTGAGCCTGATACCTTCAGGTAGCACCAGTTCATACGTATGATAGGGCACCAATGTCTGAACGTTCAGGCTACACTTAATCTCCAACCGTGGTTCGGCGCGCCCCACCACGCGACCAATCACCGCGTCTGACAACATGCCCGGCTCTGTCGATCCGACCTGTTGCCAGAATGCGTACGTCGTTTCCCAGATTCGGCGCAGACGGGCGAAGGAGGGATTTTTGGAAACCTTGTCAGTGGTACGATTCTTGTTATCTGGTTGACGAACAACCAGGGTGCGCACCAGATCACCCGCGAGCCAGCCGCTTAGATCGAACGCACCGACGATGAGCGCATAGCGACCATGGATATCAGTCAGGTCATCAATCCAGATAGTCGGATGATCACCACAACGCAGCGTGCCTACCCACTGCTGCGCTCGATCAGTACGTCGCTGTTCGCATGTATCACAGACCTTGCGCTCCTGCGCTTTGGGATCGGGTCCTTGCGGACGCAGACCGCAGACAGTGCATACTTCGGCATTCTGACCACGCCAGAGTGTTTCGAGCCATTGAGGGTCAGTAGTTTCGCGTATGTCCCGTTTGAGATGGTTCACAATCGGTGGCAACTCCTGTGGAGCCGGCTGACCCTTCCACGGCTTGTCATCCAGATAGAGTTCAGGCACACGTTCGTGCCGTATGGCGAGAGATGAATCATTCTTTACTGTTCCGGCAGCAAATGCATCTCGAATAAGATCTCTCAGGGTCTTTCTCTCTCCACCATCTTGAGCAACTTGGGATTCATCCAGCAGGTTCTCAATGTCTGGCACGACGAAGACCGGTCCATTCTCGTCGCGATACACCTCCAACCCTAGCGGGTAGGTTTCTTCAATCAGCGTTTGCACTCGGTTCCACGCATCGCTTAGCAACTCGCGACGCGCCAGCAAGTCGGGAATACGTGAGACTGAAAGTAGGTATTGCAGTCCGTCAACACGAATACTCAGTAAACGCCAGGCAACATCTGAAGGACTGCGTTGTTGGGTGGTAAGCACACATCGAGCCAGTTCAGCCTTGTAGAGCGCAGCAACAATCGAAGACCAGTCCCACAGTGTGACTTCATTGATCGGGCGGCGAGTGTCGCCCCATGCCTCTGCGAAGACACTTTGGAGTGAGACGAGAATTTTTTTCCGTGCGATGGCACTGAAGTTTTTCAAAAGCGTTTTTGGCTCTCCTAGAAGCCGCTTCAGTAAGTTGTCAGGCTGGATAGGTTCCCACCCAAACGGGGAAGCAATCCAATCTGTAGCTTGATCTTTTGACTCATGATCACCAAGTTCTTTCTCAACATGACTAACATCATGTGATTGTCCCAAGACTCGGATGAGATGGTTTGACGAGCTTCTCGCCTGGGATGGTTGTCGTCCTAGCTCGGCGATTTCTTTGATATTATTCCCCGAAACACAGAGATTCGGAACGAGTTTTTCCAGAACATCCGCAAAATCCCCTGGCTTTAGTGTTGTACCTCTTTGCTGCCAATTGCGAATTTTTACTTTGTTTACATTTGGATTGTTGTTCCAATCGGAGGCGACCTTCATATCGATACATTTCTGCCAGTCATGCACCCATGCTGCTACCTCTGCCAGTAGCAGATTATCCTGTGCTGTAACCAATTTGTTCAAATCGTAGCTCATGGGCCTGTTCCTCTGAATACCTGTCACAATTGCCGATAGGTATCGAACGTACCCATTCTGTAGGCGCAGCAGCGCTGCGCCCCTACCGTGATGTATTGTTGTACCCTGTGCGCAGCACCTCCGTGCAACGCGCCAGTTCGGCTTCGAGCCTGGCGTGCTGCAATCGGATCGGATAGCGGTGGCATTAGGGCGTGGTCTTCAGCCAATGTTCTACCTCTACTGCCAGATCACTCAGCCGTTTTCCCTTCAGGGAAAGTGTCTTTGTCATGATACGTATCTCGCCATCCACCAGGTCATCTGCGGCTATGCCGAAGCCGCTGCTGGTCTTCGCCCCAAAGCCATAGGTGCTCAGCATCGCCTGAATGCCCTGCGCAACGACCACGAGGTCGTCGGCGCTCTGCTGCGCATCGACCGCCGTGCCGGTTGGCACATAGAGCAGCATCAACGCACCCTGTGCGCCAGCGGGTACGCATTCCAGCAAAATCGGACCACGTGCGCCAACCCCCTTTTCCCGGTCGTGCGGGTTGATCACCTCCAGACCGAGGCGGTCGAAGAAGGTGGGGAAGAACTGCACAAACCCGGCGCAAAATGCCTCTTCGTCACCCCTGATATTGCCGAACAGCCGCACCATCTGCGAGTCGTTCGCTTCCTGTTCCGGGGTGGTATACCCGCGCATCTGGCGCAGCGCGGCACGCAGGGCGCCTTTCCATCCCGACGGCGCAACGTAGGGAACATCAAAGACCCACTCCTTCTTCACCGGATTTTCCAGCAGGTGAAAGAGACGGTCGTCTCTGCTCAGATACGGCTTGCTCAGGGTGAAGGTGAGACGCAATGCCCATGCGCCAGACGGGAGGGTTGCCAGGTCGGGCAGCGTCGGTTCCAGACCGAGTTGCTGCATCGTAGCGCGTTGGCGGGCAAGGAATGCTGCCGCGTCCTGCTCAACCCACAGGCGGTAACCGCCAGCTTGCGTGCGAGTGCCACTGCGCGCGCGTTCGAGTTGAGGTGTGATCATTGCCTGCGCCAGCACTGCCAGCCGTGCGGTCGGGTCACGCAGCAAGCGCAGATCACCCCAACGTTTCGGCAGTTCCGGTGTCTCGCCAGCAAGCCATTGCAGGGCAAATGCCTGCACGGTGCCATCTTGAAGAGCATAAGGAAAGTAAGCATGGAATTCGTAACTCATTAAAGCGCCCTGATTGCTGCAATAATCGACGCAAAGTTCTGTTGCACAAGATTATTATTCGCGCTTGCCAGCACATTTGCAGCGAACACTGGCGGTGAGGTATGCATCCGAAGCACGGCTGCGTACAGGCGCACATAATCTTTGGCTTCTGACAGAGGTGGAAAGCCGTTCCGTTGCAGCAGTGCCGGTATTTCTTGCGTCACTTTTTGAATAATAACCTGTCCTCTTACATTCAAACTCTGCCTTTGCGCAAGATTAGCGGCTACATTTTGATTAAGTGCCAATCGCAACACCAGATCGTCGATAGTACATTTCGTAAGCCCGGAAAGCGAGCGGCGAGATGCAATGTGAATGACTAAACGGAAGTCTATACTCGGCGCATCCCAGACAAAGGCATTCCAAACACCGGTAACACGCTGGAATTGTAACGATGTGTTAATACCACGTTGCTTCAGGATTCCTTTCAATCCATTGTCGACACTCTGAATAATTCGCGCAATGGTCTCTCCTGAATCCTTATCGCGCAGAATGAGCGCCCGAACCGGCTGTTGTCCTACAAGTGGGCCGAGTTTAGTGACGATTTCACTGTTAATTTTGTCCTTTCCCTTGCAATCGAAGGTCTGAAAGGCAAAACCAGGAAAAAATTGCTTTAACCTTTCAATCACCTTCTCTTCAGTTTTACCTTCAGCAAAGACTAGGATCTTCATGAACTTCCTCTCGCAGTTGAAACTGAAGCGGCGCATCAATGTCTTCAAGAACACGCGGATCGAGGCCCGATTCAAGCCAGGAAGCCAGATTTTCGCGATTGAACCACGATGATCTGAGCACCCCATCACGCAGGTTCAGGCGAAACGCCAGCGTCTGTTCGGGCGATAAGACGTTGTGCTGGAGCATACGGGTAACATGGGCGATGACTTCCAGGCTTTGGGTAGACATGAAAACCTGCACCGGCTTCCCTGCCACCAGCCGGGCAACTTCATCGAGCAATCGGCCCAGGGTGGCGGGGTGCATAAATAACTCCGGGTCTTCCCACAAGAACAATCCCGGCTCTTGCTGTTCGGCACGATCAACCAGTGCAATCAGGGCAGCCAGCACCTTGAACGCATGACGGGCGCCATCGCCGAACTGATCGATCTCAAGCGGCAGGGTGCGGTCAGGAAGTTCCAGGTAACCGCCCCAGGTCGTGCCGGTCGGGGTTGGTTTCACATTCACCCGCATCCCCGCCATATCCGGGAATACTCGCGCCATGCTCTGCGCAATGCGCTCTTCCCACTTGCTCACCGTGCGATAGCAGCGTTGCGCAAAGGCGCCTTCAAAGTGGGCATGAGCAGTGTGAAAATCAAAGAAGAGCACATGCTCCGCCCTCCCATCGCCAGCCTCCGCCCATATCGCCAGTCGATCCAGGGGATGGGTATCGTTCCAGCGGTACACCCAGCGTTGATCCCAGACATAGTGCCAGCGCTGATAGGGAAGATCTGGGCGATGGGTGGCGAGGAGCGGCGGGATAAACTCTGGCGGTGCATGATCTGGTTGCACGAGCGAAAACAGAATGGTGCGTTGTACGTCAGTCTTGCGCAACCAGTCCGGCGCTTCGGCAGCCAGACGAAATCGATGCAACGGGTATGTTGCCGGAAGATCGGGCAGCTCCAGGATGAGATTCTGTTCTTTGTCCAGATCGATCAAGAAGGAATCCGTCTCACGCAATGCATATCCATGGCGCCAACGGAGCCGTTCGGTTGGCGCATACGATAGAAAATCTCGTGTGACAAGCATTGTCGCCGCATGAACGGGAGGATCAATGGTTTTGGTGATGAGCTGGCAGGTTCGTCTGCTCAGGCTGCCCAGGTAGAGCAATTCCAGCAGCGCAGACTTGCCGCTATTGTTCGGACCGATCAAGACGTTGAATACCCGTAAGTTTTTGATTACGCCCTCGCGAATACCACGAAAGCGATGGATGGTCAGAGATCGAATCATTGCAGTGCTCCCTGTAGCAGTTGCTGCACATCCTGAATTGTTTGCGGTGTTTGTTGGATCAGTGTGCCCTGGACACTCAACGTCTGATTCCAGGTTGTTGCATTACCTAACGTCTGAGTCAGCGTACTTGCTGTTTGCAATTGTGCAGGCAACCATGCCCACCCACGAACACACCACTGTTTGCTATCGATACGATATGCCCACGTTGCTGCGATCCGTCCCCGGCGGCGGTCGGGATGGCTGGCGCCAAAAATAATCCGCTCATCATTGAGCTTCCATTGCCGACCAGAGCGCCATGCGTTTTTCAATGCCGGTGTTACTGGTACGACGCTGTAGCGCTGTACCAATGGTTGCACCTGAATGCTGACGCGACTTATCCCTGGAATGTCTGTCCACCAGCCTGGCTGGACAGGCGTGAAATCGAACTGGAAGAACAGAAATCGCCGTAAATCAGGATAATCAGGGTGAGGACGAAGACGTTGTGGCGCTCGAGTCGTATTCCAATTCACCTTCCTCGCCTCTACAAGCACATCGATGAGATTGGCTACGCGAAATGCGCCATACCCCAATTGTGCTCTGGCACCCAGGTTGCCCCAGCGTTCCAGAAACAGGAGCAGTGCCGCGATACGTTGCACTGCCTCAGGGTCGCCGGTCAGTCGCAAGGTGAAGGCGCCCATTCGACTCTGCGGTAAAAACCACCCCCGTGTGCGACCCGGTGAACGAGCACTCAACCGATCACCCGCCGAGATCGGTCGAGTCTGATCATCAACCACCGTCAAACGAAACCGTCGCCGCCAGCCGGTCGCGCCAAAGACCTGGCACGCATCGCACAGTCCAGCATCGCGCAGGCGTTGCGAAGGAGTGCTGGCTAAGGATTGCTTATACTTCTCAGCGTCGAAGGTGCACTTGCTCTGACTCGGATCGCATGCCTCACCGCCCAACCCACGCACAATCGCTTCATACCACCAGCGCAGGCTGCCGAGCAGACCGCTTTCGTGCAGCCGGTCGGTCGTCCCATCCACGCCACCGGTCCAGAGAGGGGTCAGGGTTGTGATCTGCACATCCATAGCGCTCTCCAACGCTGCTGCAGAATGCCAGGCGCCAGCTGTGGTCGCCGTGATGAGGTGGTAAGACTCGAATCTGATCTGCCGTACCCAGAGACCATTGCCCGCCCATCGAGTTTACCGGACGAAACATCCCGCTGTGAACGCGAAGGGCTTCCATACCGATTTGATAAGAAGGCGCTAAAGCCAGATTATAGCAAATATCCGCCTGGGGCGCGGGCACCCTTGCAGGGGTAGGCTTTTGGGGAAGCCCCTGCGTGCCATCTTCCGTTTCAGGCATCAGGACGCCCAACCTCCCCCTTCTCCCCGTGTGGGAGAAGGGGGCAGGGGTATCTCACAGGGGTAGGTTTTTGGGGAAGCCCCTGCGTGCCATCTTCCGTTTCAGGCATCAGGACGCCCAACCTCCCCCTTCTCCCCGTGTGGGAGAAGGGGGCAGGGGGGATGAGGGGCAAAAGGCGCGGGAATGCAGCAAACCGCGCATTGCTCCTCAGAACTCTGCCCTTGAGCGGCGCAGGCGTCTCGCCCGCATCCAGCCGGGTGCACAGACGCCGACGAGAGCGGGACGCTCTCGCTCCGTGGCAAACAGCGTAGGTGGCGCTGCGCCTCTCTCGCCACCCATCCATCTTCCACGATAATGCCCTCATTGATCTCCTGTGCTACACTGACATCATCAGCGATCATTGTGCTTTGACCAGACAGGGAGGACGCCTGTGCCAGCAGAGTATTCGACGCCAGAGTACGTGGATGTGATTCGTCGTGGGATCGTACCAGCGTTTGGTCCACCATCGCGCCCAAAGCGGGTGATTATCGTCGGTGCCGGGGTTGCCGGGCTGGTTGCTGGCTACGAACTGCTGCGCGCCGGGCATGATCCCCTGATCCTGGAGGCGCGCAACCGCGTCGGCGGGCGGATCTGCACCCTCCGCGAACCTTTCTCCAACGGATTGTACGGCGAAGCCGGGGCAATGCGCATTCCGCGTGCGCATACCCTGACGATGATGTATATCGACCGATTTGGCTTGCCGACCACCGATTTCATGATGGAAAGCGATCAGACCTGGGTGCATATCGGCGGGGTCAAACGTCGTCTGGCGGAGGTGCGGTCCAACCCCGATGCGCTCGGGTTCGAAACGGCGCCAGCGGAGAAAGGCAGACTCGCTGGCGACATCTGGGCGGAAACTATTCGTCCGCTGGTAGCGCAGATCGAGCGGGATGGGCAGGCGGGCTGGGATGCGATCTATGCAGAGTACGACGCATACTCGGTGCGCGAGTTCCTCGAACTCAAGGGGTGGTCGGAAGGACTGATCGAGATGTTCGGTCTGCTGAACAACCAGGAAGCGCTGATGAATTCCTCCTTCCTGGAACTCTTCCGCGAAGAAGCCGGCAACTACTACACCAATATGTGCCAGATCGTCGGTGGGATGGACCGCTTCGTCCATGCGTTCCTGCCGGAACTCGAAGGGCGCATTCGCTATGGCGCGCGTATGGTTGCGCTCGACCAGACGCCCGATCAGGCGATTGTCCATTACCAGACGATGGCAGGGCGCTTTCAGGCAGTGGGCGATGATGCCGTCATCACCGCGCCGTTCCCGGTGCTGCGGCACATCGAGGTGATCAAACCCTTCTCGCGCGCAAAACAGCGCGCTATCCGCCAGTTGCACTACGATGCCGCCGCCAAGATTTTCTTCCAGTGCCGTCGCCGCTTCTGGGAAACTGACGACGGAATCTATGGCGGCGGAACGGTGACGGATATGCCCATCCGCAATCTGTACTACACCGATTGGGGCAAAGAGACTGGACGCGGCGTGCTGCTCGCCAGTTATACCTGGTCGGAGGACGCGCAACGCTGGGGGTCGCTCACACCGCGCGACCGTATTGAGCAGGCGTTGGAGAATGTCGCCGTCATTCATCCGCAGATCACCACAGAGTTCGAGGTCGGCGCTTCGTATATGTGGCACGATGATGAGTTTGCCGGTGGCGCGTTCGCGCTCTTTGAACCAGGACAGCAGACATTGCTTCACGATGCGATTATCGAACCGGAGGGGCGCTTCCATTTTGCCGGTGAACATGCATCGCTGTACCATGCCTGGATCCAGGGGGCGATTGAGTCCGGCTTGCGCGCGGCGATTGCAGTGCACCGGGCGCCATAGGGAGATTCGTTATGACAACGGTCACACGCAACTCACCCTTGCTGCTGGTGCGTGAAACGGATGGCGTCACCATCGATCTTGCACCGTTGCAGGGTCTCTGGACAGTCGATCAGTATCTGAAACTGACCGATTATACGCGCTGTCTGGTGGAGTTTTCTCATGGCAACCTGGAGGTGCTGCCGATGCCTACACAACGCCACCAGATGATTCTGGCGTTTTTGTACCGCGTGTTCTTCGCGTTCCTGCAACCACGCGGCGGGTTGGTCCTCTTCGCGCCGCTCCGATTGCGAGTCAGTCCGGCAGCGTTCCGTGAGCCGGACCTGTTGCTCCTGTTGCACGCCGACGATCCGCGAGCACAAAACCGCTACTGGTCCGGCGCCGATCTGGTGCTGGACGTGGTGAGTGAGGACGATCCGGAATGTGATACGGTCGATAAGGTGCACGACTACGCTGGCGCAGGAATACCCGAATACTGGATTGTCAATCCACTGGACGAGACGATCACCGTTCTGTCGCTTGCTGGCGACGGCTACGAACCTCACGGCATCTTCCGGCGCGGCGATCAGGCGGATTCGGCGCTGCTCGAGGGCTTCAGTGTGAGTGTCGATGCAGTTTTTGATGCATCATAAATGGAACACCTCCAGAGTCGATGAAACCGGACATGCCCATCCTGGCAATTGACCTTGGCACCTCTGGTCCCAAAGTTGCGCTGGTGACGGTTGCGGGCGAGATTCTGGCGTGGGAGTTCGAGCCGGTGCGATTGACGCTGCTTCCGAACGGCGGCGCCGAGCAGCACGCAGAGGAGTGGTGGGAGGCGATCGGGCGGGCTGCGCGCCGTTTGACCGCCGCCACCGGCATCACCCGCGTTGCCGCCGTCAGTGCAACGGCACAGTGGTCGGGAACGGTCGCCGTCGGTGGCGACAATCAACCACTCGCCAGTGCAATCATCTGGATGGACTCGCGCGGTGCGCCGGATATCCGCACGCTGGTTGCCGGTCGTCCGACGATTGCGGGGTACGGCGCCGCAAAACTGATAACCTGGATACGTCTCACCGGCGGCGCGCCCGGTCTTGCCGGCAAGGACCCGCTGGCGCACATCCTGTACCTGCGCCGCGCCCATCCCGATGTGTACCGCGCAACCAGCGTCTTTCTCGAACCGAAGGATTATATCAACCTGCGCCTGACCGGGGTGCGCGCTGCGTCGTTCGACTCGATCACCCTTCACTGGTTGACCGACAATCGTGCAATTGATCGGGTGGATTATGCACCGCAACTGCTGGCGCTGACCGGCGTCGAACGGGCGAAGTTGCCCGACCTGCGACGCGCGATCGATATCCTCGGACCGCTGACTGCCGACGCCGCTATGCATCTCGGAATCGAACCGGGCGCGCCGGTCGCGGTTGGCTCATCGGATATTCATTCGGCGGCGGTGGGCGCTGGCGCAGTGCGCGACTACGATGCCAACCTGTACGTTGGCACCTCATCGTGGCTCGTCTGCCACGTGCCGTTCAAGCGCACCGACCTGATCCACAATATGGCATCGCTGCCGTCGGCAATTCCGGGAAAATATCTGCTCACCAACGAACAGGAGTGCGCCGGCGCGTGCATCACCTTCCTGCGCGACAATCTGCTCTTCCCCGATGATGAGTTCACAACGTCGCGTCCTGAGCGCTTTTATGACCTGCTGGATCGAATAGTGGAACGCGAAGCGCCCGGAAGCGGTGGCGTGATCTTCACCCCCTGGCTCTACGGCGAACGCACGCCGGTCGAAGATCACACGGTGCGCGGCGGGTTCCATAACCTGTCGCTGACAACCACACGCGCCCAAATGATGCGCGCCGTGATGGAAGGGGTCGCTTACAATATGCGCTGGCTGCGCGACGCAGTGCAGCGCTGCCTGCGACGTCCGCCTGGCGCGATCATCATCACCGGCGGCGGCGCACAGTCAGCCGTGTGGGGGCAGATCTTCGCCGATGTGCTGGGGCGCCCGATCCATCAGGCGTCCCACCCGATCCTGGCGAATGCGCGTGGAGCGGCGCTGATCGCAGCCGTTGCGATTGGACGACGTTCGTTCAGCGATATTGTCGCGCCGATCGCTGCCGTCCACCGTCCGCACCCTGAGTATACGCGCATCTACGACGAACTGTTTCGTGCGTTCATTCGGATCTATCGCCAGAATCGGGACATTTACGCCCGACTGAACCGGAGGTGATATGGCCCGTTCCCGCCTTCGCCAGATCATCAACCCGCTGGGCGCGCGTGCCGCTGCCGCATTTGAGGCGGCGCTGCGGCGCATTCCGGCGGTTCAGCGACGGCTCGAAGCGCAGTATGCTGCACTGCTTGCCGATATTGAACCATCGCTCAAACCATACCGCCACGAATTTCCGGCATATACCCGCCTCCCGCCGGTCGGACGCAACCGCGATGATATCCTTGCCATGATGCGCCAGCTTGCCGAACGCGAAACACCGCGCTGGCGCGACGGGTATGTGTCGGGCGCGGTGTACCACGGCGATCCCGATCACCTTGCGTTTCTGAATCAGGCGTATGCGCTCCATTCCGTAAGCAATCCGCTACACGTCGATCTCTGGCCCAGCATTGCGCGATACGAGGCGGAGATTGTTGCAATGACGGCGACCATGCTCGGCGGCGGACCGGGCGTGTGCGGCACCGTCACTTCCGGCGGCACCGAGAGCATTCTGCTCGCCATGAAGACCTACCGCGATTGGGCGCGTGAACGTCTGGGCATTCGCCATCCCGAAGTGGTTGCGCCGGTCACCGCGCACGCAGCGTTCGACAAAGCTGCACACTACTTTGGCATCCGATTGGTGCGCATCCCGGTTGATGACGGCTTCCGCGCCGACGTTGCCGCCGCGCGCCGCGCTCTGACCCGCAACACGATTGCCCTGGTCGGTTCAGCGCCCTCATTCCCGCACGGTGTTATTGACCCGATTGCCGATCTTGCGGCGCTGGCGCATGATCGACGCATTGGCATACACGTCGATGCCTGCCTGGGCGGGTTTGTGCTCCCCTGGGCGCAGCGTCTCGGCTATCCGGTTCCGCCGTTCGACTTCAACGTCCCCGGAGTAACTTCCATCTCGGTTGATACACACAAATACGGGTATGCGCCCAAAGGAACCTCTGTCATTCTCTACCGCACCGAAGCATTGCGACGCTTCCAGTACTATGTCGCCGCCGACTGGCCCGGCGGGCTGTACGTTTCACCAACGATGGCGGGCAGTCGTCCTGGCGCACTGAGCGCTGCTGCGTGGGCGGCGATGGTCAGCATGGGGGAACAGGGGTATCTGGAAGCAACGCGGCGCATCCTGGAAACAGCGCATCGGATCCGCACCGGCATCGAGGCGATCCCGGAACTCCGCATTCTCGGCGATCCGCTCTGGGTGATCGCCTTCACAGCGACGCGCCTGGACATCTACCGCATCCTTGACCGGATGGCGCAACGCGGCTGGAACCTCAACGGACTGCACCATCCTCCAGCAGTCCACATCTGCGTCACCCTGCCACACACTGCGCCCGGCGTCGCCGACCGATTCATCGCCGACCTGCGCGACTCGGTCGCTGCCGTTCGCCGTGAACCGCGCGCCAGAGGGGGAATGGCGCCGGTGTACGGCATGGCTGCATCACTGCCGTTCCGTGGCGTCATCGGCGACCTGCTGCGGCGCTATCTCGACGTGGTGTACAAACCGTAGATCCGGCACATCATCGAAGCAGAAACCGCACGAGACGCAGGACATATCCCGCGCCTCGTGCGGTTGCGAAAAAGAGAACTCCTGACCCTCGTCCCTACTCGCACGACAGAGCTGCTACGGGCAACCGGTTGAACCATCCGTTGGTTCAACCGCCGACAAACTCAGTGCTTCGCTGCCGGCTTCGTTGGCGTGGTATCAATGCCAAGCGCCGAATAGAGCGGGCACACGCCAAAAACGGCGGTAATCAGCAGAATGACCGCCACCACCGCGGCAAGGATCTGCCAGAAGCCGCTCAGCAGCACAAACGTGGCAACGAGCAGCACAATACCGGCAATTGCCCGGATGCCACGATCGATAGGACCGACATTTTGATGGAACATCATCGTCCCTCCTTTCAGTTGTGGTTGTACTGTTTCATTGTTCCGCCATATTAGACGTAGCATGTGTGAAAAATGTTACATAGTGCAGAGGGACAGAGCAGGGGAAGATCAGACGCAGCATCGCAGCGCCCGGTCCTATCAAATCGGCTGTCATCACGGGAGCGAGGGCAGAACGACCGCGTTCTCCGGCAACCGGCGCGGAGGGTTGAACAAACACCGGTGTACCACGCGCATCGTGTTCCACCAGATTGGATATCAATGCTGCGGCGGTCAGGCGAACGTCGTGCTCAGCGCAGCGCGAGGATCGCTGCAAGCGTGATCGCCATCACCAGAATAATGGCGTACAGCACGATACGCTCGACATCGTAGAGGGTCATATCGCCTTTGAGGGTGTTATCGAAGCCGATGAACGCCAGCGTGCGCGGTTGATCGCGAAAGCGATAATCAACCTCGGTCACCGGAACGCCGCGGATGATCAGTTCAGCAGCGATCACGCGGGTATCATCACCGCAACCGCGCTGCGCTTCCTCGATCAATTCTTTTAGCGGCGCAACCTGATACCAGTGCCCCTCGCGCAGCGACACCGGACCCTCGAAGACCTTCTGCGCTTTCGCCTGGAGCGTCGGCTTATGCAAGCCGCTGAGGTCGTCCTCATTGAAATAGGCGCGTGCGGAACGTGACCAGGAGAAGACCTTCTCTTCGAGCAGTTGTCCGGTTCCCTCGCAGCGTTCGCACTCCTCGCGCCCGTACCCGCGGCAGGTCGGACACTCTTCCGAGAGTTGCTCAACGCGCGTCGTGCCATCCGGTTCCTTAACCCTGCGCGTGCGCAGCACTGTCCCGCTTCCCTCGCACGTTCGACACGGAATCCTGCCCGCACCGCTGCACTCCGGGCAACCAACCACACGCTGCGACCCCGGCAGAGTCATCGTTTCGGCGGCGTGCGTCTCGAACGGCGGCAGATCGGGAACCGGCGCTTCCCACAGGCTCGCCTCACGCACCGGCGTCAGTGCGCCGCCGCGATGCACACCGAGCCGCACCTGTGGCGAGGTGCGGGTTTCATACGCCACGCGCAACTCGTAAAAATAGAGGTTGTAACTGACAATCTGCTCTGGCTCGATCAGATGACCGAGTTGCGGTCGGTGCGTCCAATTCTGGCGACTCCAGCGATCCAGCAGGCGCCGGATGGCATCGACCCGATGCAGCGCATCGGCGCGGGCACGGCTGCGGGCGACGAAATCGGCATCGATCAGGTTGCCGAGCACTGTTTCGAGCGGGTTTTCGAGCCATTCGGCGATCGGCTCCCAGCGCGACTCCTCCATATCGACCGTCACGGCGTCGATCTGTGCCCGCAACGCCTGCCGCAGCGCCGTGATCGCCTGACCAGCGCTACTGTACCGCTGCGACGGATGGTGCGCCATCAGACGCTGGATCACCCGATCAACCGCAGTGAGCGCTTCGTCCCGCAGCGCCAGCGACGGCGGCGTACCCGCTGGCGGCGGCGACTCGCCACTGAACATATGGTAAATGACTGCGCCAAGGCTGTACAGATCGCTGGCTGGCGTCGGCTGCCCGGAGCGCAACGTCTGCTCCGGCGCGGTGTACGGCGTGCGATAGTCGGTATCGTCGATGCTCGACAGATCCGGCGTATCCGGTGCCGCCGCCAGGCTCAGATTCGTCAGGTATGCAGTTCCCTGCGGCGTGATCATAATGTTCGCCGGTTGCACATCGCGGTGGACGATATTCTGCGCGTGGAGATAATCGAGCACACTGGCGAGTTGCGTGGCGATACGGAGCGCCTGCAACGGTTCGAGCGCCCCACCCGCCAGCACATCCTGCAACGAGCGCGTATCCAGGTACGGCGTCACCAGATAGTGCCCGATCCGCTCATCATACCCGGCATCAATCACCGGCAGCAGGTTGGGATGGGTCAAATGCGCGGCGAGACGACCGGCAAGTTGAAAACGACTCGACGATACCCAGTCGGTGCGATGGAGCACCGAGACCAGCACCGGGCGGTCGAGCGTCAGATGCGTGGCGCGGTACACGACTGCCAGTTCGTCCTGACCGATCCGCTGATCGAGGCGATAGTTGCGCAGTTCGCGGGCAGCGCCCGACTGCGACGCCGAACCGGTCGTGTCGCTATTGCCGGAGTGTGACTGTGCCCGTAGTGTCGCCATCGCCAGCCTTCGACGCAGAACAAAACGCTTCGAGCAATGCCAGCGCGATGAGTATAACGCGGTGTGCCGCCGAACGCAAACGGACGCAACATTCGGTTGCCGCAAAACGTTATGCTTCTGCGCACTTGCTCCAAACAAAAGGGAACAATCATGCCACTAATTATAGCACACATGTTCATCTTTGAAAACCACAACGTTCAACACCCAACGCTTACCATCCCAACGTTCCCACCTTCAACCTTCAACCTTCAACGTTCAACACCCAACGCTCACCATCCCAACGTTCCCACCTTCAACCTTCAACCTTCAACGTTCAACACCCAACGCTCACCATCCCAACGTTCCCACCTTCAACCTTCAACCTTCAACGTTCAACACCCAACGCTCACCACCCCAACGTTCCCACCTTCAACCTTCAACCTTCAACGCCCAACCCGGTTGACAGGCGCTTTCACAATGGGTACACTACCCTGTGCGCAACACGCCGATCCAAAGGGGGGCGCGGCGTCTGCCGGTTCATCACAGGAGAGATGCAGTGCTGGAAAGTGTACCGAGCGGTCTGGTGACCATTGCCGCCTTTCTTCTCATGCTGGGACTGCTGGTGCTGGTGCATGAGTTGGGGCATTTTTTGACAGCAGTATGGTTTGGCATCAAGGTCGAAGAGTTTGGTCTTGGATACCCGCCGCGAGCAATGGTGCTCTTCGAACGGAATGGTGTTAAGTACACCCTCAACTGGTTGCCTATCGGCGGATTTGTGCGCTTCAGCGGCGAAGGCGATCAGATCTACGGCGTCGGCAGTCTGGCGACTGCGTCACCCTGGAAAAAAATCGTCGTGCTCTTCGCAGGTCCGCTGATGAACCTGCTGCTGGCATTCGCCATCTTCAGCGCCATTTTCATGGCGCGTGGCATTCCTGCCGCCTTCGACGGCGCGCGGATCGATGTCGTCTATCCGGGAACGCCAGCCGAACGCGCCGGATTGCGCAGCGGCGACCTGCTCCTCTCACTCGCCGGTCGTCCACTCCGCACCGATCTGAGCGAGATTCGCCAGATCGCGGCAGAGAACCGCGGACGCCCGATCGAGGCGGTCGTTGAGCGTGATGGCGCCCGCGTCATTCTCGTCGTTACTCCCGGCAGGTGGGAACGTGATGGCGTTGTGTACGAAAATGGCTTCGGTTTCGCCTACGCCCCCAACATGCAGATCGTCCCGGCAACCCTGCCCCAGGCTTTGACCACCGGGTTCTCGTACACCTTCGAGATCCTCGGGCGCTTTATCGGCGGCATCGGGCAGATGCTCGGCAGTCTGCTGGGGCTGACCCAGGCGCCGCCGGGCGGGGTCGCTGGCGTCGTCGGGATTGCGCGTGGAACCGGCGAGGTTCTCCAGCGCGATGGCTGGATCGGCTTCTGGCAGTGGACGGCGCTCATCAGCCTGAACCTGTTTCTGATCAACCTGCTGCCCATCCCGGCACTGGACGGCAGTCACATCCTGTTTGCCCTGATCGAGATTGCGCGCGGTGGGAAGAAGATTCCGCCGGAGCGTGAAGCAATGGTGCACGCCATCGGATTCATGATGCTCATGGGGTTGATGGTCGTGATTACGGTTTCCGACGTGGCGAACTGGATTGGCGGGAACCCGGTGCTGGGTGGGGGGTGAGGGTCCGCCTGTTGCTGATGTGCTATGGCTCACCGACGTTTACCGACGATCCGCGCCAGCGAAGTGGGCGAATATGTGTACTGCGCCCGATCCTGGTGGCTGCGCCGTGTCGCCGGACTGGAACCAGAGGGGCGTGAACGGCGTGAGCGCGGTACGACTCTGCACCGCCGCCACGCACGCTCGGTGGCGCTGAGTCGTCTGTTGCTGGCTGTGGCAGTGTTGCTCGGCGTTGCTGCGTTGATTGTGCTGGTCGGCGGCGGATATGCGGGCTGAGCCATGGCGATCACCGTCGGATTGGCGTTGATCATGCTGGCGCTGATCGCTCTGATCGGTGCGCTGCGCCTCCGTGCTGCAACCGGACTTCCGTGGGCGCCGGTGGTCTATCACGATACCGACGCCTGGACGCCGGAACGACCACTGGTTGCGCGCCGGATCGGACTGGTCGGCAAGCCCGATTATCTGATCCAGATGCGCGGATGTCTCATACCCGTAGAAGTCAAACCGGGGCGAAACGCTGCGCATCCGTATGAATCCGATCTGATGCAACTGGCAGCGTACTGCGTACTGATCGAGGAAACGACCGGCGTCGCCCCGCCCTATGGTCTGCTGCGGTACGCGGAGCGCACCTTCCGTCTCTCGTATACCGCGCGGGTGCGCGAAGAAGTGCTGACACTGCTCGACGAAATGCGCAACGCCCTTGACAACGACTGTGATCGGAGTCACGATGATCCTGCACGCTGTCGGGGATGCGGCTTCTTATCGCAGTGCGATCAGGCAATCATCGGTTGACGGTTGCAGGCAGAATATGGGAACGCGGAACGCCCGAACACTGAAGAGAGCAGATTGCTGCGAACATCTCGATGACCATTATTACGCGCGAAATGCTGGCTGAACAGATCGAAGCTCGATTGAGCGGCGCTATCACCGACGAAACGCTGGCGGCATGGGCATTCGACCGATTCTACGCCGTCGAACTCGGTCTGGCACAGATCGAAACCGGCGCCGAAGAGCGTATTGCCGACATACTCGACACCCTGATGTTTGCCGATCACGCCGCGTTTCGCCTGGAAGAAGGAGCATTGCGCAGTCTGGTTGCGCAGTTGAGAACGCTATGAAAATTCGGACCCATCCACGAATAGGCGCCATTCGCGTCGGCGATGAGGTATATTCGTACCGCTACCACCTTTTTGCCCGTGTTGAAGCGGTCTTTCCCGCAGCGGTATGCGTCAAGATTGCCGCGATCGATGGCATGCACCCGCTGGAACTGACCCTCATCCCGCAACTCTGGCGCGCTGACGATATTGAAAATCTGAGCATCTGTCGGTACTGCGGCGGGCGGGAGAATCTCCTCCTGGAGCGCGAGACCGGCATTCCCTTCCGGGTGTGTGAACGCTGCCGCATCGTCCCGCCACAGGAACACAGTTATGTGCAGTGGCGCTGGTGGTAGGAGCGCCATCCGCAGCGCAGACAGAATACGGGAGTCATCCCTCCGGATTGATCAACGGTTTCGGGAAGACCTTCCCATACGGCTCTCCCCACCACTCCGCCAGTGAGCGCCCCTCGACAAAAATCTGCACCCCGGTGACACCCGGCAGCGTTGTCAGCGACTCGACCAGCGTGCGCACCGCAGCCGCACGATCCGCCGCCTCGGCGAACTGTGCGCTGAAATCGACGCGCACAACCCCCCGGTTGATCCCAATCGAGCGCAGTTCAGTCGTCGGCGGGATGGTGCGCTGCACCGCGTACTCATAGATCCCCGGTCCCTCGATCAGGGCGCGGACTGTCCCCTCCGCAACCTGACGCGTCTTCGGAACCATGCGAATGATGCGAATCGTGTGATACCCATCATTTGCCAGATAGTACGTCGGCAAAAATTCCGTCGCTGCATAATCGACCGGCAGATTGTCCGGGTTGAGCGGATTGACAACCGGACGGGCGATAGGACCGCTTCCGTTGATGCCGATGTTGGCGCCATTGACCTGGAACTGGACGCGATTGATCGTCTCGAAATGGGTCAGCGTCAGCACAATCGAGTGCAACCCGCGCGGATCGCCGTTCAAGTGGGGCGGTCGGTCGAAGTTGACAGTTGCGAGTCCGTTGCTGATCGTGATGCCCAACAACCGTGCCTGCGGATCGACCAGCCGTTCCAGACCATTGCGCGGACCTTCAATCAGCGCATTGATAGCGGCAGTCGCCACCTTGCGATCCTCAACTGGAACGAGCCGTTGAGTCGGAACGAATAGTGTGCCGGTTGCATCCCCGAAGTAGAGCCACAACCGCTCATTGCGCACGGTTGGCGCCGGTGGTCGCGGCGTTGCAGGAGGCGCCGTCGGCGGTGGCGGCGACGGCGGTGTCGTTGGAACAGCGGTTGGCGGCATGATAGTTGCCGTGGGCGTTGCGGTCGGTTGCGTCGGTTGAACCGTTGCGGTCACTCCAGGTGTGACCGGCAGCTGCGTCGGTTGAAGGGTCGGCGATGGAACAATCGTCGCACCTCCGGTCGGTTGGGTCGGCAACGCCGTTGGCACAAGAATGACCGGTTCCGGTGTCGGCGTGGGAGAAGGTTGAGGCGAGGGCGTACTGGTTGGCAGCGGCGTCGGCGTGGGAGGAACTGCCGTTGCCGTAGCCGACGGTGTTGGCTGCGGCGACGCCCCCTCCGTAGCAGTCGCCGTCTCCAGCGCACCGACCGCACCACCGCTCGTCGGTGATGCCACAACGGTTGATGGCATCAGACCGCCGCCGGTGAGCGCCTGCCATCCTGCAACCGCATACACCAGGATAATGATTGCCAGCATCCCCAGCATCAGCGCATAGATCGCGCGGTCGCGCGGCGACAGCGTCCCCAACCATCCCCGCAGACCGCCGGGAGCGACAGTCGCTGCACCAGCGGGACTGATCGTTGCTGGCGTTGAGGGGATTGTTAAACCCATGTATAATGGGCATTGAACATGATTGCGAGACAGGCAGAAGGTGCTCTGATCCACCGGTATTTCGACCGGCTCGCCGCCAACATAGCAGCGATGCTCCGGCGTTGGCGACGAGAAGCGAATAGCGCGGTTCTGCTTCAGACCGAGATATGGGCAATATCCCTGGCCAGTTGGCGGTGCTTCGCTCATGGCGCGCCGGGTCTCCTTGCACGCTGTGTGCTACGACGTTCAGGCGTATTATAGGAGCGGGCAGAAGTTGACGCAAAGCCCTGGCATTAACGAAACCTTACAGCCAGGTTGCAGCTTGCTGTAACGCCCCACGAAAGCGCCCGGCGTGGTATCATGTCTGTCATGCCCTGTTGCCTGATACAGAGGGTTACGAGGATAGACGTCTCTTTATGCGCATCCTGATACTTTCGGATATTCACTCGAACATCGTGGCGCTCGAAACGGTTTTGTCCGCTGCCCGCTCTTTTGATACCGTCTGGAACCTTGGCGACACCATCGGGTACGGTCCGCGTCCCAATGAGTGTGTGGCAACGATCCGCACGGTGGCAAGTGTGATGCTTGCAGGGAATCACGACCTCGCCTGTCTGGGATTGCTGGATCTGAGCGACTTCAACCCGGACGCGCGCGCAGCGAATGTCTGGAACGGTGATCAACTGACGGACGACCACCGGATATTGCTGGAAGAACTCGAACCCATCCAGCCGATAGATGAGCGGTTCCTGGCGGCGCACGGCAGTCCGCGCGAGCCGATCTGGGAATATTTGCTGACCCGCTACCAGGCATTCGATAACTTCCGCCGGTTCGATCAGCAGGTCTGCCTGATCGGGCATTCGCACGTGCCGCTGATCTTTCAACTCACGCCTGAAGGTCGCTGCGAGGGACCGTCTTCCCCCGATAATGGCGCAACCCTGATGCTTAAACCCGGATTCCGGTATATCATTAACCCTGGCAGCGTCGGTCAACCACGTAATCAGGATCCACGCGCTGCATTTGCGGTGTTTGACACATCAACCGACACGATCACATTTCACCGTGTTCAGTACGATGTTGGGAGAACCCAGCGCCAGATGCACGAGGCGCAGTTGCCCGCAGCGTTGATCACACGGCTGGAGTATGGCATCTGATGTCGATCATCGAAACGTACATCCAGCGCCATCCCCGATCGCAGGCGCTGTTCGATCAGGCGCAGACCCTTTTTCCCAGCGGCGTCACCCACGACGGACGCTATGTAACGCCATTCCCCCTCTACGTTGAGCGGTGTGCAGGCGCACGCAAATGGGATGTCGATGGCAATGAACTGATCGACTACTGGATGGGGCACGGCGCGCTGTTGCTCGGTCATGGGCATCCAGCGATCGTTGCAGCGGTGCAACGCCAGATGGAGCGTGGCGTTCATTACGGCGCCGAACACGAACTCAGCCTGCGATGGGCGCACCTGATCAAGCGTCTCTTTACCGGCATCGAACAGGTGCGCTTCACCGCGTCCGGCACCGAAGCTACCATGATGGCGCTGCGTCTGGCACGCGCTTACACCGCCAAACCGATTATCATTCGCTTTGCCGGTCATTACCACGGCTGGCACGACATGCTGGCGCGCGATACGACGGATGACACCCTGCCGGTCGGGTTGCTCGACGGATTGGCCGGGTCGACCATTGTCGTCCCGACCGATCTCACGTATGTCGAAGATGTCCTGCGCAAACGCAGCGATGTGGCAGCCGTCATTCTCGAACCGACCGGCGCATCGTATGGCGCCGTTCCGTTGCCCGCCGGATTTCTGCGCGATCTCCGGCAGTTGACCTGGAAGTATGGCGTGCTGTTGATCTGCGATGAAATCGTCACCGGGTTTCGTGTTGCGCCGGGTGGCGCACAACAGCGCGAAGGGGTCGTTGCCGACCTGACCACCCTGGCGAAGGTGATGGCAGGCGGGTTGCCGGGCGGCGCTGTTGGCGGGCGCGCCGATATCTTGAAACATCTGGCGTTTGGCGATGCTGAATGGAACCAGGAACGCAAAATTCGTCACTTTGGCACATTCAACGCAGCGCCGCTCGCGGCTGCCGCCGGGATCGCAATGCTCGAAATTGTGGCTGATGGCGCGCCCTGTGCATATGCCGCCACGCTGGGTGAGACCCTCGTTGCCAGTATGAATGCCGAAATCCGGAAGCGTCGTCTGGTCGGATGGGCAGCCTATGGCGACGGATCGATCATCCATGTTGTCGCCGGATGTTCCAACGGTTTCACCGCTGGCGAACTCGACCCGCGCACACCGACCGATGAACTGAAACGTGGCGGCGATCCGCGCCTGGTGCACCTGCTACGCCTCGGCATGATCAATCACGGCGTCGATCTCATGCGCGGGCGCAGCGGTTTCCTTTCGGCAGCGCACACATCCGCCGATGTCGCTGCCACAATCGCAGCATTCGCCGCCACACTCGATGCGATCGGCGAACCCGACGCACAACCGCAACCCGGCGTCAGCCGACAGAGATGATCGACGGGATAAACCATGCGTGTGATTACCGGTACAGCAAAAGGGCATCGCCTGAAGGCGCCGAAGGGTCTGGGCACCCGCCCCATGCTGGATCGGGTGAAGGAAGCGCTCTTTTCCGTTCTTGAAGGGTACGGACCGATTCGTGGGCGGGTGCTCGACCTGTACGCTGGCACCGGAGCACTCGGCATCGAATGTCTCTCCCGTGGCGCCTCGTGGGCCGACTTCGTCGAACACAAGGCGCATGTCTGCCAGATCATTCGCGAAAACCTGGAACATACCCGCCTGGCGGATCGCGCACGCGTCTTTCAGATGCCGGTCGAGCGTTTCCTGCATCGGCAAGGTCCCCATGAGAAATATGATATAATCATTATGGACCCGCCCTATGCCGATCCTGCAATTGAAGCGACGATTTGCGCCGTGCATGATGCCGACCTTCTGAAAGATACCGGTCTCCTGGTGGTCGGTCACTCGCCGCGTGTTGAACTCGACGATCGCTACCAGCGTTTCCACCGCCGTAAATTCCGCCGTCTGGGGGATTCGTGCTTCTCAATCTACGACCTGGCGACGGACGACGCTGCCGACCGGTCTGGTGAGACGCACGATCAGTCTGTTCTGCCATCGACCGACGGTTGACCGACGGTTGATCGAACGATGCAGCGTTCTGCGAATCCTTGTTGCATCAGTGAAGGAGAGAAGGGGTGACGATCGCAGTCTATCCAGGAAGCTTCGATCCCGTTACCAATGGTCATCTCGATATTGCTGCGCGTGCGTCGCGCATTTTCGATACGGTCATCATGGCCGTCTTTGATCGCCCCAATAAACAGTTGCTCTTCAGCACAGAAGAACGAGTAGCCCTGCTGCGCGAATCGACCCGTCACCTTCCGCGTGTCAAAGTTGATACCTATTCGACATTGACCGTTGATTATGTGCGCAGCGTCGGCGCGTCGGTCATCGTGCGCGGGATGCGCGCCGTCGGCGACTTTGAGGCAGAGTTTCAACTGGCGCAGATCAATCAAACGCTGGCGCCCGACATCGATATCGTCCTGTTTATGGCGAGTCATCGCTACACCTTCTTCAGTTCGAGCACCGTGCGTGAAATTGCGTCACTTGGCGGTGATGTGTCCTGGCTGGTTCCCGGTCCCGTCGTGGAAGCGCTGAAACGCGCATATGGCAGGAGGTGATGGGCCATCGAACTGGATCAGTTGATCGATGAACTGGAAGATGTGATTGCCGAAGGCAAACGGGTGCCGTTTAGCGGTCGGTTGCTGATCGACGAAGATCGCGTGCTCGACATTATCGACCGGATGCGGGTGGCGATCCCTGAGGAGTTGCGTCAGGCGCGCCGGATCATCAACGAACAGGAGCGCCTGATCCGTGAGGCGCAGGAACGGGTGCAGCAGGTGCTGCACGAGCAGGGGTTGCTGGAGGCAATCGAAGCTGAACGTGCGCGACTGCTAGAACAGGCGGAGCGCGAGGCGCGCGCCGTGCGGGCTGGCGCCGATGAGTATGCGCGCCAGGTGCTCGAAGAACTCGAACAGCGCCTGCTGAAAGTCATTACCAGCGTGCAGAACGGTCTCCAGGAACTGGGAGCAGCGCGTGAGCCGCATTCTTCCGGCAGGTGATCATCCCTTGACAACGCGGCGTCGCTGACCTATAATGCAGCCCCTGTGAGCGCAGAAGGCGCTATCGATGCACATGTCAAAACCGACCACAGATCTGAAGTTCAACGTCGCTCAACTGCTCCGCGAGTATGTCGGCGGGTCGCGCAGATACGACTTTACCGAGCCGGTCCTGCGTCTCGACGATGTGCTCGAAATGCGCGACGTCGTCGGCGCGGTGCGATTTACCCGCACCGCCAGTGGTGTCCTGGTCGATGTGCATGCTCGCGGAACCGTGGTGATGGAGTGCGTCCGCTGCCTCAATCCCGCCGTCCAGCATATTGAGGTGCGCTTCCGGGACGAGTTTCACTCACGGATCGACGTGACGACTGGCACGCCGCTGCCGCAACCCGATGAGGAAGACCCGTTCTACCTCGATGAGTTGCATATGGCGGATGTCGGTGAGATGCTGCGCGAGTATGTGCTGCTCGAACTGCCGATGCAGCCGCTCTGCCGTCCCGACTGTCGCGGTCTCTGCCCGGAGTGTGGTGCAGATTTGAATGTCGAGCAGTGTTCATGCGGCAGCACCAGCATTGATGAACGGTTCGCCGCGTTGCGTGCACTGCTGAAGCCAGAGTAGTTGTCTATCGAGAAGGTGAAGTCTATCATGGGCGCCGTACCAAAAACCAAAGTCTCTCGCCACCGACGCGGCAATCGCCGCCAGCATCAGCGGATCGCCATGCCGACGCTCGTGCCCTGCACGCGCTGTGGCGCGTTAATGCGCGCCCATTATGTCTGCAAATCGTGCGGCTACTACCGGGGCCGCCTGGTTATCGAACCAAAGAGCGAAGCCGGGGAGGAATAACACATCACGGGCGTGTCGTGACGGGTTATTGACCTGCCATCCTGGCGCGTCAGTAACCCTTTTTGTATTATCGAGGCGAGTATGGCGAACTACGCAGCGATGACAGGTTGGGGCATGGCGGTTCCTGAACGTGTGCTGACGAATGCCGATCTTGAACGAATAGTCGAAACATCCGACGAGTGGATTCAAACCCGCACCGGTATTCGTGAACGCCGGGTTGCAGGTCCCGGCGAATATACGTCCACGCTGTCAATCGCAGCCGGACGCGCCGCCCTTGAGCGCGCCGGTCTCGACGCCGCTCAGATCGATACGGTCATCCTGGCAACCTGCACGCCCGACCGGCCATTCCCGGCAACCGCCTGCACCATCCAGGCGGGCATCGGTGCGCGCCGCGCCGCCGCCTTCGATCTCGTAGCAGCGTGCAGCGGCTTCGTCTATGGCTTGAACGTGGCAACCAGCATGATCCGCAGCGGCGCGGCGCGCAATGTGCTCTTCGTTGCCTGCGATATCTTCACCCACTTCATCAACTGGAACGACCGCAATACCTGTGTGCTGTTCGGCGATGGCGCAGGCGCCGTGGTGCTCCAACCCTCCGATGAACCGGCAGGGCTGATTTCGTGCGTGCTCGGCGCCGATGGCGAACAGGAAGACCTGATGGCGGTCGATGCCGGCGGAACGCGCCTCCCCGCGACACCGGAACTCCTCGAACAGGGACGTCAGTATGTCTATATGAACGGGCGCGAGATCTTCAAGCACGCCGTGCGGGAAATGGCAGCCTCCTCCCTGGAAGCGATCCGTGTCGCCGGTCTGTCCCCTGATGATATTGCACTGGTTGTCCCGCATCAGGCAAACCTGCGCATCATCGAGGCAACTGCCAGACGCCTCGAAGTGCCGATGGAGCGCGTGTTCGTCAACCTTGACCGCTACGGCAATACCTCTGCCGCCAGCGTCCCGATTGCACTTGTCGAAGCAGTCGAGCAGCAGCGACTGCGCAAGGGAGACTATGCGCTCCTCACTGCGTTTGGCGGGGGTCTTACCTGGGCGTCGGCGGTGATCCGCTGGACTGCCTGAAGATCACGGGCAGTGCAACCTGCAAACCCTTCACGCCTGATACGCTGGCACTCCCTCCAGCGTCTCGACAATCAGGTTATCAACGACTGCGTTCAGGTCGTTGGTTTCGCGGAAGACCGCCAGCTGGCGGTCGGCGCTTGAGCCGCCTTCCGCAATCTTCAACAGGTATTCGACTTCCTGGCGACTCCCCAGTTCATCGAGCACTTCGTCAACGAAGGCGACCAGTTCGTACATCAGCGCCCTGGCATCCACCTCGGCGCGTTTGCCGAAATCGATCAGTTTACCATCCAGACCCCAGCGCTGCGCCCGCCACTTGTTCTCCATAATGACGGCGCGGCGGTAGACGCGAAAGGTGGTATTCTCAGAAAACATGAGATGCAGTTTGACGGTCAGCGCCTGCATCAGCGCCGCAAGCGCAATGCACTCGTCGACCCGCGTCGCAGCGTCACAAACGCGGAATTCGAGCGTACCAAAATAGGGGTGCGGGCGCAGGTCCCAGTAGATTTTCTTCGCGTCGTCGATGCAGTTGGTTCGGATCAGCAGGTTCACATAGTTGTGAAACTCGGCGGCTGAATGGAAACTGGGCGGAATGCCGGTGCGCGGAAAGTTTGCGAAGAGCGCCGAGCGGTACGACTTGAAGCCGGTATTCCGCCCCATCCAGAACGGCGATGACGTCGAGAGCGCCAGGATGTGGGGCAGGAAGTAACGCGCGACATTCATCAACTCGATGGCGACCTCATCGTCCGGCATGCCGACGTGGACGTGCATGCCAAAGATGAGCAACTGCAACGCGAGTTGCTGCATCTCTTCCACCACGCCCTTGTAACGCTCAAATGGGGTGATCTCCTGACTCATCCAGGATGAGATCGGGTGAGTTCCGGCGGAAATGATCGTCAACCCATGCTGACGGGCAAGACCGGCGATGATGCTGCGCAAGCGCACCACTTCGGCGCGCGCCTCCTGGATCGTGCGGCATGGATGGGTTCCGACTTCCACCATGCTCTGGTGCAGTTCCGGTTTGATCTGCTCGCGCAGGATCATCTTCCCGCGATCAAGGATCTGCGTAATGTACGAGCGCAGTTCACGGGTCTGCGGATCAACGACCTGATACTCTTCCTCAATGCCAAGCGTGAATGGAAAATCGGGCGACGCGGGATTATACGACGTCATGGTTCTGATCCCCTCTCCACCAGAAAGACCGGCGTCGTCGAACCGCCGCCGGCGGTCACATTCAACAACGTCACCGTCGAAAGACGACACAAACACCCATGAACCTCGCCGCCAAACACAAATGGGTCGCTGTCCACCAGGCGGCGCCCAATCTGCACGGCGCCATCGACCATTGCCGGATACTCTTCATACGCGATGGTGACGCGCTCTTGAACAATAGAAGGCGTGCGCAACGCTTCAGCCAGCGCACGCGCCCATTCGTCGGGCGAGGTTTCCCACCCGATCACCACTCCTTTGCCGCCATATTCATCGTTGGGTTTGAGCACCAGACGCTCGCGTTCTGCATGCGCGAAGGTCAGCAGATCAATCGCAGCGCCCTGATAGGTTGTCATTCCTGGACGCACCAGGCGCGTCCAGGGAACATGGGCGTGAATCGCAGCCCGTTCGTCGGGCGTGAACAGATCGTGCAACGACTCGTCGGTCAGCAGGGCAAAAATCGCTTTTTTATGCAGCAGTTTGGCGCGGAACGAATTGACCATGCAGATCGCGCCGTCGGCATACGCGCGCACCAGCGGGTGGTCGAGCGCGGTTGCGCCGTAGTGCGTGAGCAACTCGCTGGTCAGCACGCGCTTGTAGACCAGATCGATGGGAAACGCTGGCGCTGCGGTCGGTTCGACTGCCTGGAAACGGGTTGCAATCAGGCGTCCATCACGGTACGCCAGATCGTCGGGGGTGCAGATGACCGCCTCGATGCCGTGATCGTAGAAGTACCTTTGAAACAGCATAAACTCCGAATGGGTCGGCAACCCGCTCCAGTCGACGATCGCAATGCGTGGCGAGCCGGAACCGCCAGAATGCGCCCAGGCGTCGAGCAGCGTATCAAGCAAACGCTGGCGTGCTGGCAACGGTGTGACGGCATACGTCCTGGTGAACTGCTGCATTGCCGGCAGGGAGAGGAACAGTTCTGCAAGCACATCTTCGTAGGCGATTGCCGCCGGACTTTCGCCGTTGTATTCAACAAACCGGAGCGATGCGCCATCAAGAGTGAGAAACGTATCCATGCGCGAATGGGCGCTATGGTATGGATACCCCGGATCGCGCACCAGCAGCGCCTCCTCTTGCGGCGTCAGCGCGATACGAGCGCGCAACGCTGGATCCGCCAGCAGGGCGTCGCCGAGACGCTGCAGGGCGGCAACGACCAGCCCAACGCCGCGTCGGAGCAGATCGTACTGTGGGCGTGTCAGAAACCGCGGACGCATCACCGTGGCAAGCGGACGATCGCCAAAGAACAGGTTGCACTCACGCTGCCCGACAGTCAACGCCTCCCAGGTCGCCCGCGCAATCGCTTCATCCTGAAGCGCCGCGTGATAATCGGCAATCGCCGTTTCCAGCATACGCGCCCTCCGTTCCTACGCCGCTTCATGCCGCGCATCGTGCGGGTTGAGCAGACGACTCCAGTGAATTTCGTCGAGCTTTGCCGGTCCAGAGAGCGCTTTTGCGATGCACATATCCGCCATTTTTGTCACCGCCCAGCGGAAGAATTTTTCCTTGAGCGACCAGTAATCCATATCCGGCGCCGGATTGGTAAAGTCGATTGCATACGGAATGCCATCCTTGATTGCGAACTCGACCGTGTTCATATCGTATCCCAGCGCGCGGCAGAGCGTCAGCGCATCACGCACCACCCGCTCGTGCTCTTCGGGCGTCAGATAGTCCGGCTCATCGAAGTAGCGGTGCGGGTATGGCGCGCTCACATCGAATTTCATCACCAGCACGTGTTCGCGACCGATAACCAGGCAGCGCACATACTTCTCCCAGTGAATGAACTCCTGCATCATCATGCATTCGGTGCCGCTCTCGTTGTACGCCGACCACAACCCCTGCATGTCGTACACCTTGTAGACCTGCTTGAACCCGCCGCCAGCGTGCGGTTTCAGGATAAGGGGAAAGCCGCCGACATACGCAACGTGATCTTCCCAGGGAATGCGCGCTTCCAGATTACGCAGCGACTCGACCGGATGGATGGCGGGAATGTACGAATGTGACGGAAGCGCAACCGTGCGCGGATGGGCGATGCCAAGGCGGGTTGCAATCGTCGCACCGGTGAATTTTTCGTCGGCGCTCCACCAGAACGGGTTATTGACCACGTGCGTTCCGCCAATTGCTGCGGTTTTGAGAAAGGTGCGGTAGTACGGTATCTCATGCGAAATGCGATCGACAACCACCGCATAGCGCGGCGTTTCCGCCATACGCGTGCCGCTCAGTTTGACAAATTCCGCCGTGACCCCTGCATTCCGGCGGTTGACCTCTTCGATAAATGCGGGGGGCCAGGTACTCTCCCGTCCAACCAGGATGCCGATCTTCAGTGTCACACGCCGCTCCTTGAGTATGCACAGGATTAATCCGCGCCGTTAATATAGATCCGGATCATCTGCTGCCAGTAGGGCCAGTCGTGCGCCCAGCCGTCCCACCAGCGCATCGCGTGCCAGATGCCTTTGTGCCAGAACGCTTCTGAGAGCGCGGCATTGCTGGACGCCAGTTCATCATCGCGCCCGATAGCCATAATAATGTCCAACCGACGAATTGCATCGGCGTACTGCCCCGGTTGAAGCCCGCCGATGAACTCCACCGGGTTGTGGAAGTAGACCTCTTGATCATGGTAGCCGTCCATGAACGAACGGATATCCATCAAGCCAGAGAATGCCAGAATACGGTTGAAGTGCGTCGGATGCCGCAGACCGAAAAGCATGGCGTGTGTGGCGCCAAACGAACAACCGTGCACCATGACGTAGGGATTAGAGTTCTGGCTGCGAATGAACGGCAATACCTCCTGAAGAATGTACTGCTCATACTGATCATGGCGGCGCAGGCGGTCGCGGGGATGGATCCATCCGCAGTACCAGCTTTCGGCATCCACGCTATCAACGCAGCACAACTGGATCCATCCCTGCTCGATGTGATGAGCGAGCGTCGCCACCATGCCACGGTCTTCATACTCAAAAAACCGACCGCGTGACGTCGGAAACACAATCACTGGCGCACCGGCATGACCGAAGACGAGCAACTCCATCGGTCTGCCGAGCGCCGGGCTTTCCCAGCAATGATAGGCGCGATGCATGAGGACTCCATCTCGCAAGGAGGAAACGCATGCCAGCGAACGCAATCACGTTCGTGGATGGCGGAAGAGACGCGCTTCATCCCCGATATGCGTCGTGTGGTTCGCTATGATACCGCACACGAGCAGTGCCTGTCAACGGACTCGCAATAGTATCGATGGCTTCGCCGCAACACTGCTGAGACGCTGATCGCACAGAGAACGCCAAAAACAAAACGGGTTCGATGCGCGGCGAAGCATACGCCTGAGCCAGGCAATCATTTTCTCTGTGAGCGCTGCGCCCCTGCGGTGACATATCCTTTTTGCAGTGGACTCGTCGATAGAAGAATCCGGGCGCACTGGTGTCGTGCGGCAGGCGGAACATTCCGCGCGCAGATGCGGTGTGTTGCTCACGTACTTTGTGCATGTGTGGTACAATTTTCATGCTGATATGCAGCGCGTTCGCGCGGTGGGCAACGGTGACGACCGCTGTCGCGCTCATCGACAGGCATTATAGAATCACGTCCATCGTGCAAGGAGGGCGCCGTATGCGTGACGATATTACCAACATCGCAATCGAAGATTATCTGGTCGAACTGATGCCGCCGCGACCGCAGGCGCTTGCTGAACTCGAGCGTCAGGCGCGTGAGCATGGATGGCCCCTAGTCGGTCCGGTCGAGGGTCAGTTCCTCTACATGCTGGCGAAGATGCACGGCGCGCGCGAAGCGCTGGAGATCGGCGTTGCCACCGGTTATGCCGCTATCTGGCTGTTGCGCGCCATCGCCCCGGTTGGCGGGCATCTGACGGCAATCGAGCGCAACCCGGAGCGGATCGCACTGGCGCGTACGTATGTCGCCCACGCTGGCTATGGTGATCACTTCAATATCATCGAAGGGGAATGGTTCAGCTCCCTCGAACAGATGCAAGGACCGTATGACCTTATCTTCCTCGATATTCTTCGTCATCTGAACGATGAGCGCGATTCGCTGCGCGCACTCGAACTGTGCGTGTCGCGCCTGCGCCCTGGCGGGCTGCTCATTGCCGACAATGTGCTGTGCAGTGCGCTGGTGCTCGAAGACGATGCGGCGCCGATTGTGCGCGGCATCCAGGAGTTCAACCGCGCCATCATGACCCACCCGCGCCTCGAATCGGTCATCGTGCCGTTGCGCGACGGCGTGGGCATCTGTCGCAAGCGCGATTGACGCGCTATGCTGGCATCGTTCGACCGGGCGCCGGTCGGCGCCCCAGTTCGCTGGCAATAATGTGCGCGCCCCACAGGACGAGTCCCAGGGTGCCGATCATGCCAATCGCAGCCGCCCATGATTGGGCGCGAAGCAGCACGACCGTGTAGAGCGGTGCGCCGAGCAAGCCGTGCACAAGTGCGCTCATCAGCAGAGGGGTGGGCAGCACAACGGCAAGAAGCATGGGCCAGGCGTAGTGGCGCGTGATCAGCAGCACGGCCAGCCCACCCAGCGAGACCAGTCCATTCATCAAACCGGCCAGCAGGGTGACGCTGATATTGAACGGCAATGCGCCGTTATCGGCGTATCCCCACCATCCGGCGCGGACGCCGATCGTTTCGATCAAGACGTGGTACAGCGTGAAGAGCACGAAGGTCAGTGCGCCGGTGAAGTACCCGGAAAACCACCAGCGGCGCTGGTAGAGGAAAAAAATCGCCAGCGGCGGCAACATCAGCGTCCATCCCGCCAGGAAGACCAGCGTGGGCAACGACCGGTCCAGCACGCTGAAGAGCGCACCGAGCGATGGATCGTAGGAGAAGCCGTAGAGCCGCTGCCAGAGCGGTGAGAGCAGGGTAGCAATCTGCCCTGCCGCCAGCGCAAACAGATAATGCGGTTGATGATCGCGCCAGGCAAGGAAGCCTGCCACACCAAACGCCCCAATGGTGAACAATAGAATGCCAGGCTCCATCAGATCATTTCGTACTCACGCACTTCTCCACCAACCAGGGTGAAGAGGCGATCAGTCAACCCATAATCGCGCTGAACGGCATCGATCTGGATCTGCGCCGCCACACTGCGCAGAATGTCGGGGTTGGCGTCACCCAGCGCAATCAGAAAATCGCGGTTGGGGATGCCGATGACCAGGTGACCGCTCACGTGCTGCGCCCAGGTTGCCAGAATATCGGTCAGCAGCAGGCGTGTCGCATCGTAGCCGTCGTTGCTGTTGAAAATGAAGAGCCGCTGATCCCCTTCGCCAATCATTGCGTATGGCGCCTGCTCATCGGTGCGTCGCCGCAGATTGCGCAACGCCAGTTCATGAATCTCACGCTCACCAACACCCCACCGTTCGAGGTGTTGCTCATTGATATAGGCAACACTCCGCGCCTCATCCACCACATAGGTAATCATCAGGTCTGCCAGGAATGGGCGATAGACCAGCATCGGCAGGTTGCGCTCTCGCACAAACACCAGCAGATTGATGGGCTTGAGCATGGGGAAGATGCGCTCGCGCAGGGATGCGAAATCGCGCCGATCACGCGCCGGTATGTCGTGTGTTGCAGCGCTGACAATCGTTTGCATGATGGCGTCGAGTTGGTCGGGATTTTTGACATACGCATCATAGAGACGTCTGAGATTGACGGTAACATCGTTGCCCCGCACCCGCAGGATGAGATCATCACCGCGCCGCTCCCGCACCTCGATCACATCATCGTGCAGACTCAGACGCCGCACAATATAGGCGGCAAACCGATCGGCATCCATGAGAGGTGTATCACCGTTGCGCATACCCGCCCCCCTTCCCGGATCGTTCAGACGACACGCGTTCCCTGCCAGGCGTCCCTGACGGCGGACAACGAGAGTTGAGCGAGCGTCTCGCCCATCAAGCCGGTGATCGCCACGTCCGCTTCTGTCACCGTACCCACGCGCGCACAGGCGTGTCCGGTCATCGCCGCCTCGAATGCTGACGCATCTGCAGGGCGCACCTCGACCAGGAAGCGGGTCGGCGACTCGCTGAACAGCAGCACCAGGTCATCGGCGGCAGCCGGGTTGTGTGACACGGCGCGCACATCCAGGGTCACCCCAAGATTGCCAGCGAGCGCCATTTCCGCAACCGCAACCCCCAGCCCCCCCTCGCTCAGATCGTGGCAGGCGCGCACAAGACCGGCGCTTATTGCAGCATGGAGCGCCGCCATCAACTGCGGCGCCTGCGCCAGATCGACCCGCGGCATCTGCGTCAGCGCATCGGAGAGCGCAGGGGAGATGCACGACGCTGGCAGCGCATCCAGCAGATGACTGCCACCCAGTTCCGCCCTGGTCAACCCGACCAGGTACACCGCATTGCCCGGCTCTTTGAAATCCGACGTCACCGCGCGGCGGATGTCGGGAACCAGCGCCAGCGCCGAGATCAGCAGAGTCGGCGGGATCGGCGTGCGGCGACCTTCGGCATCGCGGTACTCATTGTTGAGCGAGTCCTTGCCGGAAATGAAGGGCGCGCCATACGCCACCGCCGCATCGTAGCAACCAGCGGCAGCGCGCACCAACCCTGCCATGCGGTCCGGCAGGCGCGGATCGCCCCAGCAGAAATTGTCGAGAATGGCGGCGCGGGTCGGATCGGCGCCCACGGCGACCACGTTGCGCAGCGCTTCATCGACGCACGCCAGCGCCATCCAGTATGGGTCGATCAGACCGTAGCGCGGATTGATCCCGCACCCGATTGCAATCCCGCGCACCGACGACGGCAGCGGTTGAAGCACGGCGGCATCGCCGGGTCCATCGCAGGCAGCGCCGACCAGCGGTTTCACAACCGTTCGTCCGCCAACCTCATGGTCATAGGTGCGGACAATGGGCGCTTTGGAGGCAATGTTGGGATGCGCCAGCAACGCCAGCAACAGGTGCGCGACGTCCACCCGGTCTTGATCGCCGTTGTGAACCGTCATCTGCGGTTTGGGGAGTGATCCGCCGTCCCAGCGCGCTTCCAGCACCCGCTGCGGGCGCCCCTCGTGAAGAAATGACATCGCCAGATCGACCACCGATGCGCCATTGTAGCGCACAACCAGGCGCCCGGTATCGGTATAACGCCCGATGACCGTCGCCTCGACATCTTCGCTGGCGCAGAGCGCCAGCAGGCGTTCGAGACACTGCGGCGGCACTGCCAGCACCATCCGTTCCTGCGCCTCCGAAAGCCAGATCTCCCAGGGTTGCAAACCGGCATACTTCAACGGCGCACGCGCCAGTTCCACCTCTGCGCCACAATCGGCGCCCATTTCACCCACTGCTGAGGACAACCCCCCGGCGCCGCAGTCGGTAATCGCGCTGTAGAGACCCCGGTCACGCGCCTGAAGCACCACATCGATCATCTTCTTTTCCGTGATCGGATCGCCGATCTGCACTGCGCTGCCGACTTCCTCAGCCGTGGTATGGGTCAGTTCCGCCGAAGAAAACGTCGCGCCGTGAATGCCATCGCGACCGGTGCGTCCGCCAATGACCACAATCGCGTCACCCGGACGCACCGCGCGCGGATGCGTATCACGCGGCGCAAGACCGACCGTGCCGCAGTAGACGAGCGGATTTGCCACATAGCCCCGGTCATAGAAGACTGCACCATTCACCGTAGGAATACCGAGTTTATTGCCATAATCGCGCACGCCGGCGACCACGCCAGCGGCGATCCGTTGCGGATGCAACACACCGGGGCTGAGTTCAGTTGTTGGAAGATCGAGCGGTCCGAAGCAGAACACATCGGTATTGGCGATCGGTTGGGCAGAAACGCCGAGCACATCGCGCACCACGCCGCCGACGCCGGTATTTGCACCGCCGAACGGCTCAAGCGCCGAAGGATGGTTATGCGTTTCGACCTTGAACGAGATCTCGTAGTGTTCATCGAACGCCACAATACCGGCGTTATCGACGAATGCCGAGATCACCGCAAAATCACGATCCCTGCGCTGATCAAGAACGCGCCGGGTCGCAGCCATGAGAAAGGTGCGGATCAGGCTATCGATCTCACAATCGCGCGACAGCAGATGCAGCGACGGATAATGTTCGGCGGGCAACGCCACATCCTGCGGGTTGAGCGGGACCTGATTCTGGTAGCGAACGCGCCCTTTGAACGTCTTATGACTGCAATGCTCACTCCAGGTCTGTGCCAGCGTCTCGAGTTCGCCATCGGTCGGCTCGCGCCCTTCGGCGCGATAGTACGCCTGAATCGCGCGCATCTCCTCCAGATCGAGCGACAGCACTCCCGCCTGACTGATGCGCATCAACTCCTCGTCAGATGCGGTTGTGATCGGGATATGCGCCACCAACGGCTCATGATCCGCAGGCGGGCAGATCAGATGCATATACCACGCGCGTCGCTCGGAAGCGCCCGCACCTTCAGGATAGCGTAGCACCGTCTGGATCAGATCGTTATACAGATCGTGTTCATCGCCGGGGTGCGCCACCCGATAGCGACGGAGCGTTTTCACCGTGCGCAGACCCATGATGCCAAGACGGGCTGCGCCGCTCCGCACACTCTCCGCTTCGTTGTCGGTCACACCCGGACGATAGGCAATCTCGACCAGAGTCACTCCGGTTGCGCTGGCGGACGGTTCATCGACCAGATCATCGACCGGCGTCCAGGAAGCCTGTTGCACCACCGGATCGTAGAGCAGATCGGTCGTCAGGCGGGCAACCGTTGCACCATCAAGATCGCCATCGATCAGAAAGAGATGATCGGGCGCAGTCGGATCGTGCAACGAACGGACAGTGACAAGATAGGCAGTCATAGCGTCCTAATGGAGCACAATAGCTTCACCGGTCGTAGCGGCGCTGTCCGGTCCGGCGAGGCGCAGCGCTGTGATAGCGACCTCCTCCGGCGACATAGCGCGTTGCTGGCCGCCGCGCGACAGCAGCGCCTCGCGCGCTTCTTCCAGTGTACGCCCGGTCTTCGCCGCCAGTTCGTTGATCGCGTTCTTCATCATATCGGTCTCGACCCAGGCAGGGCAGATAGCATTTGCGGTGATGTGGTAGCGTTGCAATTCGAGCGCCAGGGAGCGCGTCAGACCGAGCAGACCGTGCTTTGCAGCGCTATAGGCGGCTGAAAATGGCATGCCGACCAGCGCCGCCATCGAGGCGATATTGATAATCCGCCCGCCACCACGCGCAATCATATCGGGAACGATGGCCTTGCAGCAGTAATACGCGCCGTTGAGATTCACCTGAATGATTCGTTCCCAAAGCGCATCGTCCGTGTCGGTCAGTTTTGCACTGTAGGTAACACCAGCGTTATTAACGAGAATGTCGAAAGGACCCACCGCCGCGCGCGCCTGGCTGACGGCGGCATAGACCTGCATCGGGTCGGCGACATCACAGATGACGGCAATGGCGCGACCGCCACGCTGCTCAATCGTCGCACACACCTCATCCAGCGCCTCCCGGTTACGACCGGCGACCGCCACCGTCGCACCGGCGCCCGAAAAGGTCAGCGCAATCGCCCGACCGATCCCGCGCCCACCGCCTGTAATGAACGCCGTCTTCTCATTCAACGTACTCATGCGTGAACCTCACCATCACACATACAGCCACTCTTAACAGTCTGGAGCGCGCTCGCGCGTAGTCTACCGCAGCGTCGCTGTGCGGTCAACTATGGCAGTATTGTACCATTCTCTTGTTCTCCATTTGCACAACAAACTGCATTAAATTGCATCATATTAAGGGCTTGTAAAATCGTCCGGTGTGGAGTATACTATTTCTACCGCCCTGACAGAGTAACTCAGCGAAGGGCCCGTTCTTGAACAACCTGACGTACCCGCACCTGGCAAGCGATAGTACTGAAAAAGGCTGTCGTAAGCTGAGGGAAACGAGAGATTTTGGATCTGCTCGGGGAGACCAGCAAATACGCGCGGCAGTGAAATACCCGTTGCGCTAGGAGCCAGGTGCGGCGCTCCGAGATGACTATGGTGGCGCGAAAGTGTACCACGTCATCTCAGAGACCGGTGATGTCGATATGTCCTGAACACAGGCATACGAAGCAACCGGTTGGAGCAGTCAGGTTCAGGAGAGAACGAAGCGCGCTGAGTGAAAAGCAGGGCGTTCGCTTTTCACAGCGCCTCTACGCCCTTCGTACCACACCCCCTCGCAGAACATCATCCACTTCCCTGGAACGCCGTGCTAGAATGGATGCGATGGCAACGCTCGACGATGTAATAACTCACGCATCCCAACCAACAGCTGCTGGCGCCCAACCGCTTCCGGGCGGCATATGGGCTGCGGTGCGGCGGCGCGTTGCCGAACCTCCGGCAACAAACGTCCGGGTCTTCACGATCCTGCGCGAGCGTGGCGTTCAACAATCGGAAGAACTACGCTTGTGGACGATCCTGCGCGAACGGACGAATCCGCAACTGTACCGACCACACGCCATTCCCGATGTGGCCGCCGATCCAGTCGTCGAAGGGGGACAGACGCACTATATTGTACGCACCCCACAGGGCGCCTATCTCCGCCTGACCGAAGCGCAGCATGAGGTCTGGCGGGCAATGGATGGCACGCGCACCATTGCCGAACTGGGGCTGGACGCATTTCGCCGGCATAGCCTGATCCTGCCGATCGGTGAACTGGTCGCAACCCTCAAGGCGGAAGGGTTGCTGCTCGATAAGCCGGTAGGCGTGTACCGTGCAATCAACGAAGCGCTTGCCAGAGGAACAACCCGCACATGGGGACGCCGGATCAGGCGCGTGTTGACAGGCGCAACGCTCACCCTGCCCGGCATCGATGCGTTCTACAGCGCAATCTATCGCTGGGGCGGCAGATTGCTGTTTACCCGCGTTTTTGCCGTGCTTGCCAGCATCGTCGCGCTTGCCGGAATTATCGCCTTCGGACTGGCGATGAGCAGCGGATCCGATACGTATGAGGTCATCAGACTCAACGGCTCGGTGATGCTGGGGCTGGCAGCACTCTGGGCAGTCACGCTTCTGTCCTTCGTGATCCACGAAAGCGCGCATGCACTGGCGGTCAAACATTTCGGACGTGCGCTGACGCGTGGCGGTGTGATGCTGTACTACGGCTTGCCTGCCGCCTTTGTGGACACCAGCGACATCTGGCGCTCGCCGCGCTCGGCGCGCATTATCGTTTCGGCAGCCGGTCCTGCGGCAGATCTGCTGGTCGGCAGCCTGGCAGCCATCACCGCATACCTGTCGCCGGATGCTGCGATTGGGTCGATAGCCTACAAACTGGCATTTACCAGTTTCGTGTCGAGCGTCTTCAATCTGAATCCACTCCTCGAACTCGATGGCTACTACATTCTTGTCGATCTGCTGCGGATGCCGGATCTGCGCCGTCAGGCGCTGGCGTATGTGCGTGGTCCGCTGTGGGACAAACTGGGCGCTCACCTGCGGATGCGCTCGACGCGCTGGATACGCCGTGCTTCCAGACATCCGCAGGCGACGACGGTCAACCTGGACGAGCGCACACTGCCGTTCAGTCGCCAGGAGCGCGTGTTCGCGCTGTATGGAGCAGCCACGGCGCTTTACACTGCGCTGGCGATCATCGGCGCCGCCTGGTTCTGGCGTGCGCAGATCCTCGAACCCGCGCTCGAACTGTTGCGGGGAGTCTGGTGGCAACAAGTGATCGGCGCGCTGCTGATCCTGATCGTTGTGCTGCCAGCAGTTGCAGCCGTCCTGCTGGCTCTGTGGGAAGCAGGGCAAACCACGGTCGGCTGGCTGGTGCGGCGCGGTTATGGACGGCAACCCGGCCTTCTTTCAGCTTTCGGCGTCCTGCTGGCGATCAGCGCATCGCTGGCGGTTCTGGCAACCCAGGAGGGTGGGTGGAGATGGGTCGGTCTGGCGCTCGGACCGGCGCTCTGGATTGTGGCGCTCAACGCGCTGCTGGCTGTCCGCCCGTACTACCGCGGCGCCGCCATCTACCCGGCAATACTGGCGTTGATCGCAACGACAGCGCTTGCCGGGCTGGCTGGCATCGCGCGCATGCTCCCCATATCTCCGGGCATCTGGGTGATGCTTGACGGGCTGGCGTTCGTCGGGTTGCTGATAGCGGGTTTTACCGCGCTCCTCGATGTGGATCTGCGCGCCGCGCCGCTGCGCGAATTGCTGGGGACCGCCGTCCTGCTCATGGCTGCATTCGCAATTGGCGGAGCAGCACTCTTCAGCGCCCAGACAGTCTACCCCACGGCGGGGGCGCTCACGCTCCTGATCACGGCAGCGCCAGCATACTTCGGCGCGCTGGCGCTGGCGCTCCTCCTGCAACACCTGTTCGGTCTGGCAGACTCGCGGATGGTCTGGGCGTGGGCGTTGCTCTGGGCAGGCGCCCTGGTCGAAACGGCCGGCTATATTGCCGATCTGCACGGGCGCGGTCTGGCGCTCGATGTGCTGGGATCGGGATTGTGGGCGACAGCGTGGCTGGTGCATCTTGCAACACTCCGCCATCTCACGCTGAGCGAATTCCGCTGGGAACACATTCCCAATATGAGCGAAAGCGACCGTCTTGCGCGGGCATTTCAATTGACGTACCATGGGTGTTATGCAATGCTACACTCAGTCTACGGTGAGCGCCGCGCGCGTGCGCTCGATGACCGGATGGACATTCTGGCTGCCACGGCGGACTGGGATGTCACCCTGGATCACGAACGCGCACGGATTGGCGCACAGGTGCGAACTCTCCCGATTGCGGAGCAGGGTGCGCGGTTTGCTGAAGTGTTACGCTACACCGTCGCCGAGATCGAACAGATTGCCGGTGTTGCATTCGCGCGACGCTGCATTCAGGCGGCATACGACGCACTGCCCTGGCCCGAACGTGAGACCGCCAGCCGCCTCTGCTTCCCCGACACGCCGTGGGCGCGTGAATTGTCGAGTTCGTTTGGTGACATACGTGCAGCGCGCCTGCGGTTACTGCGGCAGGTGGATATTTTCCTGAACTGCGACGACGAAGAACTGGAGGCGCTGGCGTCCAGCGTCGTCGAACAGACCTGCGCTGCGGGCGCGATAGTGCTACGGTCGGGCGCTCCGGTTCCGGGCATCTGGATTATTGAAGCCGGGGAAATCATCGCCCGACGGGGCGGGCGCATCGTTGCCGAACTGCACCGCGGCGACGTTATCGGCGTCGAAGAAGTGCTGGGCGGTAAACCGTGTCTCCACACCTACCGCGCGACGGTCGCATCGAGCCTGCTCTACCTCCCAGCGGACGAATTTTTCCGCCTGACTGCCGAACGCGCACCGCACGCCGCAGACGGGATGGAGTCGGTTGAAGTACTGCGTCTGCTGGAGCGCGTGCCGTTGTTCGCCGACCTGCCGCGCAACACGCTGCGCGGACTGGTCGCCATCGCCGAACAGCGCACCTACCCGGCGCGCACAGTGGTTGTGCGCCAGGGGACGCCGAGCGGGACATTCTTCATCATCCGCAAAGGCACAGCGGCAGTCGTCCGCCGCGAGGCGGCAACCAACGGAGCGCCGGCAACGACCCGACCCATCGCGCGGTTGGGACCGCAGGAATTCTTTGGTGAACTCGAACTGCTGCGCAATGCGCCGCCGGTGGCAAGCGTCATCGCGCTCACATCGCTCACCGTGCTGGCATTGCCGCATGCCGCCATCCAGGCGCTGGTTCACAGCGATGGCGGCGTGTCGCGGAGGCTGGAACGGATCGGCAGCGGGCGGTTGAAGGCGTTAGAGGGAGGAGAAAGGCCTCATGCCGAAGTGTGAGCACTGGCGCTACCCGACCAACTATCCGACCGATCTGACAGACGACCTATGAACGGCGATTGAGCCCCTGGTCACGCCCCCGCTGTCACGCCGGGGTAGTCGCCTACCGGGAAAGGACCATGCCACATGCGCCTGTTATTGATTGAAGATGAGGATGACCTGGCGCACGCACTGGTACGCGGACTCCGCCAACAGGGGTATGCTGTGGATTGGGCAGCTGATGGAGAACAGGGATGTGAACTTGCAAGCATCAATGAATATGATCTCATCATTCTGGATCTCAACCTACCTGCACTTGACGGACTCGATGTTTGCCGATACCTTCGAGCAAATTATCCACACCTCTTAATCTTAATATTGACGGCTCGGGATCAACCAGAGGAGCGTGTCATTGGTCTTGATACCGGTGCCGATGACTATCTGATCAAGCCGTTTCATTTCGGTGAATTACTGGCGCGTATCCGGGCGCTTCTCCGGCGCGATTTACGAGTTCGCCAACCGCTGCTCCAGTATCGAGATCTGAAACTTGATCCTGCTACTCAAACCGTCTGGCTCAACAACCAACGCTTGAATCTTACCCGCAAGGAGTTTGCGATCCTCTCCTATCTTATGCGTCATCAGGGCGAGGTTATCACCCAAGAAATGCTGTTAGAACATGTATGGGACGGAACTGTAAATCCCTTCACCAACACCGTGAGGGTTCATATTAATGCCCTCAGGCGCAAGTTGAGGGACACTATAGCGCCGTACCGCTATATAGAGACTGTGGTTGGCGTGGGGTATCGGCTTGGGAACGCAGGTGAATCGGAGCAAGAAGTATGATGCATATGAAACAGGGTCGGCACTGGTGGCAACAACGGTTGACATTGCAGTTGCGCCTCGCCATATGGACGGGTGGACTCATCGTTATTTGCAGTCTGAGCTTAGTACTGTTTATCAATGTGATAGCCTCCATCGTTATCTCGAATCGGGCGCCTGGTAATCTGCCGTCAATAGATCCAGCAGCCACAGACATGGCCCCACTTACTGCCATACCGTCATCACCCGCTCCCATGCCCAAGGCATCTTTGTCACCGCCTCCGCACGCAACTCCTGCCGCTACTCGACCAGCAGATACGACTCCGCAAGCCTTGTTGCGTGATGTACGCATTATTTCGCTTGTCGGGTTAATATTCATCGCTTGTTTGGGTAGTGCGAGTGCCTACCTATTGGCTGGTATGGCGCTCCGTCCACTGCATCAGATCAATCAGACAGTCAAGCAGATCAGTGCTGGAACATTGGACCGACGGCTTAGACTCGATGGTCCGCATGATGAGCTGTATGAGCTTGCAGGGGCTTTCAATGCTATGCTTGACCGCCTAAAACAGGGATTTGAGCAGCAGGGTCGCTTTATCGCTGATGCAGCCCACGAATTGCGAACGCCGCTCGCCGCCTTACGCACCTCGGTTGAGGTGGTACAGTCCAATTCACAGGCCACAGTGGATGAGTATCGCGCAATGACGGCTACTTTAGAGCGGGCGCTCATACGGCTTGAGCGATTAGTCGGTAACCTCCTTATACTCGCATCCAGTGACGAACGCATCACGGGTGATACTGTTGAACTTGGGCCCCTCGTGGAAGAGGTGCTGTTTGATCTACAGCCGCTTGCGGATGCACAAGACGTGACAGTGCGGCTACTGGGTGAAGCGGAAACCACGGCGCAGGGCGATGCTACGTTGTTGTCGCACGTCTTCAGAAACTTGATCGAAAACGCGATCCACTACAACCGTCCTGGTGGTGAGGTCATAGTCACGCTGCAGCAGGACGAAGGTTGGGCAGTTGTGGAGGTTGCGGATACTGGGATCGGCATTGCGACAGAGGAGCAAACCCACCTGTTTGAACGATTTTACCGCGTGGATCGTTCACGATCTCGGCATTTGGGTGGTGCTGGCTTGGGACTGTCGATAGTTGCGCACCTTGTCGAGAAGCATGGCGGGCACATTCAGGTCAGTAGTACGCTTGGGGTCGGCAGCCGATTCACTGTCCGATTACCACGGTAGTTCTGTACGATCCACTGTGCTCGCTACACACCTCCCCACCCCGAGAACGACTTCCCAGCAAAACTTAACAGAAACCTTAGGCCGTTCTTGCTATGCTTGTCTCATCCACGATTGGGTGGATGTAGCCCATAGAGAAGGAGGTCAGTAATGGCTGGGCGACAATGGTTCACGAAGCTTCTCGCTATCGTACTGTTGTTCGTGCTGAGTGTTCCAGTTAGTCACGCTGCACCAGTGTTGACATCAGTGGACCCACAGCCACTGGCGACGTATTCCATTAGTGGAACGTTGGATACAAATTGGATGCACCAGTACGGTCAGTATTATGAGACCAGGGGGTCGAAAATGACCATCCGAATTACCTGGAATCCCAGTACGTCCAGTGTCCGATTTGGTCTCTGTACATCACTGTCGAGCTGTTCGTGGACCGGTACATATACAGGGGGGGTGGGGAGTCATACTTTTACTGTTCCCAGCTCAGGGAACTACTCTTTGGCGATTTGGAATACAGGGCCGGAAGCTATCTCATATAGTGGTTCGATTGACGTATAAATACCCTTGAGGGCGGTGGGCATTGGACGCATGGTGCTGATACTCCTCCAATGTCCACTCCCCTACCCTACTCAAGGAGGTGTACTATGCATATGGTGCAATGGAAGCAATGGACATTCCTGCTCGGCGTAGTTTTATTTATTGGTATCGTGGGCGGCGTCCTCTTGATGGCAGTTCCAGTGGGCGCATGGGGATTTCCTGAGGCAAAAGAGCCAGGTTCACTGCAGGCACTGCCAACACCAGACGTGCCGGAATTGGGATATTGCGAGATAGTGGATGCCGAAGAATGGGTCAGTGCTACACAGACACGTCCGGTCCGGCTTCAACGGTGTGTCATACCCGATGATGAATGGATCCGCGCAAATCCGGGCAAGCGCGTGAGCCCGGCAGATGTTGTCCCTGTAGATACTCCTCCAGTTGCCCTGCCTGCTATAAGCGTGGAAGCACCAAATCCAACACAGTGATGATGGTGTAATCATACTTTGGATGGCACCGGCGTCAATGCAATAAACCCTTAGGAACAACAGCACCGGTGCTGTCCAATTCCACATAATTTGCAGTCCTGTTACTCCTTCCAGGATTGAGACAATACAGGGCAGGACGAAATGATAACTGGACTTTTGCAGATTTTGGCGGATCGCTACGCTGCAGGCGGGATGGAGTCGGTTGAAGTGTTGCGTCTGCTGGAGCGTGTGCCGCTGTTTGCCGACCTGCCGCGCAACACGCTGCGCGGACTGGTCGCCATCGCCGAACAGCGCACCTACCCGGCGCGCACAGTGGTTGTGCGCCAGAGGACGCTGAGCGGGATATTCTTCATCATTCGTAAGGGAACGGCGGCAGTCGTTTGCCGCGAGGCAGCAACCAACGGAGCGCCGGCAACGACCCGACCCATCGCGCGGTTGGGACCGCAGGAATTCTTTGGTGAACTCGAACTGCTGCGCAATGCGCCGCCGGTGGCAAGCGTCATCGCGCTCACATCGCTCACCGTGCTGGCATTGCCGCATGCCGCCATCCAGGCGCTGGTTCACAGCGATGGCGGCGTGTCGCGGAGGCTGGAACGGATCGGCAGCGGGCGGTTGAAGGCGTTAGAGGGAGCGGAGCGCAGCGTGTAACAAGCTACACCGCCAAATCGAACGGCAGATCGCTGATGTCGCGCAGTCGTTTGCCATCGATCAGAGTGCGGAGCATCTCGCGCTGGTCTTGATTGTTCTCAACTGCAATCTCCAGTTCGTGCAGCGCCATGTGGTACACACAGTCCAGATCGCCAGTTCCAAGCGCCAGAGATGCAATGCGTGTCGGCAGCGGCTCCGCAGTAACCGCGACAATATGCGGGGTATGGCCCTTAGAGGGCGATCAGAAACCCGGATTTGTGGTATCATAACAGTGAACATGGCTTTCTGATGGGGAGCAATCTGTCATGCCGAAACGTGAGCGTCGATGCTCTCCAACGAAGGATGCGACCGATCTGACCGATGCGCAATGGGACGTCATCGCGCCGCTCGTCACCGTTACGTCACCGAAGGGCGGGCACCCGACCGACATCGATTTCCGTGCGGTCGTCAACGCACTGTGCTCCAAACAGCACACCGGCTGCCAGTGGCGACGGCTTCCATCTGATGCTCCGCCGATGAGCGCGGTTCGCTCCTCTTTCGACCCATGGATATCGTGATGGAACACGCATCAAAATACATTGATACGCTGCATCAACCGGCGCGAAAAGCGCTAGAGCACGACCCGGCACCATCCATCAACGTCCTGGACTCCAATCAACCAAAACGACCGAAGCAGGCGGCGAGCGCGGCTACGACGGGGGAAAAAAGGTCAACGGGCGCAAACGGCAATTCTGGGTTGATACAAATGGTTTCTTATTACGAGTGTTCGTACATCTTGCCGACATTTCGGATACGGAAGGCGCAGAATGGCTTTTGGCGGCGCATCATCAATCGTTTCCTCGGATGCAGGAGATTCAGGTGGACGAGGGGTAGAAACAAGGGTGAGATGAATGTATGCAACAGAACACGGCGATACGCCCGAATATTATTGAAAAACCGCCTGGACAAAAGAGATGTTCCGTCATTCCGAAACGATGGGTGGTGGAACGCTCGATTGCGTGGGCGGGACGCAATCGGTTGGAGCGGCGAATAATTATTCGCCGCAACCGCAATCCAGAGTCAAGCGAAGCCTTTCTTTATCCAGGTTCTATCGTAATGCTCCTGAGTCGGCTCTATCCGAGGTGTTAGTTTTTGATCACGCTCTGAGAAATGCTGTAATTCTTGAAACTCATTAGCCGCCCCAAACCACCCACCCTCACCGCCGCCCCGTCGTTTCACGTCCCAGCAATCCGAGCAGCACCACATACGGCGTGCCCCGATTTTCGGGGTGATACTCGAAGCGCGCGCGCTCGAAGTGCTGCGTCAGGTATGTTTTGCCGTCGGTCGGGTTGACTTCCATGAGCGGCGGGGTGAGCGGCAGACCGAAGAGTGCCAGGCTTTCCTCGAATGTGTACCCTGGACGACCATCCAGGTTCAGGCCATGTGACGACCAGTACTGACGGAATTCGGGCGCAATCGCCTGTCCGGTCTGCGCAAAGTACATCGGTGCGCGCGGGTCGGCTTTCGGAAAATCGGACCAGTTGCGCCCGCTGGCTTCCAACCGTTCGGCGCCCAAACGTCCAAGCAGCACGTCGTAGGGCGGCGCATTCTGCGGGTGCAGTTCGAGGCGGTTGCGCTCGAACCATTGCGCCCGTACCGTTCGCCCTTCGATCACCATATCTTCTTCAGGACCGATGGGGAACCCGAATACCGGCAAGCCGCCGTTCCGCTCCCAGTATTCGAGCAGACGACCACATACCGTAAAGCCGGTCTCAGGAAACTGCCGGCACGGTCCAATTGAGGGTTGCGGCGCAGGCGCAGGTGGCGGCGTCGGCTGCGGGGCTGGCGCAGCAACCGCGCGATGGGTCACGAAGATCGGCGATGGACCGAGGTTCAACCCGTATGCGCCATTGACCGCTTCGATCTGCGATGCCCCGCCCCAGCGATCAACGATTGTCCCCACCGGCGCCGCAGTTGGCAGGTTGACGAATGCGCCACCCGGCGACCAGAGCACATCGATTGTATCGCCGCCGCGCGCGAAGCGCACGCCATACGCCTCAGGACCGCTGAGCACCGTCAGATCGTCGAGCCAGATCGATCCGGCGCCACTGCCGGCATCCGGTTCATCATCGAGCACAATTGCAACCAGCGTCGCCGGAAAGTCCAGGCGCAGATTGCCGCTGCCGCTGATCCGATTGTACGACTCGACCGGAGCATTGATCGGCGTGGCGAGGAATGACCAACCGGGAGCGCCAACGAACCCCAGGCGGAACTGGAGTGTTTCACCGCCAGCATCGCGCAACCAGACCTTCAGCGCGTGGCCGCTGCCGTCGCCGTAGACCCAGACCCCGATCTGTCCCGGCGCACCGGGGATTGTGATGGCAGGACGCGGCGTGAAGACGACAAAATCATTGCCGCCGCCGGGGAAATTGTAATCGAGGCGTCCGGCAGTATTACCACTCAAGCGTTGCGAACCATCGGCGGAGAATGAGCCGTTTGGCTGATCGCCGCGCCGCCATGTGCCGAAACGCTCGAAATCGAAAACTACCTGGCGCGCTCCCAAGTCGATCATTCCAGCGGGCGTCGCGCCGCTGAGCTGGCGATTCAGCGTGCGGAACGCCGCCAGCGATGGCTTGGGCTGACTCAGATCGGCAGGACCGCCAGCTGAGCGCAGCAAACCGTACAGGTTACGCGGCTCGGTATCTTTCAGCGTGTACCAGATGACCTTCTCCACACCCGCCGCGCGCAGCAGTGCAGCCGCGCGCACAAGAAAGTTCGCCTGCGTCTCTTCATCAACACCGCGCGGATCGCGATCGGCAGGACCGGTCGACCATCCAAACTCGGTTGCCCAGATCGGTTTGCGCCCCAGACTCTCCACCAGTGTTTTTACCGCACTGACATCACCCGTGCCGATCTGACCGTTCTCCGGGCTGAACGGATCAACATACGGGTGCAGCGCCAGAATATCGAACGAACCCCAGGCGCCCTGCTCAGCGATGGCGCGGATGAAGCCGATGTTGGTCGGAACGATGCCCGCACTCAAAACGACAGCGTTCGGATCTGCTGCTTTGATTGCAGGGTAAGCGGCGCGCAGCAAGGCGGCATAGGCGGCAGGATCCGGTTGTGGTTGCCAGTAGCGCACATTCTCCGGCTCATTCCACACCTGCCAGAAGCGCACCCGGTCGCGGTAGCGCGTCACAACTGCCGAAGCGAAGCGCGCAAACGCGGCGGGATCAGGGGCATAGTAGGAAGGACGACGGGCCACATCCCCGCCGAACGGCGTGGCCCATGCCGGCGCCGTGTTGAGCACGCCGATGATGTTGACGCCACTGCCCGCCAGGCGCGAAAGAGCGCGGTCGTAGATCGCCCAATCGAAGCGCCCCGGCTCCGGTTCGAGCCAGTACCAGTGGAAATCCTCGCGCACCCAACCGGCTGATGTTCCGGCGACCAGATCGACCGGCGCATCGAAACCGGCCTGAACCGGGTAGCGCGACGCAAGGTGGGTATTCACGCCGAAATCGGATTGTCCAGGGGCGGACTGCTGCGCCAATGCCGGCGCTGGCATCGACCAGGCAGCCAGCGTGACGACGATCAGAACGCGGGAAAGCAATCGAAACAGCATAGACTCCTCCTGCCATCTGCGACTCTTTCGACGCAGCGCACAGAGGAGTTTAGCAGCAGTTCGGGCATCATGCAATCGGTGCAACGATGACAGATTGATCGCAATAGTGAGTCTTTTGCAACAAGGTTCTTTCAACGCAGCGGCGCAGTAGATACAGCAAGCAAGGGAAGGAAACCTCTGCATGCTTTGCGTCTCGGCGGTGCAACACTGCGGTGCAACGATGACAGATTGATCGCAATAGTGAGTCTTTTGCAACAAGGTTCTTTCAACGCAGCGGCGCAGTGGACACAGCAAGCAATGGAAGGAAACCTCTGCGTGCTTTGCGTCTCGGCGGTGCACTTTTGCGATGAGGTTATTGTGGTTACGGTGCGCGCACACCCAGAGTCACCGGAGAACCCCGATCAACCAGGTCTCCGCCGCGCGGTATTGAACTGACGACAACTCCAGGCGCATACCGGTCGCACAGGTCGCCGAGTTTATCGCATCCCTGATAATCGGAGTACGACCAGGTCAGACCGGCGGCGGAAATCCGACGGATTGCCTCTTCTTCCGGCAAGCCGGTGACATCCGGCATCCGCACTTTATCGCCCAGGCTGACGAAGATGGTCACCGTGTCGCCACGGCGCAACGGCGTACCGGCAACCGGCTCGGTGCGAAAGACGAAACCCGCGCTGAGGCGATCCGGCGCACTGACAACCTGCACCTGAAAACCGAGACTGCGTAGTTGAAACTCGGCATCGACGCCGCGCATAGTAACAACCTGGGGCAAGGGAATCTGTTCTGGTCCGGTACTGACCACATAGGTTACGACCGTCGAAACGGTCACAAGCGTAGTTGGCGGCGGAAACTGGTCGAACACCAGTCCTGCCGAAACGACATCGGATGCGCGCGGCAATTCGGCATACGGCAGCAGATTCGCCCCTTCGATGGTCGCAATCGCAGCGCGCTCGTCGAGACCGATGACATTCGGCACTGCAACCATCTCCGGCGCGGGGGTCACTTCCGGCGTCGCAGTCGGTTCGGGAAGCGTTATTGGCGGCGGACGGGTTCCGCTGCCGGGATTGAACAGATTATCGAACGTACCGGTGGCAGCCAGATAGACCACGCCGAGCACGATACCGATAAACATCATGCCGAGCAGAAAGACGCCGAGATCGCGTCCCCCGCTTGCTGGCGGCGCCTGGGTGATCACCGGTGAACGCGGCGGCGGCAACGGCGCAATCCGTCCGCCGCTATTTCCTGTCGGAGCAGCCGAAACAGGACCGGGTACGGCGCGTGGGAGACCCTGACGGGGCGCAACCGGGCGCACGATGGTCGCCTCCTGGCTCACTGCGCGGTATGCGTGCAGCATCTGCGCGAATTCGCGCGCCGACGCCGGGCGTTCGTCAGGATTCTTGCTGAGCGCAGTCAGCACCAGTGTTTCGAGATGCGGCGGGATCTGAGGATTGAACATGCGCGGCGGCGGCGGATCGACGCTGACATGCTGCATGGCGACTGCAACCGCATTCTCGCCCATAAACGGCAGGCGACCGGTCAACATCTCATACAGCGTCACCCCAAGCGCATAGATGTCGGATCGCGGCGTGGCTGCAAACCCGCGCGCCTGTTCCGGCGAAAGGTAATCCGCCGTCCCAAACGTCATACCGGTTTCGGTCAGCGCCGTCGAAAGCGAACTTTTGGCAATACCAAAGTCGGTGATCTTCACCTCGCCAGAAGGACTGACCAGAATGTTCTGCGGCTTGACATCCCGATGCACCATGCCCAGGCGATGGGCGGCTTCCAATCCCCCGGCGACATCTTCAGCAATTGCGACCGCCTGATCGACCGGTAACGGACCGTTGCGCAGGATCAGACTCTTCAGATCGCTGCCTTCGACATACTCCATCACGATATAGTGCGTATCGCCGTCCTGCCCGACATCGTACACATTAACGATGCATGGATGGCGCAGACCGGCCGCCGCCTGCGCTTCGTGGTGAAAACGCTGGAGGAAGCTGACATCAGCGGCATAATGCTCGTGCAGCACCTTGATAGCAACCCGCCGGTTAAGGCGCAGATCACGACCGCGATAGACGCGCGCCATGCCGCCTTCGCCAATCTTTTGCTCAAGTTCGTAGCGATTGTTCAGAATTTTCTTCTGCATAGAAGCATCAGGCGTATATGTGGCGCACAGCCAGGCATAGGTCGCCTGGTGGGACAAGACCAAGACGTTCTTCCAGGATTGCCAGATTGATCACATCTTCACGGTTGTAGTCGAGCAACGTGCGCAGCGCCCGATAATCGCCGCGCTTCTCGTAGCGATCCCACAGGTACAGCGCATCGCGTCCGTTCATCCCCTGTGTTGTACGTTGGATGCCCAGACGTTCCTCGACAGCCTTGAGACCGCCGCGCAGGCCACGTCGCCGACAGACATACATGAGATCGCAATGCCCGAAGTCACGTCGGAGATCGACAAGGAGGCGCCTGCGAATGACCGGCAGATCGAACCCGGAACCGTTGAATGTCACGAGTGTTTCCACACCCTGGAGCACATCGTACAACGTCGTATCACGCACTCCGCCGCCGACTAACTGAATAGCGCCGCACTCTGGACGGTAGATGCCGATCACGCTGATCGCGCCCTCAAAAGTTGTTTCGATGTCGAGATAGGCGCGCACGCGCTTCTTCCTTCTCTGGAGGTTACACGATGTGACGCACCGGCGGCTCAGTGCGTTGCTGTGCTCCACCGCCAGCGCTGGATCATCTCGTATTCAGGAAAACGGTAAAACTCCGTCTGCACCTGGCAGCAGCGTCATTATAGCACGCGCCGCAGCGCCAGAAGAACGCCGATGCGTGGTATAATGACGCTTCCAGACACGCACGAACGAAAGATGATTGTATGACCACGCGCGTCATTCTCGACACCGATCCTGGCATCGATGACTCTCTGGCGATTCTACTCGCAGCCGCCTCCCCCGAAGTCGAACTTGCGGGCGTCACCGTTACCAGCGGCAACTGTCCGATGGCTGATGGCGTGCGCAATGCGCGTAACGTACTGGCGCTCGCCGGTCGCCCCGATATTCCGGTGTGCGGCGGGGTTGCGTTGCCGTTGATCCGCCCGCTCTACACTGCACCTGAGACCCACGGCGAAACCGGTATCGGTTTCGCCCATCCCCCTGAGTCAACCGCACCGGTCAGCACGGAACATGGCGTCGATCTGATCATCCGCGAAATCCTGGAGCATCCCGGCGAGGTCACGCTGGTCGCCGTCGCACCACTGACAAATGTCGCAATTGCGCTGCGCAAAGAGCCGCGGATTATCAATGCGGTGCGCCAGGTCATTATCATGGGTGGTGCGTTGCGCACCGACGGCAACACTACCTCGCTGGCGGAGTTCAACTTTTATGTCGATCCGCACGCAGCGCATATCGTTCTCGAAAGCGGCATGCCGATCACACTCCTGCCCTGGGACATTACCAAAGATATTATTCTGACTCAGGCAGATGTTGATCGGTTGCTCCGCACGCCGTCGCCGGTCACGCAATTCATTGCCGACGCCACGCGGTTCTACATCGAATTCCATCTGGCGGCATTCGGATACGCGGGGTGCTCGATCAACGATCCGGCGGCGCTGGCGCTGGCGTTTATGCCAGACCTGGCGCGCACCGAGCCGATGCATGTGGCGGTTGAGTATACCAGTGAACTTACCGCAGGGAAGAGTGTCATCAGTTATATTGGTCCGGCGACGCGCGAACCGGATGCGCACGATCTGACCGGGTACGACACTGCCGCCTGGCCCCCGCACTGGCGGCGCGCGTTCCGTCCGGCGCCAAATGTGCGCACAGTGGTCGAATTCGATACCCAACGTTTCATTGCGCTGTTTGTCGAACGCATGGAGCGACTGGCGCGTCGGTAAGCCTTCCGAATCAGCAGCGGGACGGTTGATGAGCACTGCCCGACTGGTGCACGCCCTGGGTCCTCCGCTGGCATATCTCGTGCTGGCGGTCGTTTTCACCTGGCCGCTGTCCGCCCATCTGACGACGGCGACTGGCAGTGGACTCGATCCATTATTGCAAACATGGGTGCTTGCCTGGGATGCGCACGCGCTGATCACCGACCCACGCACCGTCTGGCACGCGCCGATCTTCTTCCCCTACCCTGAGACACTGGCATACAGCGATCATCATCTCCTGCTGGCGATGATGACGCTGCCGTTGATCATCACAGGCGGTCCTGTGCTGGCGTACAATCTCCTGGTGCTGACCAGTTACGCCCTCACGGGGTGGGCCGTCTATCTGCTGGCACGCGACATGCTGGCGCGCACGGACGATATGCGGATGCGTATCGTCGGCGCTTTTGCTGCGGGTGCGCTGTTTGCGTTTGGCACGTATCGGATAACGCATGTTGTTCATCTGCAACTGCTGCAAACCGCCTGGCTGCCGCTGGCGCTGCTGTTTCTGCGGCGGTTGTTGTGCGACTCCGAAACGGGGAACAGGCGCTGGCGCAACGCAGCGCTGTTTGGACTGTTTGCGGGTATTCAGTGCGCAACCGCGCTCTATTACGCATATTTTGCGGCGCTGGCGCTTGGGTTATCCATCACAGTCCGGCTGCGGGACGTGCTGAACTATCAGCGCCAACACGACTTCTGGCAACGGATTGGCGGACTGGCGTTGGGTGGTGCGCTTGCCGTGCTCATTGCTGCGCCGGTGACACTGCCCTACATCCGTGTGTATGAGTATCTGGGGGTTGTTCGCTCGCTACGCGAACTCGATAACTGGTCAGCGCCACTCCAGGCGTACCTGGCAGTCGTACCGACAAACTGGCTGTATGGGGGGCGAGGCGCCTGGTTTGCCGCCAGTGGCGGTGAGTTTGCCCTGTTTCCCGGCTTTGTAACTGCCGTGCTTGCCATTGCGAGCCTGGCGCTGGCGGTCTGGAAGCGGGGTGGCAGCGGGAAGGAAGCGGACCGTGATCTGATTGGTGCGTCGGATGTCATCTTCCTGGCGTTGCTGGCTTCCTGCGCATGGGTGTTATCTCTCGGCGTCGGCATCCGCCTGGAGCGCGGCGGTGAGATGTTGCCGATACCGATGCCATATGCGACGCTCTACGAGCGCATCCCCGGTTTTGGCGCACTGCGGGTTCCGGCGCGCTGGGCAATGTTGACCCACCTGGCACTGGCGTTGCTTGCCAGCTTCACGCTGGTTCACATCGGGCAATGGCTCCGCTCAATGGTCAACCATCGTCTGGCATTGATCATTCCGGCAGTGATCGGAACGGTCGCACTTGTTGAGCATGCCTCCTTCCCGCTGCCACTGGCAACCATTCCCATACCAAAGCCGGTGTATGCCTGGCTCGGAGCGCAGCACGATATGCGCGCTCTGCTGGAGTTGCCGGTCGGTCCCATCCCGCGTGGCGCAGAACTGGAACGCATCACCGTGCGTCAGTTTCACCAGATACGCCACTGGAAACCACTCGTTGCCGGGTATAGCGGCATCATTCCGTTTGGCACAACCGACCTGCTGCGGCGCGTACAACGCCTGCCCGACGACGAGACGCTGCGCTACCTGGCACTGATCGGCGTCGATACGCTGGTGATCCATCGCGACGAGTACGATCCCGAAACACTGGCGCGTCTTCTGGCATGGGCAGACGCCACACCACTGCTGAAGCGTCGCGCTGAAGTCGGTAACGCGCTGGTCTATGCCATCGATCCACAGGCTGATCTGCCATCACCCGTGATGAGCGGAGCATCAATCTTTGTATCGTCGGACGAACGGACGCCGGGAGTGCTGGCGCTGGGTCTGATCCGACGCTGGGAAGCGGAAGGCGCCCGCCTGTACGGTTTTGAACGGACACGCTACTACCCCGCGCTGCATATCCCGCAACCCGGACAGGTTTTCGACTACGGGTTGCTGGCTGCCGATGAAGACCCACTGATCTACGGCTTCGATACCGAAGGGGTGCGCTGGCGCTCGAACGGTCTGGCGCTGTACGCCCGCGATCCACGGCTCCGCACGGCTATCGACCTGGCGCAACCGGTTGCGGGACAGTTTCATCCGGTGTATCCTGCTGCATTGACCGTGACCGTCGAAACAGACCGGATACGCATCCATGATAAAGTATTCCCGTTGCATACGTCGCTGACCGCAGCCGTTATTGAACTTGACATCGCCAGCCTGGTGACGCAAACGCTGATGATCGACGACAAAGCATACACTGTCCCACCCGGCGCTGTGACGGTTGCCGCTCCGGTTCCGATCAACCAGGAGACGGCGATCATCGGTCAGACGGATCGTCTCAGCATCCAGCGGTTGCGGGTGCTGTCAGCCCCGCGCGCGCCCGCGCCGCCGCCGGAAGGATCGCTGGCGATCACCGCCAACTGTCGTTTTGACGGCACGCGATTGCTGGTCACTGCACGCATCGGCGGCGCGGGCGCGCTGGTGTTGGATGTGCGCGGCGCATCCGCCCGCGACGATAAGCCCATCCATCTGCTTGGAGGCATACCGCCAGCGGTCACGTCCGGCAACGGCGAGATTACGTTCAGTGTGGACCTGCTTGACCCGACAGAACCGTGGTTGACCCACCGTGGGAAAGCGGAGGACGGACGCTACATCGTGTACCTGAAATCCGCCGGGCGCTCCCGCGCTCCTGTTGCGCCGATTGCAACATTCTCCATACGCAACGGCGTGATCAGCGATGCGCAACCGGCGCCCCTTCCGTTACGCGCCTTACGCTAAGAAAGTGAACATGTATGCTGAGCACACACGACAAGATGCAGACCGGAACCCCCGATGCAGCCGGACTTCTGCGCCAATGGCAGACCCGTATGCTCGACGGTCTGCTGATCGTGCTGATCGTCGTCGGTCTGCTGGCGATCATCGGTGGCGGTTGGTCGGATTATATGGCACGCGGGGCAGAAGCGATACCCCTGATTGTCGCCTATACGACTGCATATGCGATTGTCCTGGTTATCGCCCTGGTAAAACGACTCGGCTTCACAGTACGGGCGATTGCGCTGCTCGGACTTGTCATGGCGATGAGCGCCCTCATCCTCGCCAGTGATGGTTTGTTGGGGAGCGGACGGATCGCCTGGATGGGGAGCGTTGTTCTGGCAGTGGCACTGTTTGGAGTACGCGGCGGTATCGTCGCACTGGCAATGTCACTGGCGGGCTTCAGTATTGTCGGGTGGTTCTACGTCGGGGGAACGCTGAACGCTGCTCCGGCGCAAATAGCCGTATTGAACACATCGCCGTCCTGGATTGGAGCGGTTACAGTCTACGTATGTATGACCTGTCTTGCGGCAGTTCCTTTTATGTATCTTCTGAATCGTCTCAGCACACTGGCGAGCAGCGCGACCGCCGATGCCGCGCGAGCGGAGGCGAATGCGCGACTCGCGGAGGAACGCGCCGCCGAACTGGAGCGTCAGACGGTACGTCTTCAGGAAACCGAACACATGCTGCGCACCCTGATTACCACCCTGGAGACGCCGACCGTCCCGCTTGCCAGCGGCGTCCTGCTGGCGCCAATTGTCGGACAGCTGGATAGCCGGCGCGCCGAGGCGCTCGTGCATCGTCTGCTCACCGTCGCCAGCGCCGAGCGCGCCCGCCTGATGGTTATCGACATCGCAGGCGTGCCCGCATTCGACACCCAGGTCGCGCAGAGTCTGCTTCGCGCTGCTCAGGCGCTCGAACTGATCGGTTGCCATGTGGCGCTGACCGGCATTTCTCCCACAACGGCGCAGACGATGACGACGCTTGGGATACGGATGGACAACATTACAATTGCGCGCTCGCCGCAGGATATTCTGGCGCAGCGATAGAACATAACACAACAGAACATTCGACCACCCTATGGTACACTAGTGTCGCTTGCACGCCAGCATTTCAGGAGAAGACAGCCATGCGCGCCGTTCGTTTCGCTTCCTTTGGCGAACCCGCCGATGTTCTGACTGTTGAAAACATCCCTGCGCCGCAGCCCGGTCCGGGGCAGGTATTGGTACGGGTGCAGGTGCGCCCGATCAACCCCTCCGATCTGTTCGTTATTCGCGGATTGTACGGTGCGTTGCCGCGATTGCCCGCAGTTCCCGGCTTTGAAGGCGCCGGCGTCATTGTTGGTGTGGGCGAAGGAGTGACCGACCGCACCATCGGGCAACTGGTCATCCCTATGGGCGCCTCTGGTCTGTGGCAGGAGTATGTCGTCGTCCCGGCAGCCAGGGCGATCCCGGTTCCTGAGCCGATCGGCGACCGTCAGGCGGCGACGGCGTTCGTCAACCCGGCGACCGCCTGGCTGATGTTGACTGAGACGTTGCGCGTCGAACCCGGCGAATGGGTGTTGCAGAACGCTGCCAGTTCCGTGGTTGGGCGGCATGTTATCCAGTTGGGACAACGCCTCAACTTCCGCACGATCAATGTTGTGCGGCGACGCGAGGTCATCGACGAGTTGCGCGCCATGGGAGCGGACGAAGTCATCTGTGAGCAGGATGAGAATGTTGTAGCGCGGGTGCATGCGCTGACAGGCGGGAAAGGGGTGCGCTACGCGCTCGACTCGGTTGGCGGCGCAAGCGGGGCGCGCCTGGCGGCGTCACTCGGTGCAGGCGGCACAATGCTGGTTTATGGCGCAATTGCAGGCGAATCGCTGACGATCCATCCGGGCATGCTCCTCTTCCGCAGCGCCACCATCCGCGGATGGTGGCTCACGCACTGGTTCCAGAGCGCAACACCGTCGCAGGTGCAGAGTCTCTTCGATACCCTGTTTCGACTGATCGGCGACGGGACGCTCAGCACCCCGATCGTGGCGGAGTACGACCTTGCCGACGTGCGGGAAGCGGTACGTGAAGCCGAGCGCAAGACCCGCCCCGGCAAGGTGTTGCTGGTGGGATGATCGAATATGCGGCGTTTCACCAACGCCGTGCATACACCGACGATCATTTGAACGTATAATACCAGGGACAACCTCGCACTGATGCGAAGAAGGGATGCGGGCGCCGCGTCCCTTCCTTATGTCACATTCGATGACCATACGCACAATCAATCGTCCTGCAGGGCAACCTTTTCTGGAGAAATTTCATGCGCATCGCAATGTTGAGCGTTCATAGCAGCCCCCTCGCGCGTCTCGGCGGCAAAGAGGCGGGCGGCATGAACGTCTATGTCCGCGAATTGAGCCGCGAGTTCGGACGTCGCGGCATAGCCGTCGATATATTCACCCGCGCCCAGGCGCACGACGCACCGACGGTCGTTCAGATCGATCGGGGCGTGCGCCTGATCCATGTGCGCGCCGGTCCACCGGCGCCCTGCGATAAAAACCGCCTGCTGGACTATCTGCCGGAGTTCATCGGGCGGGTGCGCTGCTTCGCCGACGGTGAAGACCTGCACTACGACGTCATTCACAGCCACTACTGGGTTTCTGGCGAGGCGGCGCTGGCGCTGCGCCGTAGTTGGGGTGCGCCGGTCGTTCATATGTTCCATACGCTCGGCGCGATGAAAAATCTGGTGGCGCGCGGCGACCAGGAGCGTGAAACCCGCGAGCGGGTCGCGGTTGAGGAGCGTATCCTGCGCGAAGCCGACGCGATTGTGGCAGCCACTCCGCTCGACCGGGCGCAGATGGTCTGGCACTACGCCGCCGATGTGGGCAGGATTCGTGTTGTTCCAGCAGGGGTTGATCTGCGCCGCTTTCAGCCGCGCGATGCAGCAATGGCGCGCACAATGCTCGATCTCCCGCCAGCGCCGCACCGCATCATCCTGCTGGTGGCGCGTATTGAGCCGCTCAAAGGCATCGATGCGCTGATCGAAGCCAGCGCCCTGCTGGTGCAGCGCCACCCTGAGTGGCGCGACACGCTGACGGCATTGATCGTCGGTGGGGGCAGCGAGGAGGAACGGGCGCACTGGAACGCCGAGCAGCGGCGCCTGGACGCCATCCGGCAGCGGCTTGGGATCGCCAATGTTGTGCGATTCGCCGGCGCGCAGCCGCAGGAACGCCTGCCGCTCTACTACGCGGCTGCCGATGTCGTTACCATGCCGTCTCATTACGAGTCATTCGGGATGGCGGCGCTCGAAGCGCTGGCATGCGGCAAGCCGGTGATAGCAACGAGTGCAGGCGGTCCGGCGTTTATCGTCGAAGATGGCGTCAGCGGTCTGCTGACCCCGCCTTCCGACCCGCCGACCCTCGCGCGACACCTTGAGCGCCTGCTGCTGAATGACGACGAGCGCGCAACGATGGGCGCTGCGGCACGGGAACGGGCGCTGCGGTTCGGTTGGGAGCATATTGCGTGTGACATTCTCGGCATCTACCGCGACCTGTTGCAGCAGCGCGACCGTCAGGCGCGGGCAGGGTAGCGTATCTTTCAAGCCAGTGCAACCGGTTCGTCTCCAACCACGTCATCGCCGCCGACGGCGGCATCATGCGCGGCGCGTCACGCCGCCGATACTGCGCGTCGTGCTGATCATAGCCGGCGCGCTGCTGGTGACGCTTGCGACCTGTAGCGCGCCGCTTCTGCCGCTCAGACTCCGGCAGGCGTCTGAAGCGGCGCCAACGCCGCTCCCGGCTGCGGCGATCGTCTCTGATCCAAGGATGGTTGCCACGAAAGCGCCGCAGCCGTCGCCGACTCCGCTGCCGTCAGCAATACCCATTGCCACACCAATTCCTACGCCAACGTTGATGCCGGGTTCTGCGCCTGGCGCACCACCGCTCGATCCGCTTGGGCGTGAGATCGATGCGTACCTGACCGGACTCACCGCCAGCGGGCAGTTTCAGGGGGCGGTGCTTGTCGCGCAGGACGGGAAGGTGGTGATTGCGCGCGGCTATGGCAATGCCGATGAGAACGTTCCGAACACCGTGTACACGCGCTTCCGCCTGGCGTCGATCACCAAACAGTTTACTGCCGCTGCAATTCTGGCGTTGCAGCAGGATGGCAAACTGACTGTGGATGATGCAATCTGCGTCTACCTGGACAATTGCCCCGATGCCTGGAAACCGCTGACGATCCGTCACCTGCTGACCCATACGTCCGGTCTGGTCGATTACACCGATTTTGCCAGTTTCGAGCCGACCGAGATGCACCCGGCGACGCCGCAGGAACTGGTTAAGCGGTTTCGCACCTTTCCGCTCGCCTTTGCGCCCGGAACGCTCTACGATTACTGCAACTCGAACTATGTGCTGCTGGGACTGATCATTGAGCGCGCGTCGGGCATGGCGTATGCCGATTACCTGCACCAGCGCTTCTTCCTGCCGCTTGGCATGACTGCCACCGGTTACGATACCAGTCGGGGCGCGATTGCTGACGGCGCGCAGGGATACGTCGTTCCAGGCAGGAAATCCGGCTTCCTCGACGCCTCAACGCTCTACGCAGCCGGAGGGCTGTACTCGACGGTTGGCGACCTTTTCCGCTGGGATCAGGCGCTCTACACGAATGAGGCGCTTGCGCGCGATCAACTGGATCAGATGTTTACCCCGGCACTGCGCGATTATGGGTTCGGCTGGAAGATCGAAGTGATCAATGGACGCCGACGAATCAGCCACCCCGGTAATATGACCGGCGTCGCAACGTTCTTTGCCCGCTACCCCGACGACCGCGCGACGATTATTGTGCTGGCGAACATGGAGTACGCCAACGTCGAAGGGATCGCCAACTCTATCGCATCGCGCATGTTCCCGCCGCCGCCAACACCTTCTCCAACCCGAACGCGATGATAGTCACTGCGCCCATTCCGGCGCTGGCGCCACAATGACCAGCGGTGCGCCGCTCTGCGGATGTGGCAATTCCAGGCGTTCGGCGTGCAGGTGGTGGTGGAACGCCGGGGTGCCGCGCCAGATGGACAGACCGCCATATTTGCTGTCGCCGATAAGCGGATGACCCAGGAAGGCAAGGTGCAACCGGATCTGGTGTGTACGCCCGGTGAGGGGCCAGGCGCGTACCAGCGCGGCATCGTCCAACCGTCGAACAACACGAAAGCGTGTGCGCATCGATTTAACCGTTCCGCCCTGCGGGAGCGTGCGCCCGATCGCTTCGGGCGGGAACACCCGGAACATGCCGCCACGCCCCCGTCCATGCCCGGTTTCAATCTCGATCTCATCGAAAGAAGGCAAACCGGCGCAGATCGCCAGGTATGTCTTGTGCGCCGCTCCATCCCGAAACACGCGTTGCAGCGCCGCATTGACATCGGGCGTTTTCGAGATCAACAGGACTCCGGAGGTGTCCCGATCCAGGCGGTGCGCCAGGTGCAGCGGCGGTGCAGTGCCATTGCGCAGCGCAAGGAATCGCGCCAGTGCTGCGCGCAGATGCCCCTCCGCATCCCAGGGCGTCGCCTCAACGTAGGTGTCTATCGGTTTGTTGAGCGCAATCAGGTCGTCGTCTTCGTACAGGATCATCTCCGGGGTCACGACCGGTTCGCGGTAGATCCCATCAGGGGGGCGCTGAACCACAATGGTTGCGTCCGCAGGCAGACGCATGCCCGGATCGCGCACACGCACGCCATCGACCCACACGCCGCCGCGCGCGATCAGCCACAAGGCTTCCGTTGCGTCGCCGAGTGCAGCCGTGAGTGCATCGCACAGCAATGCGCCGGGAGAGGTTGTCGGTATCGTTAACGGCATGGCTCAGAACCGAATCCAGACGAACATATTCTACTGCTTTCCCGACCTTGCCGTTTTGACACATGTGTCCTATAATGACCATGTTGCCTGCACCCGGAGCGTATGCCATGACGACTGTAACCGAAACGCCGACGACCGATCGCTTCCCCTACGGCTGGCGCTATGTCGAGCGCGTCGCGCCCGATGGCACGGTGACGTTCGAACAGATCCCCCTGACGCTGGAAGATGTCGCACATCCCCAGGAGGGCGACCAGGTGACCCACAGCGACCTGCATCAGCGCATCTGCGCGTATCTGTACAATGTCCTGCGCGGCGTGCTCGCCAGCATCCCCGGCGCCGTCGTGCTGCACGATGTGCGCATCGCCTGGGACGTTCCCGACCTGAAGGCGCACGGTCCCGACCTGGCGGTGATCTTCGGCGTGCGGGAATCCAAAAACTGGAGCACCTTCGATGTCGCTGTCGAGGGGGTACGTCCCACGCTGATTATCGAAGTCACTTCCCCCGAAACGCGCGCCATCGACCTGATGGTCAAACTCGACGAGTATGACCTTGCCGGGGTTGAGTTCTACGTGATTGTGGACGTGGTACAGCGGCGCGGGCAGGTCGCGCCGCGTCTGCTCGGCTACCGGCGGACGCCGACCGTCTACGGCGTGCTGTCGCCCGACGCGCAGGGGCGGTTGTGGATCGAGCCGCTCCAGATCTGGCTCGGTGTACAGGAACAGGCGGTGATGTGCTACGACGCTTCCGGCAAACCAATCGGCGATTACCCTGACCTTCGGGCCGCGCTCAACGCCGAAACCGCAGCACGCATCGCAGCCGAACAACGTATTGCTGCGCTCGAAGCCGAACTCCGCCGCTTGCGCGGCGAAGAGCGCGCCTGATACCCCGTTTCCTGTGGTACAATGGAGCCATGCGTTGTCTTTGGAGCGTGCTGGTGATCGCACTGTCGCTTATCGCCTGTACGCCGGAAACTGCAACAAACGTTCCGTCTCCTTCCCTGATCGAAGCGGTAACGCCGGTTGGAACTCAAGGTACGCCGGAAACCGAAACAAACGTTCCGTCTCCTCCCGATGCCTCCCTGTCCACTTCGCTGCAGTCGCGTCCCGACATGGCATCGCCGGAGGCGCCGGGAACACCGCAACCTGATTCGCCACCCGCTCTCCCCGGAGGTTCGTCTTCCTCTGTCGCCTCGCCCGATGAGCTGCTTGCGCGTGGGCTGGAGCGACGCGAAGCCGGCGACTACGATGCGGCTGCTGAGGCGTTCTTTGCAGCTGCCAATGCCGCGCGGGGAACGCCGACGGGACGTGCCGCGCGCTTCTACCTGGCAGAAAGTTTTGCCCTCCGCGAACGCTGGACATCGGCTGTCGAAGCGCTGAATGCGTTTGTTGCCGACGGAATCCAGGACGATCTGACAGCACGGGCATGGTTCTGGATTGCGCGCGGGCATGAAGAAGCCGGTTCGCACGCTGCGGCAATCGCGGCGTATGAGCAGTTCCGCTCCTTCGCCACACCTGCTGAGACATATGCTCGCCTGCGACAGGCCGCTCAGGAACGCGCCGTTGGTCGCCTCGACGCCGCTGCCGCGAACTATGAGGCGGTTGCGCGCAGCGATCTTGCGCGCAGTCAGCGCGCTGCGGCATATGAGGCGGCAATTCAGGTACGCCGTGACCTGAGACAGATCGATGGTGCGTTGCAGCTGGCAAACGAACTGCTAACGCTGGCGGAGCAACCGGCATACCGCGCCCGCCTGCTGATCGAACTCGCCGATCTGCCGCGCAGCCAGGGAGACCTGGCGACAGCGCGATCCTGGCTGTTCGAGGGTCTCACACGCGCGCCGGGGTTGCCGGTGTCCCTGGCGATGGTGGATCGGCTCCGCACTGATCCTGAGATTGCCATCCCGCCTGATCTGGCAGCCCGCGTCTACGAGGCGCATAGCCGCTGGTCTGACGCAGTTGCTGCGCTCGATGCCGCACTCGCCACGGCGGACGACTCACAGCGCGCCGATCTGCTCCGACGACGGGCCCTGGCGCTGCGTGGTCTGGGAGATTTTCCCGCAGCACTGACAGGGTTTGATGCCGCAATTGCTGCAGCTGGCGAAAGCGACGCTGGCATTCAGGCGCGCCTCGACCGGATTCAGACGGTCGGGCAGAGTGGCGCCACCGAAGCGGCAATTCAGGGGTACCGTGATTTTGCCGCGACATTCCCCAATGATTCCCGCGCTCCAGAGGCGTTGCGTCGCGCTGCGGCGTTGCTCGACCGACTCGGTGATGGAGAAGCGGCGGCGCAGCAGCGTATCGACCTGGGTCGGCGGTATCCGTCTCTGCCGCTGGCACAGGAAGCCTGGTTTGCGGGCGGGCTGCATCTGTTCGTGTCTGGTCAGGCGGTGCAGGCGCGCCAGGTGTGGGACGAACTGGCTGCCGCCGCCACAGGCGCAGCGGCGCTGCGAGCGCGGTACTGGGCAGGGCGTGCAGCGCTTGCCGCGGGCAACGGGGAAGAAGGGCGCGCATTGCTGGATCAGGTAATTGCGTCTGCACCCGATTCCTACTTCGCTGCACGCGCCCGCGTATTGCTCAATCGTCGGGAAACGGGCGCGATTGCGCCTGATGACCCGATGAGTGCGGATGACTGGCGTTCCATCGAGGAGTGGCTTGCCACATGGGCTGGCGAACCGCCGCCCGACACAACCAATCCGGCTGATGACCCCACAATCCGGCGCGCGCGCGAACTCGACGCGCTTCGTCTGCGCGTCGAGGCGATGGCGGAATGGTCGGCGGCGCTGGCAATACGCAATGACAACCCATATGCGCTCTACCTGCTGGCGCGCTATGCGCATGAGCAGGGCGCTGCCAGCGTTACACTGCGCGCTGCCAACCGCCTCATCCGTCTGTCTCCTGGCGGCGCAGCGTCAGACGCACCGCTTGCGCTGCGGCGCATCCTCTATCCGGTTCCATTCACAGCGACGGTGCTGACACGATCACGAGAGTTTGGCGTCGATCCCGCTCTCATGTATGCGTTGTTGCGTCAGGAGAGCGCCTTCGACCCGGCGGCGACCTCATGGGCGGGAGCGCGCGGTCTGGCGCAGGTGATGCCTGCAACCGGTCAGGGTATCGCCCAGGCGCTTGGAGTAACTGGATTCCGCGAAACAGATCTCTATCGCCCTGATCTGAGCATTCGTTTTGGCGCGTTCTATCTCAGTCGCCAGATGACAGCGATGAATGGAAGTATCGAGGGAGCGCTTGCCGCGTACAATGGCGGACCCGGCAACGCGCGACGCTGGTCGGGCGGCGCGCCGATCACCGATCCCGATCTGTTCGCCGAGCGGATCGACTTCGAGGAGACGAGAAATTATGTCAAGTCGGTAATCGCCCAGTACGATGTTTACCGGCGTCTGTACCGCTGGGACGGGGAATGATTACAACACCAGTTTGCGTTCGCGCACCAGGCGCTGTTTGGTCTTCTTGAACAGTTCGTCGTAACTCAGACGACCCATCGTAATCTCGTATTTGTGCGCCTGGAGCATCTTATGGATCTCGGCGTCGAGGCGTTCTTCGACCAGCAGTTCATCGGTGATGATCTGCTCCACTGCCAAGCGCAACTGGCTGTCGTCACCTCGGAACATCACGCCGTCCACCTCTGCCAGATAGTCAACAAGCGACGCCGACAACTGTTCGATTTTCGCAGGCGAAAGTTTCATCTGAACTCCTCCGCTTCAAGCCTGACCAAGTGCCGCACGGCGCAGCAGCGCATGTTCTGCGCCCGCAGCCGCCATCAGGGTTCGGCGCACATTTCCGGGCGCGCGGATGAACAGACGCAGCATCGTGCGCGCTAACTCGACAGTGCTCAACGTGTCCGATAGATACCCCATCCATTCGTGACGCGGCAGACTGAAAAAAAGAGCGAAAAATTCCTGGATTGTTGCGCTGTCGCAGCGCATCAGGCTCGCCAGCCCGAACAGGTACAACTGCCTGCGACGCAGGCGCGCCGGTGACCAGAGCGCCCGCCATCCGGCACGGGCAGCGCTGCGCGGGGTAGCGTCCGCTGCGCCTAATGCGCGAGCAATCGCCTGCGCAACCTCAGGGGCACGGCGCAGCGCCTTGCCGACCATATACCCCGACGGGGGATGCACCATACTCGCTGCACCGCCAAACCCGATCATCGGCTGATCGAGGTACGGTAACGGATTATTCATCGGGAACAGACACCGCTCGATATGCACAACCTGCTGCACCGTCACACCTCTGGCGGTCAACCGGCGCTGCAACCGTTGTTCGAGCGTGGTGAGCGGTAAGCCGGGCACATGCGCCAGCGACGTTTCCTCAACAAAAAATTGTCCGTCCCCCAGATCCATGGCGTACAAAAAGGTTGGCGGCTCACGCCGTTCCTCAGCGGTCAGATGATCAGCGCGGTAGTCCATCAGCACCATTCGATTCGGCTGAATCGGCGGGGCGGAGAAGACACCGACGATGCCATACGCCGCCTGACGCGCCACGTGCGATGTTGCAGGGCGACGCAGCAGCGCCGGTGAATGACCGCTGGCATCCACCACCAACCGTGCCGCAACAACACGCCCATCACGCGTGGTCACCAGGGAATGCGTCGCCTGATGCTCGACGCGCGCCGCAATCCCGGCAGACCACGTGACACCGTGGCGCTCGCATTGGTCGAGGAGGTACTGCTGCAAGCGCGGGTTGTCGAACAACCCATACGCACGATCAAGGGCAATGGTGCGCTCGCCGACGCACACCACAACATCCGACCAGCGATGCCCCAGCGTGTCGCGCAATTCCGGCGTCGGCAATTCATCGAGCCACACGCCGTAGGTATTCTGCCATGGTTTCGTCGGCGGCGCCGCCGCAAGCCCCGCCACGCGCAGTCCTGTGGCGCTGAGCGCAGCAGCGATTGCCATGCCGGTCGGACCGGCGCCGACGACGAGAACATCATGCATAGTCATGCTCAAATCAAAAACTTCCCATCTTTGTAGATCAGGCGTCCATCGGCATACGCCTCCCCCTGGCGCATATCGCAGATCATGTCCCAGTGAAGCGCCGATACGTTCTGTGACCCGGTTTCCGGGTACCCTGCACCGAGCGCAAGGTGGACTGTGCCGCCGATCTTTTCATCGAACAGAATATTCCGGCTAAAGCGGGTAATATCATAATTCGTGCCAAAAGCCACTTCGCCCAGTCGCCGCGCTCCCTCATCCATGTTCAATAGCGAGTGCAACAGATCCTCGCCCTTCGCCGCAGTCGCCTTGACGACCCTGCCGTTCTCAAACCACAGACGAATGTCTTCAACCTCGCGCCCGGCATAGATAGCCGGGAAACTGTAGCGAATATACCCCTGGGTCGCGGTTTCATCGCAACTGGAGAAGACCTCGCCATCGGGAAAGTTACGATCGCCCGCGCAATTGATCCAGGTGCGCCCGGCAACGCGATAGGTCAGGTCGGTATCGGGCGCAACAAGGCGGATAACACTGCACTCGTTGAGCAGATCGGCAATCCGCTGCTGCTCAGCGGCTGTTTTGCGCCATTCGGCAACCGGGTCATCGTAGTGCAGTTTGCAGGCGCGGTAGACAAAATCCTCAAAATCGCTCAGCGACATATCGGCATCCTGCGCTGCCGCATTGGTTGGAAACAACGTCACGCACCAGTTGAGCGTCCCTTCAGCAGAACGTTGCATGGTACGCTTCTGGATGTCACTCAATGCCTGACGACGCAGCGCGATTTTGTTCGGATCGATCCCGGAAAGTGCACGGGTGTTATCGCTCGCCATGATTCGGATGGTTGCATTGATCTCTTCAATCTCCTGCCGCATGAGGGGCGAAACGAACCGGATCTGCGCTTCGGAGCCGTATCGGAAGAGCAATTCTTCCGTTTCTTCGAGAGTCAATGCCAGATAGGGATGGGCGCCAGCGAGCAGGGCTTCTCTGTACAATGCGCGCACCAGCGGTGCGGCAGCTGGCGGCGCAATAATGCGAAACAGGTCGCCCGGCTTGATCGCCAGCGAGTAGTGCACCAGCACCTGAGCCATCTTTTCGACACGCGGATCAGCCATTGGTTTTGCCTTTCATCATGACAACCTCGTGGAGCGCCACACCCAGCGCACCGGTATCGTAGCGAATGGTATCCTGCTTGTTCCACAACGCACGTCGTGGTTCGACATAGCCGGTCAATTCCCGCACCAGCGGCATCACCCCCAATGCGCGAACGGCGGCGATTTCATCTTCATCGGGGCGCAGCAGATGAAGCCCTTCCTCCTCATACGGACGAAGCGCATCCGCATCCGGGTTGCTGCGGTTGATCAGCGCCACATCGAGCACACCCGGACCCAGCGTTGTGACGATCCGCTGCACATGGTCAATACAGCGGTAGCCATCGGTCTGCCCCGGCTGCGTCGTCGAATTGCAGACATACGCCACCGTCCCGCGACAATGCGCCAGCGCTTCCACCACACCGCCAAACTGCAAACAGGCAAGCACCGACGTCCATAAACTGCCGGGTCCGATCACCACCAGATCGGCGGAGCGGATCGCATCGAGCGCCGGGGGATAGGCATTCGCCGGTTCGTGCAGGAACAGGCGGGCAAGCGGAGATTTACCCGGCGCGCGCACCTCGAACTCCCCTGTCACGTATGTGCCATCGATCAGTTCGGCGCACAACGTGGTGTTGGCGACACTGACCGGCAGCACATGCACCGACGCCCCTGCCAGACGCGCGGTATGCTCAACGGCTACGGCAAAGTCGCCGGTGACACGGGTCAGCGCAGCGATCAGCAGATTGCCGAACGCCATTCCTGCGAGCGCAGGAACACCGGCGCCATCGAAGCGGTGGTTCAGCGTCTCCGCCATGACCTGATCGCTGGCGAACGCTGCGATCGTCGCGCGCAGATCGCCGGGAGCGGGCATTGCGCCGATCTGTCGCGCCAGCCCGGTGGAACGACCGGTATCGGTCACGGCGATGATCGCCGTGCGCGATGCAGCGAACGGCGCAACTGCACGTAATACGTGGGTTGCGCCGCCGCCGCCGCCAATTGCAACGACATCAATTTTTATGTCAAATGAACAGGGATCCATGCTGGATCGTGCGGCAAACGCTGTTTACGGCGAGATAACAGGCACGCACGGGGCATTATACAGAACAGGTGTGGCAGGTGCAAATCAAGAGCGTGGCTTTGATCGTGTGCTGATATTTTTAACCCGGTATGCGCCTCTTGCCGTTGGGCTGAATGAATAGCCGATAAGCGATAGCTGATAGCCGAGAGGAGCGCTGGACGTCGGGCTCATGGAGATTGAATCCGCTATACCGTGCGAGCCGTGGGGCTGATGGCGATTGAGAATTTATTCCGCTATCCCGCGCTAGCCGTGGGGCTGAAGCCCTCGGCTAGCCAAGGCGAAGCCCGCCTGCGCGGGCTGTAGCGGATTATTTACTCAAAGACCATAAGCCCTCGGCTATGGAATGCAAAGCCCGCCTGCGCGGGCTGGAGCGGATTATTTCTGCGAAGACCATCAGCCCCTGGCTATCCAGGGCAAAGCCCGCCTGCGCGGAACGCGAACTCCAACGGTGACCCTCTCGACCATTGGCTATCGGTTATCGGCTATCGGCTCTGTGGGGCAAAGCCCGCCTGCGCGGAACGCGAACTCCAACAGTGACCCTATTGGCTATCGGCTATCGGTTATCGGCTCTCGCCTATCGGCTATTGCCTATCGCCTATCGCCTATCGGCAGCGGCGAGTCAAAAAACACGCTAACGGTTGACAGTACGCATGGTCATCACCTGAATCGCTTCCTGCGGGTTGCGCATGGTCTGCATCTCTTCCAGGCGCATCCCCAGGTTGCTCAACGTCATCGCCGTTTCTGAAGAGATCCCTGTCAGCGCGACACGGCTGCCGAGCAAACGGATGGATTGCGCCGTGCGGATCAGCAACTGCGCCACCTGTGTATCGACCAGCGGCACGCCGGCAATGTCGATAATCACTGCACGTGCACGCTGCGCATAGACGGCGTCCAGGAGCCGCTGCGTCAACTGCCCGGCGCGTCGACTATCCAGGTGACCGACGATCGGCGCCAGCAGCACCCCCTCGGCGATGGCGATTACCGGCGTTTCAAGCACGCTCACCAGATCGAGCAGGCGTTGCTGTTCAGCATACTGTTGCGCAATAGTGGATTGTGCTTCCTCGGCGCGTTGCCGCGCGTCTTCGGCTTCCGCCGCGCGTTTATCGGCGAGCGCTACGGCTGCATCGGAGATGGTGAGCAACCGGTCGCTCAGGAGCCAGATGATCACCAGCAGGGTGACAAATCCAATGCCGCTGACGAGCGGCAGCGCGTCGCCGATGATAACCTGCTCCACCTCGACCGACGGCGCAAACCAGGCAAGCCCTGCACCAGCGACAATGCCGCTGACCAGCGTCAATAGAATGGAGAGGCGATGTCGTCCAAGAGTGACCAACACAATCGGGACGGTGAGGAACGGAAGCGCCACAAATGTCTGCTCCGGGATCAGAAACACGCTTAGAGTAAGTCCTACCATCATCCCGACAGTGATCGGGATGATAGCCTGCTACAGCACCCGGCGTTTCAGCAGGGCCAGCGTGGCCAGACTTCCGGCGAGTCCTAATACCACCACGCCAGCATAGGATGCAAGACCGACAACATTTCCCGTTATGATCATCAGGATGGCGATCAACAGCAGAGCGGCGCACGAACTCGCCACAATTGTGAGTGCGATGAGACGGATCAGTTGTCGTCGTGCGTTCGCAACGAACTCCAGACCGGTTTCCATCCTTATTTTCCTTTCTGTACATGCTCCAGGCATACTATAATCGCAGGAGATCGGCGCTCTGCCGTTCAACATCGTCTCGAAACGGTAGCAGTTCTGCAATGATCGAAATCTTACCTGATCGATGTCGTAGAAGCATCTCGCAGCAGGCGCACGTCACACCACCCGCGACAGCGCCGTGAAAGGAAACATCGCCATATGACAATCGAGTCGTGGTACTGGCGGGCTGTCGAGTCGATAGACTACCCATTTCCGCAGCGGATACATCCTGATGCTGACTGGTTAGAACAAGAAATCATTGAGTGGTGCTGTGCTCACCGTCTTATTCAGAGTCAGGAGCAAATCAAACACATCCGTGACGCACTCCTGGCAGAGTTCGTTTCACGCGCAAATGCAGACTTAAGTCGTCCCATGCTTCGTCTGATCGGGTTATGGACTGTCTGGTTTTTCTTTCTGGATGACCTGACCGATACAGTTCCCTCGGTTGACGCACTGGCGGATTTCCATCTGCGCATCCTTTCGGCGACAGCTGAAGATACCACATACGGACAGGTGCATCCGCTCATTTCTGCAGTTGCGGATCTTTGGGCTGAACTCAGGCGATACGCAGGACTCGTCACACAGGTTCGTTTTCAACGCGCGCTCGTTCAAACACTGGAAGCGCATCTGTGGGAGGTATCCACTCGAGTTGATCGCGTCTATCCGGATAGTGCAACATATGCCGACATGCGCCTCTGGTCTGGCGCGTTTTTTCCAATGATTGCGCTGATAGATATGGCGCGGGACTTTGTTCTGCCTTCTTATCTTTTCGAGCATGCCCTGATGCGAGAATTGTTAGATGCAGCTGCTCGAACTGTGCTGTGGTACAACGATCTCTGGTCATACCCGAAAGAGCAAAGCGCAAATGCCTTAGCTCATAATATTGTCCACATTCTCATCCAGGAGCAGCGCCTTTCTCTCTATGAAGCACTGGATCGGGTCATTACTCAACACAACTGGTCGCTTCGACGGTTTCTGGAACTCAAACAACGGATACAGGGCTTTAGTGGCGAAAACGCTCAAACAACAATTTTTTTAGAAAACGTCGCAGCATGGTTGCGCGCCACGCAAGACTGGTCGCATCGCACGAACCGTTATAGATCACAGATGGTCAGGGCAATCCATACCTGAAATCGATTCCCGGTTCACCGTTCTTACGCCCGCAAACCGGACAGGCGCACGACCTGCGTTGCCATGATGCCCGGTTCTCGGTTCTCAGTTCCCGGTTCCCGGTTCCTGGTTCTTGGTTCTCACCCCCCCGACGCTTCGACCAGGTCGAAGGCGCGCACCGCTTCCGCCTCCGCTCGCCGCAGCGCTGCTTCATCGCGTCCGCCGCCGTCGTCCAACCCGGCGCGGTCGCCGCGCGTCATGGCAAACACAGCGCGGAGCACTTCTTCCTGCTCAGCGCTCATGCTTACCTTGCGACGCGCCATAACTTTGCGCGCCACGTCGATCATCGACTGGATGCGGTACTCGCGGAACACCTCACCGCCCCAGGTGAAGGGGGGAATGGTCTTGGGCGCAAAGTGAACCCCAAAAATGTTCGAACCGGTGCCGATGACGGCGCCACCGTTCAGGTGGACCCCGATCCCCAGTTTGACGTGATCGGCGAGGAAACACCCCAGTTTCAGGATGCCGCTGTCGATCTGACCAAACCCCTCGATCACCATGCGAATTGTGCCGTAGGTGTTCTTCAGATCGCTGTTGGTGGTCATGGCGCCGATGTTGACCCACTCACCAAGGTACGAATGCCCGAGAAAGCCGTCGTGGTGCTTGTTGCTGTACCCCTGAACGATGCTCGCCTCAACCTCGCCGCCGATACGGCAGACAGGTCCGATGCTTGTTTCGCCGCGTATGCGCGCACTGGCGATCAGGGAGCCAGGACCGATCCAGGCCGGTCCCTGGATGAACGAAAACGGTTCAATCCGTGCAGCATCGATCACGATTGGACCATCGCGCGCATCGAGCGCCAGCGGCGGTTCCAGGCGCGCATCGCGGTGGATGAAGACGTGCGCCGGGTTGCTGACGACAATCGATGGATGGGCAGGCGGTTGGTCAGCCGCGCAGATCCAGCCGTCCTGCCTGACGACGAGCGGCACATCACGCACGATCTGTTCGCCGTTCAGCGCGATCAGGTCCCAGGGGAAGGTGAGCAGGCGTGTCTCGATCTCGACGAGACGCCCGATACGACGCAGTTCCGCCAGCGCCGCCGCGCCGCGCTGCTCAAGAAGGTAGGGGAGCACTGCACTTGCCATCCACGGCGTCAGACGCGCACCCAACAGAACCGGTCCGCCGAGGAGAGCATGTCCCGCGTCGGTCAGGTACACCGTTCCTACCGGTTCATCAAGTAGATCGAAGATCCATCCCGCATCGAGCGCACGCGCATTCACAAAGGTGAGCGGTGTACTCCGACTGAGCAGCGTGAGGGGCCAGCGCCCGACGCCATATGCCCGCGCCAGGTGAGAACGGCAGATGACCGCTGGCGTCATGCCCGTCAGCGTGCGCACCCGCTCGCGCAGAGTAAAGATGCCGCAGCGCAGATCGCAAACAGGTCGTGTATGCGTCAATGGCAGAAAGGTGCGGCATCCTTCGTCTTCGAAGAAAACAATCGGTTCATCAGTCATAGCAGACCTGGCATAGATAGGGGTTACTGCCGCTTCCACACTTCCATAATCGCGGTCGCCAGTTTTTCAGGATCATGACGCAACACGCGTACCGTGCGCCCCTCGCCGGGATGATCGAGCGACGCCGTCAACTGGACCACCGCAGTCGCAAGATCGGCTTCGATAACTTTTGCGCCCTCGATGAGAATATCCCGCGTGGTCAGCCGGTCGGTCGTGCTGACTGCGGTTTCTTCGTATTCCTCGGGTGTGAGAAAGACCGGCATCTGCCCGGCGGCTGCGTAAATCCGGCGTACTTCTGCATCGATACGCGGTGCATTGACCAGGACATAATCGGGAGTGAAGCCGCCGAAGCGCACGATCTGGCGCACATGATCACCAACACTGTAGCCGGTGGTCATGCCAGGTTCGGTCATCAGACTGCATATGTAGATTTTGCACGCCTTACTGCGACGGATGGCGTCGCGCAGGTCGGGAATGAGCAGGTTGGGCAGGATGCTTTCATACAGACTGCCGGGACCGAACACAATGACATCGGCGGAGGCGATCGCATCAAGCGCAACCTGGGTGACCTGCAACGGCGTGGTGACGGGTCCGTGTTCGTCGCCGATGTAGATATTGACGACATGACGCTGCGCCAGGCGTTCATCGTGGGCGATATTGTGCTTGATATTGAAGCGTTGACCATCGTCGAGCTCGACGAACACCTCATGCGGTTCAAGCGTCGGCACCACAAAGACCACATTTTCGAAGTTGAACAGACTGGACGCGCGGTAGTAGTACTCGACCGGATCCTGAACCGGCGTGATACAGGTCAACAACTGAGCCATTCGACCGAGACTGGCAGTGATCAACAACCCTGCGCCGCCGGAAATGACCGTCATCCGCGGATGCATCTGATCGCGCTGATAGGCGAGCACGACTTCGCCGCTCGTGTCGCGGGCATCGAGTGAGATAACTGCGACGCCGCTGAGTTGCCAGATGCCGACAGCGAGCACGATCAGCCCCAACGCCGCGAATACCAGCCCGCGCGCCCATAAGGGCAGAAATTGCAGCGTGATGAACGAGAACATCGGCGGCAACGTCGCCGTGCGGTAGATGAAGATGAAGAAATATGCCACACCGAGTGACAGCAGGACAATGCCCACAAATGTCAACGCCAGCGGACGGAGCAATCGACGCAACGAACTCAGACGCTGCACAACAGGTTGCATGGTGATGGCGTTCTCCTGTTCCTGTATCACGCCCCCTGCGGTTGACGCAACTTTTCACGCATTACACACAGTTTCACACCACGACGCGCTACCAGTTCGACGAGCATGAGCGCCGCCAGCGGTGCATCGCCAATGCCGCCAGCACGCCCAAAGGTCAGTTGTCCATCCTCTGTAACACCGATCAGCAACTGATACGCTGCGCGCGCTTCGGCAATGCGCAGCGCCGGTTGTTCGGCAAACTCGACATTCAAGCCGGTTTGCGTTTCCCATCCGCGCACCCATGGCGCCGATGCTGCTGCGGAAGCAGGAACAATAACCAGCCCGCGCTGACGATGCTGGCGATTGAGGTAGTGCGCCAGCAACAGTGCGATCTCGAGGGGTGACGCCAGTTCGCCTTCGTTATCGACCACCCCAAGCGCCCGACCATCCGCCGAAATCGCAACTCCAAGGTGCGAGTCGCTCTCGCGCACCAGTTTGCGTAGACGCACAAGCGAGGCGCTGTGCGGATGCGGCGTCTGACGACCAAACCAGGCGTCCTGTTCGCGGTTGATCTCAATCGTTTTGGTGCGGGCGTCGTCACCGATCACCGCCGGAATGACACCGCCTGTCGTACCGTTCATTACATCCACAAAAATGGTCAGTGATGTCTGACGCACCAGTTCGACATCGATCACATCGCGCAGGCTATCGATATAGACGCGGCGCGCATCGATGAGGTTTGCGTCCGGCGTATCCGAAGGGAATGGCGACCATTCGGAAGGCGGCGCCCCATCGATGAATGGATTCAACCCTGGCGCGGGTGCAATCAGGACCAATCCATTGAGCCAGTACTCCCGATTACCGGCAGACACGATCAGCGCGCAATCGGCAACATGCTGGTCGAGCGCGACATCGACCGCAGGACGCGGCAATGGCGTTGCACTGAGCGATACCTGCGCTCCCAATGCGCGCAGTCCCCGGTAGCAGTCGGCAGCAATCTGTGCAGAAAGAAAGCGCGTATCGCAGGCGACCAGACACCGCCATCCACGCGCATTGAGCAGATCAGCCAGCGCCGCATACCGGCGACGGACTGCGTCAAGTGTGAAATCGGCAACGACTGCGCCTTCCCAACAGTACGTATATCGCACGGTTTGCATAGTCGGGACTCGACCGCCGCTTCATCCGCGCTCATTGCGCCCGACGGCGCTCGTGCCATGATCTGCAGACGCAAACTCGCGCAGTTTACCGATCATCGTATCGCGGATTTCGTGCACGCGCTCCATGGTGCGCGCCTCGAAACGGGTGGTAATTGCCGGTTCGGTGTTGGATGCGCGCAGGATGCCCCAGCCATCGCCGAAATCGACTCGCACGCCATCGACATCGATAACCGGGTAGCGCGCAGCGAAGTAGTCGCGCACGAATTCTATCGCTTTGAACTTCGTGTCTTCATCGAAGGGCAGACGCCCTTCAGACAGCGATGGCAGCGGCGGGAACGGCGCCAGCGCTTCGGCAAGGGTTTGTCCGCTTTTTTCCAGTGCATCGAGCAGCATACATCCGGCAAAGATGCCGTCATCGTGAAAATGGTGTTCGACGGCGCCGAAGACGTGACCACTCAACTCGCCCGCCAGCGGAGCGCCGGTTTCGCGCATCTTTGCCGAGAGGTTTGAGTAGCCAGTCCGCCACATCACCGGCGTCCCGCCAAACGCGCGAATGGCGTCGATCAGCACTGCGCTGCACTTCACATCGAACACGATCGGCGCCGGTCCCCGCGCCAGCGCCTGTCTCGCCAGAACGATCAGATACCGGTCGGCAAAAACAATCTCGCCGTTGCCATCGACGACACCAAGCCGGTCGCCGTCGCCGTCCAGCCCGATGCCCATATCGGCGCCGGTTTCGCGCACTGCACGAATGAGGTCTTGAAGATTCTCCTCCTTGAGCGGATCGGGATGGTGGTTGGGGAAGGTTCCATCAGGTTCGATGAACAACGGAACCACATCACAGCCGATTGCTTCCAGGGTGCGCACGCCCAATGGTCCCGCCACACCGTTCCCGCCGTCGAGCACAACCTTCGGTCGGCGTTTGAGTGCGATATGACGGACGACATCGCGCACATAATCATCCACTGCATCGTATTGTTCGTACCCGCCTGATCCGGAAGCGAACGCACCACCGGCAGCAATCCGTCCTACTTCCTGGATCTGATCACTGCTGAGCGGCGTACCGCCATACACCGGATCGGAGAGGCGCAACTTCAGACCGTTGAAGTGCGGCGGGTTGTGGCTGGCGGTCACCACAGCGCCGCCATCGGCGCGCAGAAAGGAAACTGCAAAATACATGAGTGGCGTTGGCGCCATGCCAATATCGACAACATCACACCCGCTCTGGCGCAGACCTTCGATCAAAGCAGCGGCATACACTGGCGAAGTCAGGCGAGCGTCGCGCGCCACCACGATCCGACGGCGTTCGTGCTGCCGAAAAAATGTACCGCTGGCGCGCCCCAACGTCCGATACACCTCTTCCGAGAGATCGCGATCAACAATGCCGCGGATGTCGTATGCGCGAAAGATGGCAGGGTTCACCGTTATCATCGGAGCGCTCCTTGCGCGATACCGGCGATTGCACACGCAGTGCAACATTCAGCGCACGTATTGTAGTACCAACACACAATCATAGCAACCCGGCTCAGGTGTCGGTCCTCAATTCTCACTTCTCTCCCCAACAGTCATCAGCACCCAAAATGCAATTGCCAGATCCGGCACAAAATAGAACCGATCGACCAGACCATGGAAGAGTGCGGCAGTCATCGCTGCCAGCGCCCCCGCAATCACCACCTCACGCCGTTTCCTCACAGCGATGAGGGCGTTGCGATAGAAGCGCACCAGCAGCAGACCAAAAGCCAGAACCCCCAGAGGTCCGACATTCACCCAAGCATCAAGCAGCAGATTGTGAGGATGCGCAGCAAATTCCTCGCTCGTGCCGACCAGCGATGGATCGATTGCACTCCGCCCGAATGCCGGATTGTGGTAATAGTAAAACTGGTCGATCCCCAATCCGAGCGGATTCTGCCGGAGATAGACCAGCGCCTCACGCCAGAGAAGCAGACGCGCATCGACGCTTCCGCCGCCAGGACCGCCGCGCAGCGTCAGCGCCAGTCCGGTCATTCCCACGATCAGCGCTCCGATGAACGCCAGCGCCGACCAGCGCACCGCCTGTCGATGCTGTGACCGGTGCAGCAGCCAGCCTGCTCCCAACACAACCGCCGCAATCACGCTCGCCAGCCACGCACCGCGCGAAAAGGAAACCACAACCCCCGTCAGCGACAGCAGCGCACAGGCGGCAAAGAAGAAGGCAGCGCCGGTTGATCGCCTTTCCGACACAGCAGGAGAAGCGCTGGCTGCCCCGTCTCCACGCCGCGCATGCCATATCCACGCCGCCATCGCCGCCGCCAGGGGCCAGACCCGTTCCAGATAGAGACCCAGATTGTTGGGATGACCATAGACCGACGTTACCCGTCGCACCCCATCCACAACAATAATGTTTTCGCTGAAGGCGCGTTTCTCGCCGATCAATGGCGTCAGGTCCAGTCCGACGAACTGGAATGCGCCGATCACTGCCACGAATGCGCCACTGAGCGCCAGGGCGCCGATCAGGGTTTCGCGCGACATTCTGATTGTGCGCACGAGTCCATAGAACAGTAACGGCTCAACGATCAACCAGCGAAACTCGCGCAGCGCAGCGCCTCGACCCTCCGGAACTGCCAGCATCACGCCGATGATCCCCGCCAGCGCCAGCAACGCTTCCGGAGCGTGGGAAACGCTCATTGCGCGCACACGTTGCAGGGCAGCGCCTGCATCGGGCATACGGCGATCTCGAATGTGTCCGCCGATCCAGCGCCAGCATACGGCAGCAGTCGTGATCAGCAGCGCGACTTCATGCAGCGGAAGCAACAGCGTTCGCGTCGGACTATCGACCGTTGCAGGCATCAGGTAGAGAGGCGCCGTCAGTATGACGCATGCCAGACCGCCTGCCGGGTGCACCAGCGCCAGCGCTACGAACAGGAGCAGACCTGTCAGGCGAAACGCGAGCGGCAATCCGCCAGTGGAGAAGACAGCCAGACATAGCGCCATGAAAAGGGACGCCAGCACAAACGTTGCGCGCGCGGTGCGCTGATAGAGATCGAACAGAAAACCTGGCATGATGATGACTCAGTTCCTCACCGCCGCGCAACGCTCCTTCCGATGTCCAGCATCATCAGCGCGCCGACGCATGCCAGCGCTGCTGTCAGCAAGGCAGGAACCAGCGTCCACACCCACGGAAGCGGGCGCTCACGACCGACAACGAAGGAATCCGGCGCAGCGGCGCTCCGAATGGTGCACGTATGCACGCCGTCGGTTAACCCCGACGCAACCTGCGCCAGACTGCCATCACCTGACGGATCGAAGCGCAGCGCCGCCCCGCCATCGAGCGTCACCTCAGCGGGCGCATTGAAACGAATGGCAAGCGATTGCCCGGTAAAACGCAGACGCCACTCCCCTTCGCCGGAGGACTCGACTGCCGGGTGATCCCAGGTATGCGCACCAACACCCACAATTGAGCTATTATTGGCGTAAGCACGCACTGCATCATAAGCGGGCAGTGGACGGAAATCGCGATCAACCAGCGCAAAGTAGGGGGTCGGGTCGGCGGGGTCTGGTTCACGGTAGCCACCCCAGCGCAAAAACCAGATATTCATCACCCCCACCCAGGGCCACTCGCGGCGGGCGCGTTCCAGTTGTCCGACCAGGTAGGCGCCCTTTGTTTCCTCGGAGACGGGCGGACCCCATGTGCTGCGCGCCGGTTCCGGGATGTGGTCTGGGGCGCTGTTATAGCCGAATTCGCTGATCCACACCGCTTTTGCGCCGTCACCGTGACGTTCCATCACTTCCCGCAGCATCACAATGCGTGAAACATCGATCCGCGAATCGATCGGTCGGTCAAGGTCGCGAAAAGGCGCATCCGGTCGCCAGCGCAACCGGATATAGCGGTTCTCGTCAGGCGGTTGACCCAGACCATACGCCTGCGCCGACATGATATCGAAGTATGGCGCGCCGCCAGCGCGGTATACACGGTCGAGATACTCCAGTTCACTCATCGGCGCAATGCGTGGCTCCTTCCCGTCGGTCGGCGAGAGGCTGGGAAACAGGATCACCACGTCGGGATTGGCAGTGCGCGCCGCAATAGCCGCCATACGCAACAGTTCGACGAAACGCTCCGGCTCAGGCGTCCGCCAGCTCCACTCATACGCCAGGTTCGGCTCATTCCAGATCTGGATGAACCGAACCTGTCCACGGTACCGCGCTGCAACCGCAGCGACGAAATCGGCGTAATCGGCATAGTTCTCCGGCGGACCGGTCGAACTGGCATATTCCGCCAGACCTGCCTGGAAACGTGGATCGGCATGATCGCTGGGACGCGCCCACTGCGGCGCGCGGTCGATGCGCACAATCAACTCCAGCCCCAGGCGCTGCGCTTCCGCCACAATGAAATCGTACTTCTCCCAGGAACTGCGTACCTGCTCGGGGGTGCGGCGATCGACAAAATCGCCCTTGCCGTGGATTTCGACATCGTCCCATGGCATCTGGATACGCACAAAATGCGCACCCATATCGCGCGCCAGTTCGAGGGTGCGGGTGACATCCGCCACATCAGGTTCAAACTGGAGGTTGAACGCATTCACGCCGATCTGCGGCACATCCGTCCACGCGATCGGCGTTGCAGGCGGCTCATACGTGACCCCGCGATTGACCTCGTTGTCAAACCAGGTATATACCGCCAGCGCACCCGTCAGGAGGACAATCACCGAAATATGCACCAGGACGCGAATCATGCTTCCTCCTCGTCCAACCAGGCGGGGAGTATAGCCGTATCGGGAGATGGCGTCAAGGCAACCGGCAATCCTCTCGACGCGCTGCGCCATGTATGGCATCATGAAACTGATGATCCGTAACGGAGGCTTAAACAATGGCATTCACCGTTCGTCCTGCAACTCAAGCGGATATTCCCGATCTGGCCCGTCTGATTGTCGAACTGTATCAGGCGGAAATGCCAGGCGTGCTGACCGGTCCTGTCGAGAAACAGATAGAACTGTTGCGCTTCACCCTGGAAGCCAACGGCGACAAAGCAGTCCATCACCGCTACGTCCTGTGCAACGAACGCGGCATGGTCATCGGAACGGGCATGATTGAATTTCCTGGCAATGGGCGTTTCGAGCGCGCTCCCAATGGTACTGTGGCGACTGCGTTTCGCACACTGGGCGTTTTCCCGGCGCTGCGATTGTTCGGCGTCGTCGCGCGCACGCTGTTCGGCGTCTACCGCCATACCGACCCGCAGAGCGCACTGATCCACACGGTTGTGGTGACCAGGAGCGAGCGCAGCAATGGCGCCGGGGCAGTCCTGATGCATGCCCTGGAAAGTGCGATCCGCGAGTTCGGCTACACCCGCGCGCGGTTGCAGGTGCTGGCGTGGAATACCGGGGCGCAGCGTTTTTATGAACGTCTCGGTTACACCACTATCTGGCGTCTTTCAGGCTGGCGCGTCCTGCTTTCGTGGCCCAGCGTTGTGATGGAAAAGGCGCTGGAAGATTGCCAGGGCGGTGAGCACGTTTCGACAATGCCTGCCTCCTCAGGATGACGTTCCTGTCTCTCACATCTTTTCTGGATCGATCCAGAGTCGCGATCCCGATTGCGCCGCCGGGCAAACGTGCTATAATCAAAGATAACTCCCTGAAGGCGATGCGCCATCGCCCGACATGACCGCTGTCATCCTCGCTGGAGAGCACGTATCAGCAACGAGCCGCTGAGTCACCCTGACATTCGACCCGATGCACCTGATCAGGGCAGCGATTCTTGCGCTGCCGGACGTATCCAGCATCCAATGACGTATGCTGCACACCAGGAGACCATTGCACCGCAATGATGCGGACCGACAAGGGATGCCTCTCCCTGGAAAGGGGAGAACCATGAGTGAACCCGAACGGTCGAACGACCTGTCCCACGACACTCCCTCCCTGGCATCGCTGATTACGATCATGCTGGTGTTTGCTTTCCTCCTTGCGCTGGTCAATATCACGCTTTTCCTCGCGAGCAGCGATCTGACAGGCGCCGCGATTGCAGTGATTGCCGCATGCGCCGCATTGTTCCTCGCGCTCGCGCGACACCTGGCGCTGCGTGAGCGTCGATATGCGGCAATCATCATTCGCAACCACGCTTGCACTCGGCACAGTTGTGACCGTCTGGATCGAACCGGCAAGCACCCCAGTGGCGGTGCTCGTTCCACCGCTCATTCTGATAACGACGCTGCAACACCTCCGCTCCTGGGACATCGGACCCCTGATTGCCATTGTGAGCCTCGTCTCGGTTGCGCTGACCGTTATCGGTGAAACGGCGCACCCCTGGTTTGTCTCGACCGACCCGCTTGCGCCGGCGATCCGTGCGGCAGCGATGATCGTCGCCGTTTCGCTGCTGGCGGCAATGCTCTGGAATTACGGCTCGCGCCTCCGCGCAACGCTGGCGCGTCTCGAAGCGGTCAATGCCGCGTTGCGTGAAAGTGAAGCGCGCTATCGCTCGATTGTTGAAGATCATACGGAACTGATCTGCCGCGCCGAACCCGATGGTACAGTGACTCTGATCAATCCCGCCGGCAGCCGCTCCTGGGGACTGAAACGCGACGAGATCATCGGCAACAACCTGCGACAGTTCATCCATCCCGACGATATTCCGCTGTTCAATCGCCATCTGGCGTCGCTCACGCCGGAAGCGCCTGTGCGCATGAGCGAACTTCGCACGCTGATGCCGGACGGCGAAATCCGCTGGCAACAGTGGACCACCCGCGCCCTCTACAACGGCAGCCGCCTGATCGGGTATCAGGTGGTTGGACGTGACGTGACCGAGCGCAAGCGCGCAGAAGAGCATGTGCTTCGCAGTGAGCGACAGTTCAAAGCCATCGCCGAAAATGCGCCAGACCTCATTATCCGCTATGATCTTCAGCAACGCCATCTGTATGTCAATCCGGCATTCGAGCAGGCGACCGGACTGACCGGCGATTCTGTCATCGGAAAAACGTACCGTGACATCGGTGCGCCTGAAGATATTGCGCACAGGCTGGATGCATGCTTGCAGGCCGTGCTGAAGACCGGCGCCGTGCAGACCATCGCTTTCAGCACGCCGACACCCCTCGGGCTGCGTTTTTACGAGGCGCGCATTGTGCCAGAATTCGGTCCGAACGGTGATATCGAGTCGTTCCTTGCGATCTTGCGCGATATAACCGAACGCCGGCATCACGAAGCGGCGATGCAGCATCGCCAGAAACTCGAAAGCATGGGAGTAATGGCGCAGGGCATCGCGCACGAGTTCAACAACCTGCTTGCCATTATCCTGAACAATGCTGAACTGACCCTCGCAACGCTTGATCCTCATGCACCGGAACGCCTCTCGGTCGAAGCGATTGTCAGCGCCGGACGCCGGGCAGCCGTCATCACCCGTCAGATGCAGACCTATGTCGGGCATAACCTATTGCAGACGACTCTGCTCAGCCTTAATGATCTGATCGAAGAGATGAAGGAACTGCTCCAGGCGTCGGTCACCCGGAGCGTTGCACTGGTCTATCGCCTGAGCGATGCCGATCCGCTGGTGGAAGGCGACGCAGCGCAATTGCGCCAGGTGATCCTCAACCTGACGATCAATGCTGCCGAGGCGATCGGTGATCGATCTGGCGAGGTGGTTATCTCTACCGACGTTCGTTCCGTTGATCGCGCCCTCCTGGCGACAGCGATTGGTAGCGATGGTCTGGAAGAGGGCGCATATGCTGTGCTGACGGTGAGTGATAACGGTTGCGGAATGGACGCCGCAACGCTTGAGCGGATCTTCGATCCCTTCTTCACGACAAAATTCATCGGACGCGGACTGGGTCTGCCAGCTACCCTTGGCATTGTGCGTGGGCATCGTGGCGCAATCCGCGTGACCAGCACACCCGGCGAAGGGACAACAGTCACCATCTTTCTACCGGAGGTTCACTCGCTATCTCCCCAGGTCGAAACGTTCATGCCATCGTCGCGGATGTCGATCGTGCGCACCAATTGCTCGCGCATCTTTCTGGTCGTTGATGATGAAGAAAGTACGCGCGCCGTTGCAGCGCGTATGCTGGAATGGATGGGTCACCCGGCGCTCACAACCGGCGATGCCGAGACAGCAGTCATTCTCGCCCGACAGCACCGTGAGCATCTCGCATGTGTGCTGCTCGATCTGCCGTCCGATCACAATCTCGACCGAACAGTTGGAGAGTTGCGACAGGTCTGCACCGATATGCCAGTCATCCTGATGAGCGGCTACCCGGAAGAGATTGCAAGCCGACGGTTTGCTCACCTCGGTTTGAGCGGTTTTCTGCAAAAACCTTTCACGTCATACGAATTGAGAAGTGTGATCGACACCGCGCTGGCAATGACCGATCACCTTCCCGCCTGACACACGCAGTCACATGTCGGGTATAATCCCGACATCTATGATCCGTTCGTTGCAACATCGTTCAACCTGGCGCCCCGGTGCGCACCTGCCGCTCCTGACTGTTCTGGCGATGTCTGCGCTTTTCCGTGTTGCATTATGGGATGCTCTGCCCCGCCAGGGTCTTGTTTCCGATGAGGGTGAATATCTGTCCGCCGCCTGGTGGCTGGCGCACGGGCGCGGTTTCAACTGGCATCAGGAATATCTGTGGACGCGAGCGCCGCTCTATCCCTTGTTTCTGGCGACGCATCTCCATTTTTTTGGTGATGACCTCAGAGCGATCATTGTCACCCAAACCGCGCTGAGTCTGGTTCTCATCGTTCTGATCTATGCGCTTGCCGGCACACTTGCACCCCCTGAACTGAAAGCGGCGCCGACGCTGGCTGCTGCGCTGGCTGGCATCTCCATGCCGTTCGCTGTATACCCGCAACTGTTCCTCTCCGAGACACTGTATATGACGCTGGTATCCGGCGGTATCCTGGCGCTGGTCGCAGTCCGTCCGGGCAATACCCGTTCATTGTCCGAAACAACGCCGTCCAATCAGGCTGGTCGAACGCTGCCGTCACGCCGGGGATTGATCATTGCTGGTGCGCTCTTCGGACTTGCGACGCTGACGCGCAGCCAGACGCTCCTGTTTCTGCCGGTAATCGCCGGGTGGCTGGCATATACAGGGTGGTACGCTCTGCGCCACGCGCTGTTGCGGGCACTCCTGTTTTTGTCCGTTGCAGCACTCGTCATCGCGCCGTGGACGGTCTACAACTCGCGGATCTACGGCGGGTTGATTCTGGTCGATACCAGCGGCGCCTTTAACCTGCTCCTGGGGGCGTGGTCGGCGCATGATGGCACACGACGAGACGCTCCCACGCGCGATTTTGTGCTGGCAATGTTTCCCAACCGACGCGTGACGGCGCCAGCCGATACCTGTCTGCCGCATCCCGGCGTGCAACCTGACCAGGCGGCGCGACAGGCAGCGATGGTTCGTGAGGGATTGTGCCTGATCCTGGATCGTCCGCTGGCGTTTGTCCACAAGTCGCTGGTCGAGTTCATCGATCTGTTCCGCATCAACTACACCGGCGCCGAGCGTTTGACTGACGGATTCTCGACCGGACGATTGCCGGTCTGGTACGTGGCGCTGCTGTTCCTGCTCGATGATACGCTGTATGTGCTCGCTCTTCTGCCTGGCGTTATCGGATGGGCAGTGGTGCGCCGTTTCTCGCCTGCGCCTGGCGCGGTCGCTCTGGTCGGCTTGTGGCTGATCTTCAATATCGCCCTTGCGCCGCTGCTGTTCGCCATCAACCGCTTCCGCATGCCGCTCCTGCCGTTCCTCTTCATTCTGGCAGCGGTGACGATCACGACGCTGCTGCGTAACCGCGCCTGCCTGTACGATGTGCTGCGCACGCGCTACGGCATCGCCTGCGGTGCACTTGCCGGATTACTGACGCTTGTCGTTGCCACGCCGTATGCCTATCTGGAACCGCGACCGCATGGCAGCGACTCGCAGTGGGCGTCATATCTCGGACCGTACCCGTCGAGCCTGGCGATCACCGGCATCGCAATTGAGGCACGCCCGCGCGCCCTGGATGATGCGCGCTTCCTGGCGGCGCTGCAAACCGGCGATGTCGCCGCTGCCGAAATGATTCTGCACAACGGCACACCCGGACGTGACACCGCACGGTTGGGCGCTGCACTGATCGCCGCCCATCAGGGGCGATACCACGAGGCGCTGGCATTGATCCCGCCACCCGATGTTCTTGCTGCCACAGGCGACGTGCCGGGGAGTGTCCTGCGCGGCGATCTGTTGCGTAGCATCGGCGATGAGTCTGGCGCACGCGCTGCTTTTACGCCGCGCTACGTCGATGCTGCCAACCCCGTTGAGTGGGCATGGAACTGGCTGCGACCGACGCCAACCCACACCATCGACCTGGGCGGCAACCTCGATCTGGGGTATATTCGCGGTTGCTATCCCGGCGAGGGCGATGTCGCCGAGCGGAGAACCTATCGCTGGTGCACCAATGGCGCGCTGTTGCGCTTCCCCGGCGCCGGGCGCGCGCATTCGCAGCGTCTGACGTTTATGGTCGATGGACGCGGGTGGCCCTCCGATCTGCGTCCTGTTCCGCCGGTGCGTGTCCTGCTGGACGGGAATGAGATTGGCGCGTTCCCGCCGGATGTCGGGGAGATGCGCACATTCGAGGTGACGCTCCCGCCAATGTCAGAAGGCGCTGATGTTGTCATCGAACTGCGTGGTCCTACGTTTGTTCCTGATGCAGCGCGTTACCTGAGTCAGCAAGGCGAGGCAGCCGTCGGGCAGGTGCATCGGTTGATGGTGCGGCTTGATCGGGTTGAGGTCAGTTCATACCGATAATTATGGCGCATGTCAGACGCATCACGACAGTATTCTCCTCGAACCAGGCGCACGTCCTGGCGCTGATCGGGCTGACCGGGCTGGCACTGGTGTTGCGGTTGCTGGTGTGGCGCTGGCATGAACTCTACCCATTGGGCGGCGATGAGCAGGAGTATCTGAATCAGGCGCTGACGTTGCTGCGCACACGGCAGTATGTCGAACTGCGCCTGATGCGTCCGCCCCTCTATGCTATCTTTCTGGCAGTGTGCATCGTTGCGTTCGATCTGCTGATCCAGAACCTGCGCCTGGTGCAGGCGATCATCAGCGCGCTGACGGTGATCCCGCTCTACCTTCTGACTCTCCAGGTGTTTGGCAATCGCCGCGTGGCGCTGGTTGCCGGCTTGCTGATGGCGCTGAACTACACGCTGGCGTTCACCGCTACCGAACTGTTGACCGAAACCCTCTTTCTGTTTGTGGCAACGATTATCTTCTGGTTGCTGTCGCGGATCACGTCCCGATCACGATGGCAACCGGTCTTTGCTGGCGTCTGCCTGGGCGCACTGGCGCTGATCCGGTCTGTCGCTCTGCCGCTGCTGGCGCTGGGGACGCTCTGGCTGCTGCTCAACACCGGCAAACGCACCGCAGCGATGTTCGTTCTCGCCGCCATCCTGGTCATCGCACCGTGGACGATACGGAACTACCTGACGTATCACGCGCTCATTATCATCGACACAACCGGGGCGGAGAATCTCTGGCTCGACAATGATCCTGCCGGTCGTGAAGCGGTCAAGCGCCAGTTGTACGCCCTTGGCGACGATATGGCTGCGCGTCAACGCCTGGCAACCGAACGTGGCATCGCGGCGATCCTTGCCCATCCCGATTACATGGCGGCGAAAGTCTGGCGTGAGGCGCGGCTCTTTCCTGCGCTCCAGTTTTTCGACGATATGCGCAATCGTCCGGCGATCTGGGTTCCCCCGCTCCAGGTGTGGTTGCGCCTGCTCCTCGGCGATGGTCTCTGGACTATGATCCTTCTCGGCGGCGCTGCCGGTCTCTGGCTTGCGCCAGCGCGCCGCTGGACGGCAATGCTCGCCGCGCCGTGGATGCTCTATATCGTGCTGAGCACCCTGATCTTCCACGTCGAACCGCGCTACCGGTTGCCCATCTACCCTGCGCTCATCCCTTATGCTGCCTGGGTGATCGTTCGCCTGAGCGCGTGGCGGCTGCCGACGATGCGCCAGATACCGGCGCTGAGCGCTGCCGCACTCACGTGCGCAGGTCTGATCGCCCTCATGCTCGCACATCGTTCGTACCCGGCAGAAGCGATCATGCTGGCGCAAAAGCATACCCATCTCTGGCAGGCGGAACGCGCGCTCACAGACAGTAATCTTGTCACCGCGCGCATTGCCGCAGAAACGGCGCTGCATCTCGATTCGCGCTCCGCTCTGGCGCGCGTTGCCCTGGCGCGCGTCGCTCTGCTGAACGGCGACGCCGACGCCGCACTCGAACATCTGAACGCAGCGTTGACTGCTATCCCTGATCATCCGTACGCCCATCTCTTGCGTGGCGCCGTCCATCGTCTCAATGGCAACCAGCGCGCCGCGCAGCGAGACCTGCGCTACGAGACGGCATCGCTCGAGGATCTGCAACGCTGGGCGTGGAACGTTTTTCGCCCCATTGCACCGCCACAGGAACACCTGGATGTCGGCAGCCTCGACTTGGGGTATGTGCGCGGGTTTCATCCGCCGGAAAACGGCTTCCGCTGGACGACCGACTGCGCTGAGATACTGCTGGCAGCGCGTCCCGGCGGCGTTCTCGAACTTCGCATCGGCGGCGACCGATTGCCCGGCGCACCATCGCCAGAGATCACGATCCGAATCGATAGCATCGACGCCATGCGCATGACCGTTCCACGCGGCTGGCACACTGTACAATTACCGCTACCGCCCGGCGTTACCGACGATGAACAGATACTGGTCAGCATTCAGAGCACCACCTATCGCCCCCGAAGCATCGACCGGGCGAGTCCTGACAACCGTCTGCTTGGAGTCGCCATCGATGAAGCAAGGGTCGTGTATGCGCCCTGACAGTACGATTGAGGTTCCGGTTCAATGACGCATCGATCGCAGGCGCGTATCTTCCTGTTGATCATCCTCGCACTCGCGCTGGGATTACGTCTCATCCTCTGGAGTCAACCGCTCCACGAGCCAGCCAACGATGAGGTTGAATACATCACTGTTGCGCGCGACCTGCTAGAAGGGCGCGGATGGTCGTTCTACGAGCAGTACCACTGGTTGCGCGCTCCCCTCTACCCGTTGTTCCTGGCAGCATCCTGGCGGCTTGTGGGCGACGATGGCTGGCCCTATGCCACGCGTGCGTTGCATCTGGCAGCGCTGCCCAACATTCTGCTCAGCGTCGTGAGCGTGTACCTCACGTACGCACTGACCATGCGACTGGTAAAGCACCAGCAATCAGCACTGCTAGCAGCGTTGATCGCCGCCGTCCTCTGGACGAACGCCACATTTGCCAGTCTGTACATGTCTGAGACGCTCTTTACCGTGCTGTTTCAGGTCGGAATGCTGATGCTCCTCCATGCAGCGGATCAACAACCGGCATCGCAACGCTGGCTGCTAGTCATCGCCGCAGGAGCGGCGCTGGGACTCGCTGCACTGACCCGGTCGCTGGCACTCCTGTTCCTGCTCGTCGCGGCGCTCTGGCTGGCGTTTCAGGTTTTACGGCGAAACCCGTCCGGCGATGTTCGACGCCGGTTGACGGTGCCACTGTTGACCGCGACCCTCTTTTTGCTGAGCACCGGAATGGTCATCGCACCCTGGACGATCCGCAACTACCAGGCATACGGCGGGTTCATCCTGATCGAAACCGGGCTATCGTACAACCTGTGGGTCTTCAACGAACCGCGCGAAGACCGCGATACTATCCATCGGATACTTGAAGGCATCAGCAACCCGGTCGAGCGGTCGAACTATGCGACTGCACGCGGATTGGAGCGTCTGCGTGAAGACCCGGCGATTCTGGTGCGGAAACTCTGGCCCAACTGGGTCTTTCTGGCGCGCGTCAAACCGATCCAGGATCGCTTCCTGATGGAACATTACGTTGCCGACGTTGATCTGCCGCTGTTCGTCGCCGCCCTGATCTCCGACGATCTGCTGTATCTCCTGATCACGATCGGCGCGATCATTGGTCTGGCGCACGCAGTGCGCATACGCAACACACCATCCGATCAGCAGTTCCACCAATCCTGTCATCTGCCGGTTGCTCCGGCTGTGCTCTGCCTGCTCTGGATCGGCTACGCGATTGCGACGATGCTGCTCACCCACGGTGAAGCGCGCTACCGACACTTCCTCTTTCCGACACTCATCCCATACGCAGCATGGACGTTCACCATACTGACGCAGCGCATCGCCTGTTTTGAGCGTCGGCGTCTGCTGATGATCGCACCGCTGGTCTGCATCTTTCTCTGGACGGTGCTGACCGCCTACCCGTGGGCGTGGGCCGGCGAAAACCTGGCGCGCGGCAGTCGCGCACTGATCGGTGACGTATGGATGGCGCTGGGCGCGCCGGATCGCGCAGCGCGCGCCTACCTGAGCGCACTGAGCGTCAAAGCGACGCCTGATGGATGGCTGCGCCTGGGACATGCGCATCTGGCGCGCGGCGAGATTGCGCAGGCGCGCATTGCGTACCGCGCAGCATGGGACGCGAGCCGGGTGTACTTTATCGCCAGCGCCCGTCTCGGTGATCTGGAACGTTCACTCGGAAATCTGGACGAAGCGCGACGCGCATTTGCCGGGTATTACGCCGACGAACAGCGCGTCACCGACTGGTCGTGGCGGATGCTGGGGCGCGATCCGCCGTCATCCCTGGACGTCGGCGACGGACTCGACTTCGGGTACGTTGGCGGCGTCTATCCGGCTGAAGAACTTCAGGGCGTGCGGGCGCGCTGGAGCGCGGGACGCGCACTGTTGCGGCTCGGCAGCGCCACAACGAACACGCAGGCGCTGCTCACCCTGCGCCTGGCGGCGCCGCACCCTGAACGGAACGCCGTCCCTGCACGTATTTGCGTTGATGGAACCTGTCGCAGTATCTCCCTGAGCGCTGACTGGCGCACGTGCACCTTCATCGTGAATCCACAGCACACGACAATCCTTGTTGAAGTGGAGAGTCCGACGTTCACGGCTGCCGACGGGCGTCGGCTGGGGGTGCTGATCGACCGCGCGCATCTGACGGTGCTCGTTGCCGGGTCAGAGTGATGGATGATGGAAGCGAAGGGTGAGTGAAACAAAAGAAAAACACGGGGTCGCAACCGGCCTTACCACAGTCCCACTTTCCTTGTACTGGTATTATAGTGCCTTCTAGCCATAGATCAGGACTGCCGCCAGCACGGTCAGCGCCAGCATCAGCCAACAGATCAGCCACTCGATCCAGACAGCCCCGCCCCCCCGTTCCAGCACGGCATCCACCGGGTTCTGCGGGTCATACCAGACCGTGACCGGGCTGCCGACAGGGTAGCGGGTTATTTCGCGCCCGGCGTCTGCGGCTTCGGAAGAGAGCACACGAGGACCCAGGCGCAGGCGTCCCCCCTGAAGATACGTCCCGTTGACGAAATACGCATACGCAACCACAGGAGCATAGCGTGTCGCCAGGCGGTAGGTACTGGTGGAGGTTTGCACCCGCACGGGGATGTTGACCTGCTCCACACGGGCGGCAATCACCGTACCAGGTGCGCTCTGCCAGCTGCGCGCTGCGTTGACCAGCTGCTGGCTGCGCCAGGCGCGCATCGTCAGCAGCAGGGTGACAAAGCCCATCGGCAAAGTGACGACGAGGAGTATGATCAGGCGTATGCCCATAAAAGCGGATTCATTCAACGACTATTCCCAGTACATCGCTGCGGGTAAGCGAAGGCAGCGCCTCTGCTTACCCGCTTCTATGCAATACACCTCTTACATCAACCCCGTGCCGCCGCGCTTCGACAACCGCTGATCAAGGGTGACGGCGAATGCCTGGAGACTCGTGCTGTCCAGTTTTTCAAGCGCATCGAGTTCTTCTTCCGTCAGATCATATTCCTTGCATGCCTCGCGCGCATTATCGATCAATGCCTGGCGAAACTCCGGATCGGTCACTGCACGCCCGATGACCCGCTCGACCTCCGACTGAGACATGGCTCTGCTCCTTTCTGAACGACCCTTTCTGAGCGAAGAATGCGCTACAGTTCGAGCGTATCGTGATACATACTGCGCATCCGGCGCACTTCTCCATTGGCGCCTGACAAAGTAAACGTATCATATGCTCGTTTTAGATACGCAATTCCTTCGTTCAGGTTACCAGTCCGGAGCAATGCCGCACCATACGCCTGCCAGGTGCGCGCCAGTTCGAAGTGATCCCGAACTGTATCACACAGCGCTGCGCTGCCGATAAAATCCTCCTGCCAGGAATACCCGCGAGCAACGGTCGCTTCGCCACGCAGTCGAAGCGCAATTGCCATCAGATCGTCGGCGCCGAGTGAGCGACTCAACTCGACTGCCTGATCGGCGCACGCCGCCGCCGCCTCCAGATCGCCATACCCGATCATCGCTTCCGCCAGCGCATTGAGCGCCTCGATCTGCAGCGATGGCGCCTGAAGCGCCTCGGCGGTCGCCAGTGCATGGCGAGCAAGTTCCGCTGCGCGCGCGTGATCACCCTGCGCGCCGTAGGTCTGCGCGAGATGCACCAGGGCATTCGCTTCCTGGTCGGTACTGCCCAGGGAGCGGTGCAGATTCAGCGCCTCCTCATATACCTGCTGCGCTTGTGCGTAGTCGCCGCGACGGTAGTGAATGATGCCAAGGGTGTTGAGCAACTGCGCTGTCGTCAACTGGGCGTGCAATCGACGCGACAGTTCAAGAGCTTCTTCACAGCGCGCCTCGGCCTCAGCATACTGACCGAGAATAGTAAGCGAGTAGGCGATATTTCCCAGAGCGTAAACAATTGCGTACTGCAACCCGATCTTGCGCGCCAGCGTTTCCGCCACGCGGTAATGTTCGAGTGCGCGTTCGTGATCGCTCTGCAACTGCCAGAGGTAGCCGATATTGTTGTGCGAAGCGATCATGCCCGGCAGATCGTCGATCGACTCGCGCACCCGCAGGCTCCGTTCGAAGAATTCACGCGCACGGGCGTACTCACCGCGCAGGGCCAGCACCGAACCGCTCTCGGCGTGCAACCGGGCTTCGATCTGCTCGTCTTCCATTGTTTGAACATCGGGACGCAGCGCTGCCAATCCCTCTTCACACGCCGCCAGCGCCAGATCGTACTCACCGCGCCGTCGCCGCACCAGCGCAATATCTGCGTTAATGTGCGCCGCCGCCAGCGGCGCAACGTCGGTCGGATGCGTGCGCACAATGTGCATTGCCTGCTCCAGCGCCTCCAGTGCCGCAGCGTACATCCCCTGCTTTTCGAGCACGGCGCCGCGCCGATGGTAGACGTGCTGCGCCACATCCGGCGGAACGTCGGGCGTTGCGAGGATCTGTGCAAGATGCTCCAGCGCTTTGTCGTAATGACCAAGTGTGGCTTCTACATCAGCAATCGCTGCGTGCGTCTCCCAGCTGCGCGGGTCATGGGCGTCCCCCGCCAGCGCTTCGAGCGCCCACCTGTAGTACTGCAACGCCTCTTCATTGGCGAAGACCGCGCGCGCTGCGTGACCGGCTTTCAACAGATAGTGGATCGCCTTGTCGCGCCGGTTGCTGAGACGATAGTGATGCGCCAGCAAACCGTAGTAATCGTCCAGGTTGTCGCCGTAGCGTTGTTCCAGGTATTCGCCGATTCGACCGTGCAGTTCGCGCCGCCGTGAGTAGAGCATACTCTGGTAGGCGACTTCCTGGAGCAGTGCGTGGCGGAACGTATGCACCCGCTCCGGTTCGAGCCGTTCCAGCATCGTGATTTCCTGCTCGTCCAGGTGGGTCAACTGACGGAGCAGCGCGATGCGGTCAATCGTCTGGATCGCCTGCAAAACGCCGAACGGTATCCGCTGCCCGATGACCGACGCCACACGCAGCACGTTGCGCGCATGCTCGTCAAGGCGATCGATGCGCGCCAGCAGCAGACCATTCAGACTGTCGGGCAGGCTATCGATGCTGTGCAGCAGGGTCTGGTTCGACTGCGCGAGCACTGCGCGTAACAGTTCCGCCAGGAAGAGCGGGTTGCCTGCAGCCCGCGCCGCAATCTGACGGCGCAACGTTTCCGGCAGCGGCACATCGCCTGCCAGGATCTCGACCAGGCGATCACTGTCGTCGGCGGGGAGTTCGCACACTTCGAGCACAGCAGCCTGATCATCATCGGTCAGGGCAGGGGTTGGGCGGTGCGCGCCAAGCAGCAGAACCGGCGCCTGACGCGCGGTGTGCGCAACGCGCCGCCAGAGTTCGAGTGAGACCGGATCGGCCCAGTGCAGATCTTCGAAGATGACCAGCAATGGATCGCGCGAAGCGGCATGCAGCAGCAAGCGTTCGAGCAGATCGAAGCGGCGTTCCTGACGCAACTGCGGATCGAGACCGCGCGTCAACCGGTTGTCGGGAATGTCGAGCCGCACCAGATCGCCAAGCAACGGCAACCACTCGTCCATGCCAGGACCGAGCGCCGCAAGATGGTCGGCGATTTTTGCTGCGCGCACCTCGCTGCTCTCACCGGCAACCAGACCGCACAGCGATTTCAGCAATTCGCCCCATGCTGCATAAGGAATAGTGGCGGTATAGGAGAGACACGCCGCCGATACCACCCGCATCCTGCGTTCGTTCGCCATCTCGACCAGCGCCGCTACCAACCGGCTTTTCCCGACCCCCGCCTCGCCCACCAGACGCACCGCTCGCCCCGATCCGGCACGTGCGGCATCGAGTTCGCTTCTCAACCAGGCAAGTTCGCTCTCTCGCCCGACGAGCGGGTGCGTTTCTCGCTGGAGCAACCTCGCCACGTCGCCGCCATCACGCTCACTCACAACGCGACAGAGTTCGAGCGGTTCCGTCTTCCCCTTGAGCGGAACACTCCCGCGCGGTTCGCACACAATCCGGGGCGCGATATTTCCCAACACCAGGCTGCACCACACATCGCCCCATGGCGCTGCGCTCATCACTCGCGCAGCAATGTTGACCGCATCGCCCATCACGGTGTACTCTTTGCGCGTGGCGCTGCCGACATTGCCAGCAAAGACGACGCCAGGATTCAAACCGATACGCTGCTGGAGCAGGGATGCGGTTGCGGTCGGTGATCGAGCGCCAGAATCATCAGGACTGCCCAGGATTGCTTCGATATGGGCATTGACATCGTGCAGACTTTCCTGCATCGCCAGCGCCGCGTGCGCGGCGCGCTCGGCGTGATCCTCATACGCAGCCGGAGCGCCAAAAATTGCCAGCAGTTTCACCCCTTCTTCGGCAACGTCCAGTTTGTTGATTACCCCGCCGTAGCGCGCAATCGAGGATTGCATGGCAACCATGTAGCGCTCGAACAGCTGCGCAGACTGCGCAGGAGGAAGCGCCTCCGCCAGCAACTCAAGTCCGACGACCTGCGCAAACAACGCAGTCACCGGGCGCAGATCGGCTTCAACCTGCGGTTGATCCGGAATGGCAATGATACGGCTCAGAAGTGCAGACGGCAGGTAGGGACTCACGCGGTCGAGATCGGCCAGGAGATCGGCGAGCGTCTCACCGGTTTTCATCGCGCCTGCCTGGAAACGTCTGGCGCCCGATGGGGTGATCGAATTGACCACCGTGTTCAGACGAAAGAATCCTGATTGCAGCGTTTCACCCACAACATCGACATCGGCGAGCAACTCGCACGTGCGCCGCCCAAGAACGATCTCACCCGGACCCGCCAGCGATTCGGCGCGCGCGACACCGTTGACAACGGCGCCGAGCGCTGCATAGTGCCACGAGTCGGACTGTCCGGCGCTGACCAGAGCCACCTGACCGCTCTCTACCCCAACATGCAGATAGACGGGGAAATCGCCGACACCGGCGACACGGCACACAAAACCGTGCAGGGCGCGTTGCAGATCCAGCGCTGCACACGTGGCCGTCCGTGGATGATCGAGATCATCGAACAGCACCAGGAGCGCATCGCCGCCAAACGAAATCAGGTCGCCGCCATACGCATGGATCACGTCGATCATGCGCGCAAAAACGCTATTAAGAAAATCGGTGACCAGTTCAGTGCCTTCCCGCCCAAGCACGCCAAGACGTTCCGCCAGCGCCGTCGATCCGGAGAGATCGGCGAAGAGCAGCGACCCTTCCACCCATTGCAACCAGGGAGGGGACAGATGTTCATCCAGCGCGCGATGCACGATCCGCCGCGGCAGATAGGTTGCGATTGTCGCACGCACGGCTGCCAGATGCGCAAAGACGGAATGCAGGTCGATGCGACCGGCAGTATGGCTCAGGCGGTTGTAAATGTCCATCGGCAGGTAGCGCGCCAGTCGTTCAGACGCTACCATGCTGATGTCTGCGGGGTCAGGCATGTTTTCTGCCCTTTGATGCAGTACCATACTGTGCTGGTGGAGAAAACGCGCAGTGCCGTTTTTATTATAACGTATACAGACGACTCAGCGGGTTATCAGGCCGTATCCTGAAGCATTCATTCCGACGGTGTGCGTATCAGTTCGCGCGGGAAGCCGCCACTAAAGGCGACGACCAGCGTATTCGGGCGCAATTCGCGCTCGACATCGCCCATGCCGATCACCATTGGATGGGTGCGGACGCCGCAACTCAGATGGATAATCGCTTCGACGTGCGGCGCTGCGATTGGTGGCTCAACGACTAGAATGCGGTCGAAGTCCGCCTTGGCGCACCGCGCTGCCGTGAACAGGCGCAATTCTTCGCCCGGACGCGTGCCAGTAGCAAAACGAACCTCGCGTCCTCGGGTTTCGCTCACCGCCAGCATGCTGATCAGCGCCACGATCGCTATTGCTGTAGCGCCGACGAACAGGCGGAGGAAAGGGATGCGACTTCTCGACAAGATGTGCCGCTCGACACTGTTCCCGGCACTCCTGGTTCCACCAGGCGAGATGATCCATTCGACGAGCATCGACGCCCCTGCGCCAGCGAGAAGCGCGATCACCATAACCGGCAGATAGAGGTAGCGCGAATCGGGTGCCGAGGTGAACGGTGCGGTAGGAGCGAGGGTCAGGATCAGCGCCAGGAAGCCGATCAGCAGGGAAGCCGCTCCTTTCCAGAGCCGCCAGCAGACGAAGAGCGCACCTGCCCACGCGAGCGCCACGCACGCGCCAGCGAGAGGCAACCATGCTTCCCGACCATACTCGACGCCTGGCAGCGGCACGGCGATCAAGCCAAGACTGCGGAGCGGGTTGAGGACAACCTGGACGCCGAAACCATAGCCGCGCTCGCGCACCAGAGCGTTGCGCGCGGCGACATCGAGCGCAACAACGAGATACGCGCCGGTGACCAGAAGTGGCAGGATGAGCGGACGCCACTCCGGGCGCTGCTGCGCAGCACGCGCTGCCTGCCATTCCAGAAGCGCGAACAACGGCAGACCAATGATTGCACTCTCTTTCGTCAGCAGCGCTAGCGCTAACACCGCTGTCGCAGCAATGCACCATCCCCAACGATGCACCGACCGTTGATTGGATTCTCCGGCGCTCCACCAGCAATGCGCTGCCAGCAGGAGCCAGAGGGCGGCGAGCAGTTCACTCTGCGCCGAAACCCACACCACAGCCTCAAACGGCGCCGGATGGAGCGCTACGAAGAGCGCCGTCCCGGTGAACCCGACGATCGGCGGCAGCGGCGACGGCGCTTTGATCAGACGGTATGCCAGTGCGCCGGCGAGCACCGCGTTGAGCGTGTGCAGCGCCAGGGAAAGCATGTGAAAGGCGTGCGCGTCGAAGCCGAACAGTCGCCATTCACTCCACAACAGCAACCAGACCAGCGGACGGTAGAAGTGCGACGAAGCGCTTACATTGAAGGCGCGCGCAGCAACTGCCGACAACGACCGATCACGAACATTCAGCACCCATTGAAAATCATCGGCAGCGAATGCGCGATCAGGCACGGCGGGATACGCAACAGATACGGTCATCACGGCGACGACTGCTGTGGCGATCAGCAGCAGCGCATATCGTTGTGCGACAGGCATAGCGTGTCTGCGAATTACAGGATGCACAAGCGGTAACGCTGCTCAATCGCGCAATGCGCTGATCTGCTGGCAGAGCCAGTCGAACTGCGCCTGGTTCAGCACATAACAGGTCGCCGGTCCTTCTGCCTCGGCATGGAGCAGACCGGCAGCGCACAGAATCTTTAAATGTTGCGAAAGCGTCGACTGAGCGCGCGCCAGTTGCGCAGGCAGATGCAACTGAATCTGGTTGCCGATGCAGCGCGGATGACGTTGAACGTAGCGCACAATTGCAAGACGGACGGGATGCGCAAGCGCCCGACACGCAGCAATCAGACGATCATCGTCGGATAGTGTCGCTGTCATCATGGCAGACCTCTCTGCCACAATGTACGCTTCCCGGCGCGATATGTCAAGCGTGGCAAGCGTCCTGTCCGCCGGGTTCGGCGAGTGGCGCCGTTTTCACCCCCGCCCGGATCGAAACGAGGTCGAGAACTGACGATTCCGAACCCGCTCAGGGTCTTGACCGGCGTCCTGATAGAATTGCGCCTCAAGTTCCGCGAGTTCGGGAGGACGACGCCTGGAACGAGGATCAGACCTGAAGAAGCGGATGAAGCGACCGGGAAGCCTGCTCAGTCGCGTAAGAAGGCGAAAGAACGTTCGCAGATCGGACATCACACACCTCCTGACATCTCTATGCTCAGGCGTCAGGCAGAAAAGAGCAGTTCCCGCTGCGCAAATGAGTACACCGCAAGCGATAGCAGCCCGATCACCAGGAACAACTGCGCGACAGGAACGACTGCCGAAGCGCCGCTGTAATCACGGCTCACCGAAATGGCGAAACCGGTGAAAGCTGGCAGCAACGGCGTGCTCAAAACGGTGCGCAGCACATCCAGCGCCAGCGCCACCGGTTCTGGCAGCGACGACATCGTTGAACCACCGATCAGGTTCCCTGAGAACGCCAGCGCCACCAGCGCCAGAACTGCCAGGCGCCACGGCGCTGGCAGCACGATTGGCGTCAGCAGCGTCAGCAGCGCTGCCAGCATTGCCAGATTCAGCAGAAGCGGCAGCGTGCCCAGCATCCACCCAACGATATCGAGACCGCTCACCGGGTTCGTGAGCGCAATCAGCAAACAGATGATGCCGTACACACCCCATGATACCACAAGAACCGATAGGTAGAGACCGATCAGGTATGGACCGCGCCCCAAACGTCGCGCCAGAGTCACATATCCCTGTGGTCGATCGCCGAGTGCCAGGATGGTCGAACCCGTATACACAGTCAATCCCAATGTGAACAAACCAACCGTCGAAAAGAAATAATCCGGCGTCATCGGCAGCGTCCAGCGGCGAAAGAACAGGTAATACGCTGCGGCTGTCGCCGCCAGTTCGATAACGATCCGCCCGGAGCGGAGGTATTCGCTCAGCGTGAAAACGGCAAACCAGAATGTGCGCAGCAACGTCTGCATCACGGTTCGTCTGCCTGCCTTTCCTGCGTTCGTTGATCTTCCCAACGCAGCAATTCGCGCAACAACGTGTCGCCGGTTCCTGATGGACCTGGAGGCGGTGGAGATGCGTCGGACTCTCCATGACGACCCGCCTCGCCGCGCACGGCGCTGCGGTAGAATTCCTCAATCGGGTGAAACCGCGGTGCAAGAGAGATGATGGAAACCCCATGGTCGAGCAACAGCCGCAATACCTGCGCCTGCAATTCCGGCGTGTTCGGCGTCAACGTTATTTCGCGCTGATTGCAACACACCGCAGTGGAAAGCGCACTCAGCGCCGCCGCCGCGTCAGGCGGCAGATCCGCGACCGTGATCACGACACTCCTCGACGACTGGCGAAGCGTGCGCGTTTCAGCCTCTGCGATGATACGCCCGCCATGCAGAATGCCAAAACGATCACATAAGAGATCCACCTCATCGAGAAAATGCGTCGCTATCATGATCGTACATCTACGCTGGCGAACCGTATCGATCAGATCGATAATGTCGCGTTGCCCTTCTGAGTCGAGTCCAGACGTTGGTTCATCGATCAAGAGCAGTTCCGGTTGACTGAGCAGCGCCTGCGCAAAACCGACACGCTGCACCATCCCGCGCGCGAGGGCGCTCATCTTCCGGTTGACGACGCTGGTCAAACCACACGCCTCGATCTCCTCGCCAACTCGCCTGCGCAGCGCTGCGCCGGCAAGTCCGCTGAACCGCCCCAGGTAGAAGAGATACTCGCGCACGGTGTAGTGCGTATGATAGCGCAACCGTTCCGGCATATACCCAACGCGCCCATCGACCTGGCGCAGGTTCTCGTCGCCGAACATACGAATGATGCCGCGGTCTGGGCGCAGAAAGCCGACCAGCAGATGGATCAGGGTCGTCTTCCCTGCGCCGTTCGGACCCAGCACCCCGTAGACAATGCCGCGCGGCACGTGCAACGATACACCGCGCAGTACAGGTATGCCGTCGTATGATTTGTGGACATCCTCGATTGCAATTACGTCCATGAGAGAACCAGGAACCGGGAACCAGGAACCAGGAACTGAGAACTGAGAGCCAGGCTGCCTCGCTTTACTATCTTACCGCCAGTTGCAGATAGACGTTGACGATCAGCGCTGCGGGGAGAGCGCGCAGGAGGCACCAGCGCACCGTTGTGTGCAGCGGCGCCAGTGGAAGGGTGCGTCGCGCCTGGCGTAACCCGGCAAGCAGCACGGCGAAGAGCGCCAGTGCAATCATCGCCGCAATCCACGGTTGAACGACGTCCGATCCGGGGAGGATGCCGACCACGAACAGCGCCAGCACCAACCCTGCGCGCATCTGACGCGCCATCTGCGCCAGCCATCGTTCGTCTGCATCAAGCCCCTCCTCAGCGCCAGACGGCGCGAGGCTGGCATCCGGGGCGAACGGACCCAGACCGGCGGCGGCGGCAACGGCAACTACCCCCACAAGGAACAGGAATGCCCGTCCCAGAACTTCGAGTGCATTCCATCCCACGTCACCCCACAACAAACTCCCAACCACAACCCACAGTACCAGGCGTCCCGCCATGTTCACCTGCGCCTCGCGGAGCGCTGCGCGTGCTGCCAGCGGCGACAGCGCCAGAAGACCGGCAAACGCCGACGCAAGAAATGCCCCTTCGACGAGCGCCCACACCAGCGCCGGGTGTCCGACCCACAAGGATGCGTCTGCCGGATGAAGAGGCCAGGGAAGCGCAGCGTATGCCAGAACAGTCAGAACAATGCTGACCCCTGATGCCAGACTATCGATGCCTGTCGGAAAGCGTCGCTTCGGCAGGCGTAATACGAGACCGGCACCGTTTATTGCCGGAGCTACAGCTAAACCAAACCCTGTCGCCAGAAGAACTGCCAGGATCAGTGTCATGACGATATTCATACCGCACTACCGCTCACCTGCTGCGCCATCTTCCCGATCCATAGCGATTGTGCGAATCGCTTCGACGATCTGCGTCGGTGTCGGCGGACAACCATCGAGCGACAGATGGACCGTCAGGTTGGGGATGACAGCAACCCCGCCGCGTCCAAACGGATGCCCGTCGATAGCACAACGTCCGACGGCAATGATCGGCGCCCTGTGGTCCAACTCCTGGAGAAGCGCCATAAATGCCTTCTTCGTATCCGTGGTCAACGGTCCTGTCAGCAGCAACACATCAGCCTCATGGGGCGTCGCCGCCCAGTCAATATCGGCTGCGGCGGCAAGTGCCGCAATGACTTCCAGATCACAACCGCCGCACGAGCCGGTGTTGAACCGGTAGACCTGTATCACGTACAGTTCCTTTCCGTGCTCATTCTGTGCTGTGTCGGGAAGCGGGAACGAAACCCGCAACCTTCAACGCACGACATCAACCCGCACAAATGTCAGACCACGGATGACATCGGCAATCGTCTCGATCAGTGGTTGCGGATACAACCCGATTGCCAGACTGATTCCCAGGAGCGCCAGCACCACGATCGCTGCAACGAACGGCTCGGGCGCCAGACGACGTTGTGGTGGCAGATCGAGTTCTGTCGCGCCCAACAATACTGGCGCTTCAGCCACCGGCTGATCCTCGGGAGCGCCGATCAACCAGTCGCGCGCGATGCGTGCCAGCGCCAGCAATGCCAGCAGCGTTGCGCCGATCAACAGCACAAGCATAGGCGCACCGTAGTGCGCAGCAACCTGGTACAGCAGCATCTTACTCGCAAAGCCGCTCAATGGCGGCAACCCGATCAACGCCGCGCCGCTGCACAACAAGCCGCTCCCTGCCACGGGCCAGCGCCAGAGCATATCGCGTCGCATCGCCTTTGGCGGTCGCCCATCCGGTTGTTCCAGCAACATCAGCGATACCATCAAGAGTGGAACCGCCAGCATCTGGTTGAACGCCTCGAACACCGCGCCCATCAGACCAACCGGCGTGATCGTCGCCAGCCCGAACAGGATCATTCCAGCATTATAAACGACCAGATACCCGGCAATGCGTCGCGGTCGATCCTGCACAAGCGCCAGCACTGCACCGACCAGTGCAGCAATCGCTCCCAACCAGGTCAACAGCGCCAATCCGCGCTCATTCTCGGACACCAGGGTCGGAAAGAACTGCAGAACGCTGATCAGAAACAGCAACCCGGTCGTGTTCAGCACCACAACGATGATCGCCGACACCAGCGGAGAAGCGTCCTCAACCAGATCCGGCAGCCAGGAATGAAATGGCACAAGCGCCATTCGCAGCCCGAACGCTGCCACAATAAGCGCCAGCACAAGGCGAGGCGCGATCTGATCAGGCGTTATGCCAGGCCGGTACACATTGATCAGCACGAACCCGAGATATGCCAGCGCCCCGGCGAGCGCCATCAGAACCAGATATTTGAGCGCTGACGCGATCACGTTCGGTTCGACCAGTTGCGACGCTCTGGATGGAAGATCGACAATCGCAAGCACCGAGATCAAGCTGGCGCTGACCAGCAGCAACGCCACTATCAGCGGCTCCTGGAGCAAGACGATCATCGCCGATGCCACGCCAATGATGACGAGCGCAATTGAGACGAAGTGCTCACCATGCGGCAGACGCCACGTTGCCAGCATCATCAGAGCGGTCACTGCCGGGAAGCCAGCAAGGAACAATCTCCCAAGCGGATCAAGGTTGAGCGTCAAACCGAGCAACTGTACCGGTTGATCAACTGGTGAGAGGAGCACCAGAGCACAGTGCGCAATCAGTGCGGCAATCGCCACCCCCATCACCAGACGCATCTCGTGGCGCAGCAGGAAGCAACTTGCGCCAAGCGCCAGGGGAAAGGTTATGAGAAGCACGTAGGACATACATCCTGCTGGAATACGTCAGCGCTGACACCGACGCACGACTGGTCATGGTTTGTACAATACACTCAGATCGAGCGTCTTGAACCGTCCGTACATCAACCCGCTCAAGTACGCGACCGACAGCGACAGAACGATTGTCGTCAGACTCAACAATGCCAGCGGAAACACCTGAACAGTGCTGGCGATAGCGGTATAGACCAGATCGATGCTGCTGACGACCAGGAGCAATCCCAGACCGATCTTCAACGTATCACCGGCGAGCACAATGGTAAACAGACCGGTCAACCCCAGCCAGTACCAGGCGAAATCGATCGTCTGGCTGCCGATCGGATAGAGACGTGGAAGCGCAACGCTTGCAAGCGCTGCGAGCACCAGCGCCCAGAACGGCACAACATAGTCGGCAAGGCGAAACGGCTCACTGGCGCGCTGCCGCTGTGCGCGCCGCGCGGCGCGGCGCAGTTCCGCCAGCGAGAATTCGTCGAGATCCTCCAGATTGTACTCCCGCGAAAAGGTAACCGCAGTGATCCCCAGAATAGCGCTGGCGGCAAAGCCGGTGATCACCTTGACCACAATCGTTGTGCTTAGCGCAAGTTCGCCGACAGTCAGATCGGGTGTGATGAACTGTTGCTGCGCCAGAAACCAGGCAACACTGAGATAATTGATCAACATTGCCGGAATGGTGATACGCCAGTCGCGCAGCAGGATCACAATCCCGCTGGAAACCGCCAGACCGACAACTGCCCAGTTGATGGTGACGATCGGCATCGATCACCCCGCTGCAAAGACAAGAATGACAACAATCAAGGAGAAGACGATCGCCGCAAGATAGTAACGGCGACCCAACACTGCCACTCCCTGCCGGATCAGCAGAGCCACCCGTGCCAATCCGACATGCACTATTTCAGGAATCGCGGGCGCTGCGAGCCATGCCAGCCCATACAACGCCGTGCCAGTTGTGTCTGGTGTCAACACCGCTGTCAGACTCTCTTCCGCCGGTGGCGAGCGACGCTGCCGGAGGCGACGAAGCGCTGCTGGCGCCACGATCAAGATCAGCGTGGCGATGATGACGGCGGTCGAGCCGGGTAGCGCAGGAAAACGAGGCATCCCTGTCGTCGACGCGAACTGCCCTGGAATCGCCGCCAGCGCCACATCCCACACTGCGCGGGGCGCAGCGCCCATGAGCGCCAGCAGTGCGCCGACAAAAGCAGGCAGCGTGTCGACCGGATGTGCACGCCATTGTGATGAAGAAGACGCTGCTGCACGCCAGAAGCGCACCAGCGGCGCCAGCATCGCCAGCGCCAGCAGACTGCTCCCGGCAAGCACCAGCGCTCCTGCCCATGGCGCCGTGCGCTGTAGCGCGTCGAACAGCCAGAGCCGCGCCCAGAATCCCCAGGCGCCAGGGATGCCAGCCGCCGAAGACGCTGCTACCACCAGCCCCGTGGTCGCAACATGCAGCGCACTGTCAGGGTGTCGGGTATGCGCGGTGACATCATCAGCACCGCTCCGACGCTCGAGCGCAGCAATGCTCAACCCCAGTCCCAGGGTCGAGAGCAGCGCATTGATCGCCAGGGCGGGCGCCACATGCATAAAGGCGTCATTGCCGCATCCGGCGCAAACGATGATCAACGCAACCTGGGCGCTGAACTGCGCCGCTGCCAGCTGACGCAGCGAATGCGTCCATAGTGCGCGTGTGGCAGCAAGCACGAACGCCAGGATGCCAGTGGCAACCAGGACGGTCAGGTACGCCTCTTCCAACAGCGCCAGATAGTCCGGGAGCAATCGCAACAACGCAGCAATCCCGATCAGCGGCAGACCGAACGGGGCTACGAGGGCCAGGGGCGCCGGCGCCTGGTGCGCAGCAGCGAGCGATCCAAACGCTGGCGGGAGACCGCAGAGCGTCCAGACGTATATCAGGATGCCTGCAACAATCAGAATTGATGAACCCGACCCAGCGCCAGCGGTATCGCTCAGCAGTCCTGCCAGAAGAAACAACGCCGCCGCACTGCCAGACAACGCCAGAACAAGCGGCGCATCCGATCCCGGCAACGCACCGCTGGATCGCAGTGCGACAAACCACGCTATCCCGACGACACCTGGCGCGAATGCCAGCACCGGCAGCGCCGGACTGCACGCGCCGATTGCCACGATGCCAGGAATAACGATCAGGGCTGCAAACAGTCTGCCAAAGCCCCGCAGATCGACAGGAATCGCCAGCGCCGCCCCCAGCAACGCAAGTGCGCCGCCGATAAACGCTATCAGCGCCAGGAGCCATCCCAGCGGATCGATGATCAGCGTGATCCGAAACGACGCATCCCCCCACTGCAACCAGGTCTGATCGAATACTGTCGACGGCAAGTCCTGAAGGCGCGCAACGATCATCAGGATTGCGCAGAGAAACAATACCCCGGCGGCGCCCAGACCTGTCAGGCGTGCGGCGACAAAACGATCCAGCGCCAGGCAGACAACCGCGCCGATCAGAGGTAGCATGAACGCCAATGGAACCATAAGCCTATTGCTCGGCGCAGGCGACACACACTGCGAGCGACGCCAGAATTGCCATCACATCATCCAGTTGCGCCCGGCTCAGCAGGGTGCGCGCCAGCAGTCGATCGCACTGACGCGGCGTATCAATCTGCACCCGGGTCAATCGCACGCCATCGCTCTCGAGTGTATAACGAATGGCGCCTCGAGGACCCTCAACAACCGAGGAGGCCTGACCACGCGGCAATTCGTGCGGCAGTTCGACGATCGGGTCTTCTTCAGGGAGGCGTTGCAGTGCAGATTCGACGAGTTTGACACCCTCATACGCTTCCAGCAAGAGTAACAGCAGGCGCGCGTACACATCGCCGCCTTCCTGAATGATCGGTTGAACATCGAGCATGCTGTATGCTGCGTAGGGCTGATCGACTCGGACATCGCGACGGATGCCGGAAGCGCGCGCCAGTGGACCGCGCACGCCAAACTGCTCGGCTGCCGCGCGCGGCAACACCCCAACCTCGACGGTGCGCATAAGCAAGAAGCGCTGATCGATGAGGCGATCAATGAAGCGATAGAGGTCGGCGCTCATTCCCGGCAACATCGCCAGTACCTCTTGCCGCTCAACCGGCGTCAGGTCGCGCAACAGACCACCCGGTGCACACACAGGCGGCGGAATGCGACCGCCGGTGACCAGCGCCAGCATATCACGGGACTGCTGGCAAAAATGATCGAGGATTGCGCCGCGCTGCTCCATGCCGATTGCGTCCAGCACGGCGCGCGCTGTATAGAGATGGGCCGCCGTCCGTTCCAACTCGGCGATTGCAACCCGGAGCAGCGCGGCGCGCGCGCCCACTTTTCGCCGTTGTACCTGCTCGATCGCCTGACAGAACGCCAGGGAATGGGCAAAGGAACACTCACCGCAGATCCGCGCAACCAGGTGCAGCGCATCGGGCAGCGGCAATCGTGGTAATCGCTCGGCGCAACCGCGTTCGTTGAACCCGTTCTGATACTCGACATCGACGACGCGATCGTCGGCAATGTGCAGAATGAAGCGCTGCGGACCGAGCCATGCAGGGTGGAAAGGTCCCAGCGCCAGCGAGTATGACACGCCTGCACTCCTTCGTATGCATCGGGCGCGCATTATACCACGTTATGCGGCGTGTCATCACGACCAGAGTGAACATCTGGTTATACCACCATGAGCAATCAGAACGTCACCGGTGTTATCTCGAGAAAGATCGGCGTTGTGCGCTGGAGTTTCCAGAGAGCGGCAAACATCTGGAACATCACGCCATATTTCTTTGCCAGCGCGCGTCGTGCGACTTCTCCTTCCGAAGGATCGAGAATGCGCGCCTGAGCCTCGATTGTTGCACCCAGCGGCTTCCCACGCGCGTCGCTGGGAGTCAACTGCACCCGTGGATTTGCACGGATGCGCTTTACCTTCCCGGAAGCAGCCTGCGTCACCACATAGATGCGATCTCCTTCCTGCGCAAACCAGACGGGCGTCGGCACCGGCTGACCATTCTTGCGAAACGTTGTCAGATTCATGTATTGGTGACCGGCAAGCGGGGCAAAAAGCGCTGCTGTCATTGAAATACTCCCTGTCTCGATGGATACACCTTCATAATACGCACGAGAAGCGACAACAGTTCACCCACAGCAGAAAGGGCGCGGCGACGCCGCACCCTTTGCGCATTCCTGGCGGACACAGCACACCCGGTCGTGTATGGCTAGAGATCGAGCCGCACTTTAGCGCCGAAGTTCTTCTTCTCCTTGCTCGGGAAGTAGGACAGACATGCCGCATCCAGCAGGTCCGCCGTCAACAGCGGCGTCTCCATATTGTAGCGCGCAATGGATATCAACTGATCGAGAATGTCGCGTGGCTGACACATGCGAAATGGTCGCCCATCCGCGCGGAACCATTTCGCAACCAGATAATCGATGCTGCGATCATCATACGGCACTTTGCGCACCTTGCACATAATCTTCCAGATCTCACGCCACTGCTCTTCGGTCGGGTCGATGATCTCGATCTTGAACTTGATGCGTCGCAGCAGTGCATCGTCGCCGAGATCCTTCGGGTCGAGATTCGTACTGAACATGATCAACTGATCAAACGGAATCTGGATCTTCTGCCCCGTGACCGTGTTCAGGTAGTCGTAACGTTTTTCGAGCGGCACGATCCAGCGGTTGAGCAGATCAAACACGCGCACCTGCTGCCGCCCGAAGTCGTCGATCAGGAAGATGCCGCAGTTCGCCTTCATCTGGAACGGCGCCTCGTAGATCTTCGACGTTTCGTTGTAGATCAGGTTCAACTGTTCAAGGGTCAACTCGCCGCCAACGATGACGACCGGACGGCAGATGCGCGTCCAGCGCCGATCATACTCAATCTCGTCGTTCCACGGGCGGCGCGGCGGTTCGTGGATGACCGCGTCGTAGAACTTGATGATCGCGCCGTCGGCGTACACCGTGTGGGGAATGAAGATGTCATCGCCCATCAGATGCGTGATCCGTTCAGCGATGGTCGTCTTGCCGTTGCCCGGATAGCCAAACAGCATGACCGACGAACCGGAATTGACCGCCGGACCCACCATGTTCAGAATAGACTCGTCAATGACCAGCCCCTCGAATGCGTCCCGGATGTTGCGACGCGTCACTTTGACGTTGCGCACCGTCTGTGCTTTGACCGATGCAATCCAGTCGTCCAGCACAACCGGGCAGGGACCGACATACTGCGTTTTTGCCATTGCTGCCTGTGCTGCTTCGTGCCCGCGAATGGTCAGGACATACTCGTAGTTGATATCGCCATACCCGCGCTGCCCGATGATGTCGATCTGCTCGACGCCGCGCAGATCGGTGATGATCGGCTCGATAATCTGGTAGAGCAGCCCCATCGTAGCTGCTATCTCCCGCCCGGTTGCACGCCCTTTGTTATACAGAATGCGCAGGAAGTGCTCGGTAAGAAATGTGCGATTGAGACCGGTTTCTTCAATGGTATGCGGCACCTTTGGGACAAAGGAATTGTCGAGTTGCGGTCGCGCCTCCTCATCGCTCGGCGGCGGGTCGCCCAACAGACGCAGCGCCTGGACATTTTCACCACGCGCCCGCGCCGCACTGATCAGGCGCTCCAGGTCTGATATGTGCATCTGCAAATGCAGCATCGCGTCGGTGTCGTTTTTCGCCTGCGCTTCTTTCATGCAGGCGTACACGGCACGTGCAACTGTGTATTTGACCCCATCAATGTACAGGTGATGACAATACTCGTTATTGCGCACATAACAGTCGCGCGGATGGAACGTTTGCCGGAGCATCTCGTCGTAGGAACGCTGGTCGAGAAGATAACGCATAACCTCCCTCACAAGATCGAGTGCCGGAAGCAGAACTGAAAGCGCCGCCCCCACTACCATACCAATACACGCCACGTCCACATTATATGCCTTGTGTAACCATTCTCTAACCAAAATAATGGGTGTAACTTATGATATAATGCCGCGCGCAACCGCGACATTCAGACAGGTGTGGATTTCGAAGCATGGACGATGGCGCCGTGGCAACAGATGCCAGCCGATTGTTCAATGCCTGGTACTATCAGACGGGATGTGGTTCGCCGTATCAGCGCGACGACCGCTGGATCAATCTCTTTAGCAAATTTGCCGAACGGATCGTCGCCGAGATCGGACCGCGCTCGGTGATGGATGCCGGGTGTGCGTTCGGTATGCTGGTCGAGCAACTGCGCGCCCGTGGCGTCGAAGCCGAAGGGATCGATATTTCCGGGTATGCGATTGCGCAGGCGCACGAATCGGTTCGTCCATACGTGCGCGTCGCTTCGGTGACCGAGCCGTTCGGTCGTCGCTATGACCTGATTGTCTGTATCGAAGTGCTCGAACATATGCCGCGCCACGAAGCGGAAGCGGCAATCGCCAACATGTGCATGTGGAGCGACGATATTCTCTTCTCGTCGTCGCCGTATGACCACAAAGAAGCGACGCACATGAACGTCAATCCGCCGGAGTATTGGGCTGACCGGTTTGCGCGCCATGGATTCTTCCGCGATGTCGATTTTGACGCTTCGTTTCTGACTCCGTGGGCAGTGCGATTCCGGCGGCGCAGCGAGCCGCTCCATCGGATCGTGCGCGATTATGAACGTCGTTTCTGGGAACTCTGGCATGCACATCAGCAATTGCGGGAACTGGCGCTGGAACAGCGCGACCGTCTGGCGCAAGCCGTCGCCGCGCAGAAAGAAGCCGAACGCCTCGCGGAAGAGCGCCACGCCTACACGATCCGCCTCGAATCGGAACTGACGCGAAAGAATGCGCATATCCGGTATCTTGAAGACCTCATTCATCGCCTGGAACACGGGCGGGTGATACGCCTGCTGCGTCTCCTGACCGGCAGAAAGTAGTTGCCTGTAAGGAATCCCATGATGCATCTCCTGATTATCAGCCATGATGTTGTTGGACAGCGGATGGCGGGTCCGGGCATCCGCGCCTGGGAAATGGCGCGGGCATTGTCATCCTGTGCGGAGATCACGCTGATCGCGCCATATCCCATTGATGTGACTGCGCCGGGGATCCGCACCGGTCGCTTTACCATGGGCGACACCTCCTCGCTGGCGTTCTACCTCGACCAGGCGGATGTCGTCCTGGCAAACGGTTTTTTGCTCGAAGCGCACCCCGAACTTGCCGAAGCGTCCCAACCGCTCATCCTCGATCTGTACGATCCGACGTTGCTCGAGAATATCGAACTGTTCCGTCATGCATCGCCAGTTGAACGGGAAGAGCGCGCCCGACGCGACATCGATCTGCTCAACCGGCAACTCGCGGCTGGCGATCTGTTCCTCTGCGCCACCGAACGGCAACGCGATCTGTACCTGGGCGCACTGATGGCTGCCGGACGCATCACTCCTGAGCGTGTGGATGCCGACCCGCTCCTGCGCAATCTGGTTGTCGTCGTTCCTTTTGGATTGCCTGCCAGCCCGCCGCAGCGCACCGGTCCCGGTGTGCGCGGAGTGATTCCTGGCATCGGCGACAATGACCTAATCATTCTCTGGAATAGCGGCTTGTGGGACTGGCTGGATCCGCTGACGCTCATTCAGGCAATGCCGCAGGTCATCGCCAGAGTTCCCAACGCGCGCCTGGTCTTCATGGCGGGCAAACACCCTGGTGGCGCAGCACCGATGCGTATGACCGACACGGCGCGCGCCCTGGCGTCCGACCTGCATTTGCTCGACCGTCATATCTTCTTCTATGAGACATGGGTTCCATATGCCGACCGCGCGAACCTGCTCCTTGATGCGACCGTTGCCGTCTCGTTGCATCGCCAGCACCTCGAGATGGCATATGCCGCCATCCGCTCGCGGGTGCTCGATTACCTGTGGGTCGGATTGCCTGCCGTCCTCAGCGATGGCGACCCTGCCGCAGCACTGGCGCGGGAGCACGGCTTTGCCCTTGTGACACCGCCGGAAGACCCGGAAGCGGTGGCGCAGGCGCTTATCACCCTGCTCACCGACGAAGCCCGACGCGCAGAACTTGCCGACCAGGCGCGTGCACTGGCGCCACAATACACCTGGACAAAGGTCGTTCGCCCGATTGTTCGATTCCTCGAAGCGGCACCAGTGCACAAGCCACGCTCTGCCTCTCGTCAGCGCAGTACCCCGGCGGCATCGTCGCCTTCGACAGCGGAGCGCACCGACCGCCGACAAACGCTTCAGGAACAGCGCAATCGCGCATTACAGGCGCTTGAAGCAACCTGGCGTCTTGATCAACTGACGCCACCGGCGCAGGGAGTGGCGGGAAAAGTGCGGAACATGGCGCTGGAACGCTTTGTCTGGCCCCTGCTGGCGCCGCTGATTGCCCGTCAGCGCGACCACAACGCCGCCGTGATACGTGCTGCTTATGCAACGGCGGAGTATCAGGATCTCCTCTCAAACGATGTTGCCCGCCTGATCGCCGCCGTTCGCCTGCTGGCGCAGCAAACGCGCGACATCGCCGAACATATGGCTGGTCTGGAAGAAGCCGACCAGCACCTCCGCGCTGCGCTCTATGGTGAACAACCGCCGCCGCCGCCACGTACCAGAACACAGATGGTAGACATTGATCGCGAAACCCTCATAGAGGAACGGTATGAATAGCGCGGTGATTGTGCTCACATGGAATGGCGGCGCCGAGGCGATCGCCTGCCTGCAACGGGTGCGCCAGCTCGATCCGGCACCCGATATCGTTCTGGTGGTGGACAACGACTCCCGTGACGGAACACCGGATCAGATCGCCGCCCTTTTTCCCGTCTTCACACTGATCAGGAACCCACATAATCTGGGGTATTCCGGCGGAATGAACGTCGGGATCCGCACGCTGCTGGCGCACGAATCGCTGCCCGATGTGATCGTTCTGCTCAATCAGGATACTCTGGTCGATCCGGGATGGCTCGGCGCTATCATCGCCCCCTTCGCCGATCCTGCAGTAGGCGCGGTGGGGTGCAAAATCCGCTACCCCGATGGAACAATTCAGCATGCCGGTCTGACCCTCGACTGGCCCCTGGCACTGTCGCGCCATGTCGGGAGATATGAGCCAGATCGCGGGCAGTATGACAAACCGCGCGATGTCGAGTTCGTTACTTTTGCAGCTGTCGCTCTGCGACGCCAGGCACTGGAACGTATCGGGCTATTCGACGAAGGATATCGTCCCGCCTATTTTGAGGACGTCGATCTCTGCGTGCGCCTGCGACGCGCTGGCTATCTGATCCGCTATGAACCGCAGGCGACACTCATCCATCGAGAGGCGACGTCGCAGCGGGATCGCCTGACCCGTAGCGCACTTGTTCATCGAGGACGGCTACGCTTTGTGCTGAAAACATACGCCCTCGACGAGATAACCGGTCCTTTCGCACAGGCGGAACATGACTTTATCGGAAGTCTCGAACAACCGTCTGAAAAACGTGCGTTGCGCTGGGCATACGACAGAACGCTTGCAGACCTTCTGCACATCTGGCTTGCACGGCGCGAAACAAACCAGGATGTGTCTGAAGCAACAGCCACAGTACAGCGCCTTCTTCTCAACCTGCAACACGAACTGAGCAGGAGTTCCCATCGACGTATTGCTGCGCGTCTTGCAGACATTGAAAACCTGGTAACAGACCAACCGGCTCTGCTGGCGGCGCGTTACACATTGCTCGACTCGCCGCCGCTTCGTGTGGATCTGGGCGAATCCTTTTGCATCAATGTGGACGTGCATAATATCGGGCGCATAGCCTGGCGCAGCGCTGGCGCACATCCGATACGTCTCGGTTATCGGTGGGTCGATCAAGCAGGAGGACGCATCGTCGGACTTCATCGATCAGCCATTCCCAAAGACATCCTTCCCGGCGAACACGCCCATATTGCGTTGCGGATCGATCCTCCTCCTCAACCTGGGGTGTGGCAGTTGCAGATCAGCCTGGTGGAAGAATATATTGACTGGTTCAGTACGTATGGCATTCCACCGCTCTGTGTCGATATTGAATATGTTCTCGATACAGCGCTGCGTGCGGTTATCTTGAGCGCTAATGTTGCTGCGTATGACGCGATTGGCAAATATATCCTGTTCCAGACCCAGACACTGCGCAGCGCAGGCTATCGTGTCGTGATACTGGCAGAACACGTCGATCAGCGTTTACCGACCGACATTCTTCTCTCAGTCGTCGCCATTAACTGCCAGATACCAGACGAACACTATGCAGTTGCTCTCGAACATCTGCACCGCGCCGACCTGATTATTCTCCATTACCCGCTCTTTTACGACCTCGCCGGATTAGTACGTGATGTTCGTCATGGCGTCGTGCTATTCGATTACCACGGTATCACGCCACCTGACATCTGGGGGGTCGAGTCGCCAGATTACTACGCCAGGATGGTGCGCGGTGTCACAAACCTCTCTCTTGTTCAATACGCCGATTATGCTATCGGGCATAGCCGTTTCACCTGTGCAGAGTTGATAGCGACAGGCCTGATCGACCCAAAGCGCGTTATTCAGATGGCTTTCCCGATCGTTGCGCATGCAACCCTCTCCGGCGCTCCCGGTTGCGACCTGATCGAACGGTTCGATGTGCGCAACAAACATGTGCTCCTCTACGTCGGTCGCATGGCGCGCAGTAAGCGCGTCGATATGCTCATTGAAGCGTTGCCTGCAATTGTGGCGCGTCATCCTGAGACGAAGCTGCTGCTGGTCGGTGATGATCGCCCACTGGTATACCGGCAGTATGTGCGCGAAGTCGCGGCGCGTGCGCGTGAACTCGGCGTTGCAGCCTGTGTGCAGTTCACGGGACAGGTTGACGATACGACTCTTGATCAGTTGTACTGTGCCTGTGCAGTTTTCGTGACCGCCAGTATCCACGAAGGCTTCTGCATGCCGGTTGTTGAGGCAATGGCACACGGTCGTCCGGTGGTCGCAACGCGTGTGACGGCGCTACCGGAAACAGTTGGCGATGCCGGTCTTCTGTTCGATCCGGACGATATCGCGGGTCTGGCGGATCAGATATGTCGGTTGCTCGACGACCTCCCGCATCCCGGCGCTCATTGGGATATGTCGCAATTCGGGCGACTGGTGCCGGTGACAGAGGAAGAAATAGCAGCGCTGCGTCAGCGCAAGATCGGTATTGTGACGCCCCGCTACGGCGTCGGCGTGCTGGGAGGCGCCGAACAGGGCATTCGGGGATGGGCGGAACAACTTGCTGCGCGCGGCTACACCGTTGAGGCGCTTACAACAACGACGGTCGATATGTCGAACTGGGGCGACCACGTGCCGCCAGGGGTCGATCATCTGAACGGCGTAACCATCCGCCGCTTCCGAACCACCAGCATCGATGACCGATGGTTCCACGCTGTTCGGGAGCAGGCTGAAGCGGGGAAACTTCCCCGCTTCAGCGAAGAGCAACGGTTCATGGAGCATAATCTGCGAAGCGTCGACCTTGAACAATTCATTGCCCAACACGCAGAAGAGTATGCCTGCCTGCTCGTCATCCCCTATCTTTTTGGAACCAGTTACTGGACAATCCGGACGGCGCCGGAGCGTTCCATTCTTATTCCATGTCTGTACGACGAACCACTGGCACGTCTTGGCATCTTTCGCTCAATGCTCGAACAGGCAGCAGCTATCTTTTTCAACTCTGAAGAAGAAGAAGCGTTCGCAACTCGTGTTCTTGGTGTAACCAATCCGTACCGCGCGTGTCTGGGATTTGGCTTTCCCGATCATCCAGAACCGGGTCATCCGCATCGTTTCCGTGAACGTAGCGGCGTTACAGGTCCGTTTCTCCTCTACGCCGGTCGCCTCGAACATGGCAAGAATGTTCCGCAGTTGATCGACTATTTCATTCGCTACAAAGCAGAACGACCAGGAGCGCTGACGCTGGCGCTGAGCGGAACGGGCGACATTTCCCCGCCTTCGCGTCACGACATCGTTGCGCTGGGCATGCTTCCCCGCGAGGTGCTCAACGATGCTTTCGCCAGCGCGCTGGCGCTCTGTCAACTTTCGCTCAACGAGAGTTTTTCGCTTGTTCTGATGGAGTCGTGGCTCCAGGGACGACCGGTGATCGTGCATGCAGATTGTGCAGTCACCAACGGTCACGTCAAACGCAGCGGCGGCGGGTATGCAGTCCGTTCATACGAAGACTTTCGGGCGGCAGTTGATGCATTGCTGGCGAATGACGAACACGCGGCGACGCTTGGTGCGCGCGGCAAGACTTACGTCATCGAGCGATACACCTGGAGTCGGTTGCTGCCGCGCATCGAAGAAAACATCGCTCGTTTCAGCCGTCCTCGTTCGCTGTATGCGCGTCTGGCGCAACGCGGCGTGGTGCGCGCGCTGGAGTTTACCCGGAAACGCTTCGAGGCGGACTTTCTCGACCTGGTTGAACGTGCGCTTGCCGAAACCAGACCCCAGGCATACGCCGATTGAGCAGTCCTTGTCGATACGATGCCAGCGATCAACCGTTGCGCCCTGAGCATCACCTGAGACGCTAAAGATCATACCGTGTGACGTCGCCGGTGTCGCTGTCATATACGGCGCAGGTCGCGTCGCCGTACAGTTCACCCATCACTTCGCCCGGATTAACCAGCGTGACCGCACCGCGCTGCACCACGCTGTACCGGTGATTGTGTCCGCAGCATATCAGACCATACCTTCCACTTTCGAGCAGCGGCATCGCTATCTCCGGGTAGTGCGTCACAGCCACCCGCAGTCCATTGAGATCGAGATCGGCAAAGGCGCCGTGGAGCGTGATCTGCGCGAAGTTCGCCGCCGCGACGGTCAGACGAAACAGATCGCCGTCATTGTTGCCAAAGACGATATGGATCGGACCGGCAAATCCTTCGCCTAACTGCCGCATAATGAATGGCGAACAGAGATCGCCGCAACAGATCAGCGTATCCGCGCCGCGTACCCGTTCCAATGCTGTCGCCAGCCGCGAAATATGGTCGTGAATATCCGATACGATGGCAATGCGCATACGTCCTTCCCTCCTTCGTGTGGGTACGCGGGTATTATACAGGCGTTGAAGGTTGAAGGTTGAAGGTTGAAGGTTGAAGGTTGAGCCGAGAAAGTGTTATACTGACACCAATTGGTTGATCCGGGTTCGATACCGAAAGGGACACGCTCATGCGACCGTTCAACTCAATCTACACCCATGGCTTCGTCCGCGTCGCGGTATGCATCCCCTCCCTGCGCGTCGCCGATCCAGCGTACAACGTTACCCGCACCATTGGGCTGGCTGAGCGCGCCAGCGTCGCCAACGCCGCCGTCGCCCTTTTCCCCGAACTTGGTCTCTCCGCCTACACCTGTGACGACCTCTTTCAGCAAGATGCGCTGCTGGAAGGTGTGCTGGATGCGCTGAACCGCCTGATCGACGCGAGTCGCTCATTGACGCCGGTGTTGCTGGTCGGCGCGCCGCTGCGCATCGATGGCGCGTTGTACAACTGTGCGATCGTTATCTATCACGGGCGTATCCTGGGGGTCGTTCCTAAAAGCTACATCCCGAACTATCGCGAGTTTTACGAGAAACGCCAGTTCAGCGCTGCGCGCGATGCACTCCGGCAGACAATCACGCTGGCAGGCGCCACAGTGCCGTTCGGCAACGATCTGATCTTCGTCGCCGGGAATGTGCCCGGCTTTGCGCTGCATGCCGAGATTTGCGAAGATGTGTGGGTTCCTGCGCCGCCAAGTTCCTTCGCCGCCCTGGCGGGCGCAACCATCCTTGCCAATCTGTCCGCCAGCAACATCACCATCGGGAAAGCCGACTACCGGCGGATGCTGTGCGCCGCTCAATCCGGCACGTGTATCGCCGCCTACCTCTACTCAGCCGCCGGTCCAGGCGAGTCGACCACTGATCTGGCATGGGACGGACACGCACTGATCTATGAACTCGGCGAACTGCTGGCAGAAACCGGGCGATTTGCCGACGATGAGCGGATGATCACCGCCGACATCGACCTGGAACGGATCGTGCAGGAACGGATGCGCACAACCAGTTTCGCCGATGCGATTGGCGATCACCGCGAGCGCCTGCGCACGATGCGGCATATTCCGTTCACCTTCGATATTCCTGAGGGCGATGTGCCGCTCCAACGCATCATTGATCGCTTCCCCTACGTGCCAGGCGATCCGTCGCGCCGTGATGAGCGGTGCTACGAAGCCTACAACATCCAGGTTCACGGCTTAATGAAACGCCTGATCAGCACCGGCATCGAAAAGGTCGTTATCGGCGTTTCAGGCGGACTCGACTCCACCCATGCCTTGATCGTGGCTGCGCGCACGATGGATCGGCTCAACCTGCCGCGCACCAACATTCTGGCATACACCATGCCAGGGTTCGCCACCAGCGAGATCACCCTTGCCAACGCCCGCAGTCTGATGCACGCGCTCGGCGTGACAGCCGGCGAGATCGATATCCGTCCGTCGTGCATGCAGATGCTGCGCGACATCGGGCATCCATTTGCGCGCGGCGAACCGGTGTACGACGTCACGTTCGAGAATGTCCAGGCGGGCGACCGCACGTCACACCTCTTCCGTCTGGCGAATATGCACGGCGCGCTGGTGGTCGGCACCGGCGACCTGAGCGAACTGGCGCTGGGTTGGGCGACGTATGGGGTCGGCGATCATATGTCGCACTACAACGTCAATGCGTCGGCGCCGAAGACGCTCATTCAGCATCTTATTCGTTGGGTCGCCGATTCCGGTCAGTTCGACGACGCAACCAGTGCAATCCTGCGTTCGATCCTCAGCACCGAGATCTCACCCGAACTGATCCCTCCCGGTGACGCCGATCACTCCCGTCCGGCACAGAGCACTCAGGCAATCATCGGTCCATACGAATTGCAGGATTTCAACCTGTTCTATATTACCCGCTACGGCTTTCGACCGAGCAAGGTTGCTTTTCTGGCATGGAATGCCTGGAGCGATGCGTCACGCGGCGACTGGCCCCCAGGGCTGCCGGGGGATGAGCGGCGCCAGTACGACCTGGCGACCATCCGGCGCTGGCTGGACGTCTTCATCCGCCGTTTCTTCAAAACCAGTCAGTTCAAACGTTCGGCGCTGCCAAACGGTCCAAAGATCGGTTCCGGCGGCTCGCTCTCACCGCGCGGCGACTGGCGTGCGCCAAGCGACGCCGAGGCGGAGGTGTGGCTCGATGAACTGCGCCGCAACGTGCCGGACGATTGTTGATTGTGAGGGAAAGCCCTATCCAGAACACCCGGATCGCAGCGCCCCCGATTGACAAATCGCGCGCATGGGGTATCATACAGCGGCACGCCTTTCATTGGAAGAGTCGCGTATGACAACCCATCCCCCGCTCCCTGATCTCCGCTTTGGCATGATCGGCAGCGCCGCCGGTATTGCCGCGAGCCACGTGAAAGCGCTTACCCAACTTCCAGGTGCATCGATTGTCGGAATGGCGGATGTCGCCGTCGAACGCGGCGAAGCCCGCGCCAGGGAGGTCGGGTGCCCATTCTTTGCCGACTACCGCGCAATGCTCGACACTGTTCGTCCCGATGTTGCGGTTATCTGCGCGCCGCATCCGTTCCATGCCGCGCTGGCGATCGACTGCCTGGAAGCCGGCGCGCACGTGCTGGTCGAGAAACCGCTTGCGGTCAGCGTGTCCGAAGCGGATGCAATGATCGCTGCCGCCGACCGCGCCGGGCGCCTGCTGGCGGTTTGCTTCCAGCAACGGTTTCGTCCGGTTGTTGAACATGCCCGTGCTCTGATCGAATCCGGCGCGATCGGCGATATTGTGCGCGTGCTCTGCGTCGAACCATGGTTTCGCACGCAGTTCTACTACGACTCGGCAGCCTGGCGCGGTACGTGGCGCGGGGAAGGCGGCGGGGTTCTGATGAATCAGGGTCCGCATCCGCTCGACCTGCTCTGCCATCTGGTCGGTGCACCGGCGAAGGTGTGGGGTTGGGTGCGGACGCAGGGTCATGCCATCGAGTGCGAAGATGTCGCCCACGCGCTGCTGGAGTATCCCAACGGCGCCCCTGGCTACATCTATTTCAGCACCGTCGAAGCAAGTCCCGAACGGCGCATGGAGATCGTTGGCGACCGCGGCGCGCTCGTGATCGTCTTCGATCATCTGACGATCCACCGCTTTGCCATGCCGCTGAGTGAGTACCGCGCAACGGCGCCTGAGATGTGGGGTCAACCGCAGATCCACACCGAGACGCTCCACCTGCCCGGCGATGGCGGCGGACACCTTGCGGTCTATCTCGATCTGGCGCAGTCAATCGCGGAGGGGCGTCGTCCGCGTTGCGATGCGCGCCAGGCGCGGATGTCGCTCGAACTGGCGAATGCCGTCATTCTGTCCGGCGTTACCGGGCAGGCGGTTTCACTGCCCCTCGACGGTCAGGCGTATGATGCGTTGCTCGATGATCTGAAATCGGGGAGGCGAACGCTGTGAGTGATACAGCCATCCGTTTCGGCATCATTGGCGCCGGGGTTGCTGGACGTTACCATGCGCAGGCGATAGCACAGACACCCGGCGCGCGTCTGATGGCGGTTTGCGCCGGTCATCCTGAACGGGCGACCGCACTCGCCGACGCCTTCAACGCGCGCGTCGAGCCGGATGTCGCTGCGCTGCTGGCATGCGATGACATTGACGCCGTCTGTATCTGCACGCCGAGTGGACAGCATGCTGAGCAGGGCATTGCAGCCGCGAAAGCCGGCAAACATGTGCTGGTCGAGAAGCCGCTGGCGATCACGCTTGCCGATGCGGACGCGCTGATTGACGCCTGTCGCACGGCCGGGGTGCATCTTGGCGTTGCGCTCCAGCGTCGCACCGATCCCGATTTTTGCGCTGCGCGCGAAGCCATTGCCGCTGGCGCCCTCGGTCGCCCGATCCTCGGCGTCGTCACCATCCCATACCTGCGCACGCAAACGTACTACGACTCGGCGGCATGGCGCGGCACGTGGGCGCTCGACGGCGGCGGAGCGCTGATGAACCAGGGCATCCACCTGGTCGATCTCCTGATCTGGTTGATGGGCGATGAGATCGTTGAGGTGCAGGCGCATACAGCAACGCTGGCGCACACAATCGAGGTCGAAGACTGCGCTGGCGCCACACTGCGCTTCGCCAGCGGCGCATTGGGTACGATTGCCGCCACTACCGCCGCTGCCCCCGGCTTTCCCCACCGGGTTGAGGTGTATGGCACACAGGGCGGCATCCAGATCGAAGGTGAGGCAATTGTGCGCTGGGAAACAATCCATCATGCTCCTCCGGCGTCGCTGCACGTCACGTCTGGCAGCGGGCGCCAGGAGGCAGGTGCCGGCGCATACCCGACAGGAATCAGCGCCATTGGACACACCCGCATCCTGGGGGATTTCGTGGCTGCAATCCGTGAATGCCGCCAGCCGCTGGTTTCCGGTTCAGAAGCGCGGCGCGCGCTGGCGGTCGTCCTGGCGATCTACGAATCGGCGCGCGAAGGCAAACCGGTGCGCCCCGGATGAATCAGTAGAGGCGCAGCGACGCCGCGCCTCAAGGAGGCACGTCATGCGATTCGGCATATGCACCACGCCCGATCAGATCGATGTCGTCGCGGCTGCTGGCTTCGACTTTTGCGAATTACCAGCGCGCGCAGTGCTGCCGTTCGACGACGATGCCGCCGCTGCTCCGGCGTTGCGCGCCATTGCAGCAGCCCGCATTCGCCCTGAGTCGTTCAATGTTCTTGTACCCGCAGAGATCCCGCTCTGCGGACCACACGCCGATCTCGATGTATTGCGCACCTACCTGCAACGCGCATTCAGCCGGATGGCATCACTCGGTGCCGCTATCGCCGTCCTCGGCAGCGGCGCTGCCCGTCGCATCCCCGATGGATGGTCGCGTGAGCGGGCGCTTGATCAGCTTGCCGATGCGCTGGCGCTCGCCGGAGAAGAGGCCGACCGCTGCGGCATCACTCTGGCGCTTGAACATCTCAACCGCCAGGAGTGCAATGTATTCAATACCGTCGGCGAGTGCGCCACATTTCTTCGTGATCGCAGATTGCACCACGTCTATCTGTTAGCCGATCTCTACCACATCGAGATCGAACGCGAGCCGCTCGATGCGGTTGCCGCAGCCATGCCGCGCATTGTGCACGTTCACGTGGCCGGCGGCGGACGACACCCACCAGACACGCCGGGGTATGACTACGCGGGTTTTATGCACGTGCTGCGCAATGCAGGCTACAATGCGCGCATCTCGGCTGAATGCGCCTTGGAGAATCTGGCGGAACAGGCGCCGGTTGCGCTTGCCTTTATGCGTGCACAATGGCAGGGGGGAATAGTATGAGCATGCAGGCTGGAGATACCCAACAGGCTGAGATGGTCTTTGAGTAAATAATCCGCTCTAGCCCGCGCAGGCGGGCTTTGCCCTGGCTAGCCGAGGGCTTATGGTCTTTGAAGAAATAATCCGATATAGCCCGCGCAGGCGGACTTTGCCTTGCATAGCCGAGGGCTTCAGCCCCACGGCTAGCGCAGTATAGCGGATTTAATTTTCAATCTCCATCAGCCCCACGGCTAGCGCGGTAGAGCGGAATAAATGCTCAATCTTCATAGCAGCGCGGAAGGCATGCGAGTCACTATTCGCGCGCTGTGTCGGTTGATGGAAGCACCTGCACTTCCCGACCGGTCCCCAGCGCCTCCACGATCAACCCCTGCCCCGTGAGATAGGTCAGCCAGATCGCGTCGCCGATATGGGGGAAAAAGAGATTGCGAAAGAGTTCCCCCGCCAGAATGAGATCGGAAATAAAAAAGAGCGCACCGCCGATTGCGAGCGACAGATACTGCCGATCGCGCACCGCCAGCGCCGCGCTCATTCCACTCATCGAGGCGAGCAGCAACGCATATGCCAGCGCTGCACGGTTCAGCATCCCCGGCTGCGCTGGATTGCGCGCGACACCGTACCATCCCGCCGCACCGACGATCCAGCTCGCCAGCAGCGGCAACGGCAATGTCCTCAGCGCATCCCGCCGCACCAGGTGGTGCGCTGTAGCGCCAATGTAGCATCCGTGCCCGACCCCAAATGCAAGCATGCCGAAGATCACATGGTGCGGCAGCGGAAGAACCCGCGCCATGATCAGATCCCCCAGGAACCCACACCCCATACCGGCCGCCGCCAGTTTCGCCGGCGGCCGAGACGCGGGTGTCGCGCCACGCCACAACAGCAGCGCCGCCAGCCAGACCAGCAACGACGACAGCATGCGCAGCGGCAGCGGAATCCGGTTCCGCGCATCACCACGGTTGCCGATCGCCAGACCGGACAGCATGACCAACGCTGCCAGCGCCAGCAGCGCATATGCAAATGTATGTCGCTTCATAGAGAACCGAGAACCGAGAACTGAGAACCAGGAACTGAGAACCGAGAACCAGGAACCGGGAACCGGGAACCAGGAACTGAGAACCAGGAACCGGGAACCGAGAATCAGAAACTTGCAACCTTCCCACGTTCAACGTTCAACGTTCAACCCGCAACCTGCAACCTTCCAACCTGCAACCCTTCCACACCTGAGCGAACCCATGATACCATAGCACCGTACCTGTACCGCTCAAAGGACGAAACAATGGCAGACATCGTGATTCCCGCGCCCGATGGGGCATTGAACGCATACCTGGCCACGCCGGACGGCAACGGACCCTGGCCCGGCGTCGTCGTTATTCATGACGCCCTGGGAATGCGGCGCGACACTCGCCAGCAGGTGGAATGGCTGGCGAGCGAAGGGTTTCTGGCGATTGCCCCTGATCTGTTCGATGGCGGCACGGTGATCACATGTCTGCGCCTGATCATCCGCGACTACCTCACGTGGCAGGGGATGATGTTCCGCCACATTGCAGCAGCGCGCGACTGGCTGGCCCAACGCGACGATTGCACTGGCAACATCGGGGTGATCGGCTTCTGCATGGGCGGCGGATTTGCCCTGCTGCTGGCGCCCGGTCACGGGTTTGCAGCATCGAGCGTCAACTATGGTGTCCTGCCGAAAGAGATCGAGCGTGTCCTCGCCGGCGCCTGCCCGATTGTCGCCAGTTACGGTGCGAAGGACATTACCCTGCGTGGCGCAGCACAACGTCTCGAACAGGCGCTGACGACTCTCGGCATCGAACACGACGTGAAAGAGTACCCTGATGCCGGGCACGCCTTCCTCAATGAACACGATCCGCGCGATTTTCCCGCATTGATGCGGATTGTCTGGCGCGCAACGCAGACGACCTACCACGAACCATCGGCGCGCGACGCCCGTCAACGGATTATCGCCTTCTTCAAACGCCACCTCGCCTGACAGACCTCAGCGCACACATCCCTGGCACGCCTCACCCCTGGGAGCGCGGGCGTCGCGCCCGCATGCCCCGCCGTCTCACCCCTGGGAGCGCGGGCGTCCTCGCCCGCATCCCCCGCCGCCTCACCCCTGGGAGCGCGGGCGTCTCACAACGCCTCCGGGTCAGCGTGGGTGCAGCGAAGTCTCACCCCTGGGAGCGCGGGCGTCCCGCCCGCATCCCCCGCCGCCTCACCCCTGGGAGCGCGGGCGTCGCGCCCGCATGTCCCTCCGCCACGCGCGTTCCCGGCACGCCTCACCTCTGGGAGCGCGGGCGTCGCGCCCGCATCCCCCGCCGCCTCACCCCTGGGAGCGCGTGCATCCTGCCCGCATCCCCCGCCGTCTCACCCCTGGGAGCGCGGGCGTCCCGCCCGCATGCCCTCCCTTACAGGTTCAAGAGCGGACAGAACATATGAGTGCTCTACGTCTTTGTCGCAGCAGGATGCGGCATCCCGGCAGCGTTCCGTCGGCGGAGCGTCGTGCCAGCGGGCGCATACCGTGCGCGGGCTTCGGCAGACCATGTCGCAAGATCCAACCCCGCTGGCTCCCAGCGGATGGGGGTGCGCTCATTCCGCCACAGCCATTGCCAGCAGGCATCGCGTCCCAGACGGAACCGACGGTGGACGCCAGCCCAACTCCGACGGCGACCGCCCCGCCTCCAGCACGGGATGGCCTGCGCTGCAGCGTGCGTTCCGAGCGCCAGCGTAATGCGCGTCGCCAGCGCCAACCCCAACACCAGGCGCTCCTGATGCGCCAGTTCGCGTGATCGCAAGCCATTTGCCGATGGTGCGACCCGTCCAGCAACGGGGCCTGTCCTGGCGGGTCTGGGGCGCGATCCTGGCTCGCAGCGCTTGCCCGTCAGCTGTCGTCCTGACCCGCAGTCCATGTGTCAATCCGCAGACCATTCGCTAACGGCTGCGGGAATGGTGCTTGGATGGGGTGGATAAGGCGGCCCCCAGTCAGCGACGGGTGGAAGGTACGTCCTGGTCTGCCGGTCTCCTACCGTGGATCGTGGCATGGCGGCGCACCCCCCAGATCGCCCTCGCGTTGGACGCCACCAGGGAGCACAGTCCTCATAAGGTCTGTTGGACGGGGCTGCACC